>NZ_CP023407.1:3087500-3396250 GCF_003665435.1 Streptomyces fungicidicus
CGGTCCCCGGTGGGACCGCCCGACCGCCATCAGCAGCGACGTCTGGCTCCGTCCCAAGCTACACCGCCGGACCCTGCCGTCCCCAGTCCGGCCGCGTACACATCAGGCCGATCCGGGCCGCGGACGGCGAAGGGCCCCGCCGGACGACCGGCGGGGCCCCTGGCCCGGAAGGGCTCAGTGAGCGGCGTCGGGAGAGGTCGGGCCGCCGGGGGTGGCCTCGGGGTCGGCGCCCTTGGCGGCTTCGGCCTCGCTGTAGATGTCCGGCTCGAGGTAGATCACCCGGGCGATCGGGACGGCCTCGCGGATGCGCGTCTCGGCGGCGTTGATGGCCGCGGCGATCTCGGCGGCCGTGTCGTCGTGCCGGACGGCGATCTTCGCGGCGACCAGCAGCTCCTCGGGGCCGATGTGGAGGGTGCGCATGTGGATGATGCGGGTGACGGTGTCGCCGTCGACGACCGCGGCCTCGATCTTCTGGGTCGCCTCGGGGCCCGCGGCCTCACCGAGCAGCAGCGACTTCGTCTCGACGGCGAGGACCAGGGCGATCAGGATGAGCAGGACGCCGATGCAGAGGGTGCCGATGCCGTCCCAGACGCTGTCGCCGGTGGCCAGGGCCATGCCGACACCGCCGAGGGCGAGGATCAGGCCCACGAGTGCGCCGAGGTCCTCCAGAAGGACGACCGGCAGCTCGGGTGCCTTCGCGTGGCGGACGAACTCCTTCCAGGAGCGGTCGCCGCGCAGCCCGTTGGACTCCTTGATGGCGGTGCGGAAGGAGAAGGACTCCGCGATGATCGCGAAGACGAGGACGCCGACCGGCCAGTACCAGTGCTCCAGCTCGTGCGGGTGCTTGATCTTCTCGTAGCCCTCGTAGAGGGCGAACATGCCGCCGACCGAGAAGAGCACGATGGAGACGAGGAAGGCGTAGATGTAGCGCTCACGGCCGTAGCCGAAGGGGTGCTGCGGGGTCGCCTGGCGCTGGGCCCTCTTGCCGCCCACCAGCAGCAGCCCCTGGTTGCCGGAGTCGGCGAGCGAGTGCACGGACTCGGCGAGCATCGACGAGGAGCCGCTGAAGAGGAACGCCACGAACTTCGCTACCGCGATCGCGAGGTTGGCGGCGAGTGCCGCCACGATCGCCTTGGTGCCGCCTGACGCGCTCATGTGTCCGCGTTGTCCCTTCGTACGCCGTGTGGGGCCCGGGCGGGCGTGTGCGTACGCCGCCCGGGACTCTCCCCCGTCCTGTGACGGTGGGCCATTGTTGCAGCCCGGCCGGACGACGGGATGTCAGGTCTCCGTCACGGCCGTCGGACGACGACCGTGGCACGGAACAGCGTTCCGGTACCCGAGACCTCGGCCTTCTCACCCGCCGGGACGAAGACGGAGGCACCCGGGGACAGTTCGTGCTCGCCCGCCCGCACCGAGCCGGCCGTGCAGAGCAGGATCTGCGGGGTGGTCAGGGTGAGGTCGCGGGTGGTGCCGCCGGCCGGAAGGACGTAGCGGGACAGCCGGAACTCGTCGATGGGGGTCTCGTAGACCTCCTCACCGTCGGGACCGGCCTCCGGGCGCAGTACGCCGGGGTCGCCGGCCTCGAAGCGGACGATGCGCAGGAGTTCGGGGACGTCGACGTGCTTGGGGGTCAGGCCGCAGCGCAGGACGTTGTCCGAGTTGGCCATGATCTCGACGCCGAGGCCGTCGAGGTAGGCGTGCGGGACGCCGGCGCCGAGGAAGAGGGCCTCTCCCGGCTGGAGACGGACGTGGTTGAGGAGCATCGCCGCGATGACACCGGGGTCGCCCGGGTAGTGGTGGGCGATGTCGGCGTACGGGGCGTAGGCGCCGCCGAGGCGGTCGCAGGCGGCGGCCGCCTCCGTGACGGTGCGGGCCATCTCCTCGCGGTCGGCGGTGAGGATCGCGGTGAGGACCTCCCGCAGCGCCGCCTCCTCGGGGTGGGCGTGCAGCAGGTCGACGTAGGGCTTCAGGGTGTCGACGCCGAGGCCGTCGAGGAGCTCGGCGGCGCGCAGCGGGTCGCGGAAGCCGCACAGTCCGTCGAACTCGGTGAGGGCGCAGACCAGTTCGGGCTTGTGGTTGGCGTCCTTGTAGTTGCGGTGCGGGGCGGTCACCGGGACGCCGCGCCGCTCCTCGTCCGCGTAGCCCTCCTTCGCCTGCGTCAGATCGGGGTGGACCTGGAGGGAGAGCGGGCCGCCGGCGGCGAGCAGCTTGAGGAGGAAGGGCAGCCGGGGGCCGAACCTGGCGACCGAGTCCGGGCCGAGTTCCTTCTCCGGGTCGGCGTCGATGACCTCGACGAGCGTGCCCCGGCCGGTGCGCGAGGGCGCGCCGGGGTGGGCGCCCATCCACATCTCCGCCTGCGGCTCTCCCGTCGGTTCGGTGCCGAGCAGCCGCGGGAGGGCGGTGGTGGAACCCCAGGCGTAGGGGCGGATGGTGTTGTCGAGGCGGTCCATGGCGTCTCTGCGTTCCTTCTGCCGGTTCTCGTGCGGGCGCGCGGTGTCGTGCGTCTGCGCGGGGGAAGTCAGGGTGTCCCGGGCATGATCAGGCTCCCGAGGCGAGCGCCAGGTAAACGGCGGCGAAATCCGTGACGGCGATCAGTTCCGCGAGGGTCTCCAGTTCGCCGCCCGCCTCCGGCTCCAGCTCGCTGATCGGCACGTCGTGGGTGAGGGCCAGGTCCCGGGCGGCGGGGGCCGCGGTGAGGCCGCCGATGGGCCGGTCGCGGAGCAGCACCACGCGGGCGTGCAGGGCGGGCTTCTCCTCCACGCGGTCGCGGAAGAAGTCGTCCGGGTCCGCGCCGGCGGCGAGCCGGCCGGCCAGCAGGGCGCCGTGTGCGGCGAGCGCCTCGGGCAGTTCGGCGACGACGGCGGGGGTGCCGGACAGTTCGGCGAGCGCGGCGGCGAAGCGGCGGCCCGCCGGGCCGGCCGAGACGCCCTCCGTCCACACGACGGGCAGCGTGTCGGCGAGTTCGGCGGCGAGGGTCTTGGCGGGGTTGCTGTACGTCACGATGGCCGGCCCGCAGCGTTCGGCGATGCCGTCGAGGCGGTCGGCGATCGCCTCCAGGGCGTCCGGCGGGGCGGTGAGCAGGCCGGTGCGGTCCAGGAGGGCGAGCAGCGGGGTGAGCAGCGCCCACAGGACGCCGGGCGCTGCGGCGGCGAGGGGTTCGTCATGGTCGTAGGGCGCGGTGGCCATGGGGACGAACATGCCGTGGGAGCCGCCGACCGCGTCGGCGAGCGGGGTGCCGGCGGGGGCGACCGCGACGACGGTGCAGCCGCGGCGGTATGCCTGCTCGAAGAGCAGCGACAGGCCGGGCTCGGTGCCGTCGGGGGTGGCGATGAGGAGGAGGTCCACGGAGCCGGCCCAGCCGGGGAGCTCCCAGCGCAGGGCGCCTGCCGCGGGGGCGACGCCGGTGGGGGCGAGGCGGGTGACGGGGCTGCCCGCGCCGGCCAGGGTGCCGAGGAGGTCGGCGGTCTGGGTGGCGGCGGCGCCGGGGCCCGCGATGAGGACCGCGCGGGGGCGGCCGTCGGGTTTGAGCCCGTTGACGCCGGCCTCGGCGGCGAGCCGTGCGGCGGTGCGGACGCGGGCGCCGGCCTCGGCGGCGCCGCGGAGCAGGGCGCGGCGGTCGGCCTCGGCGAGGCCCTCCGGGGAGTCGAGCAGCGATTCGTCGAGCATGGGCGGCAGGCTCCGATCTTCGATCGGCGGGGGCGGCGGGGCGGTGCGTGGTGCGCGTTACGCGGGCGCGGGCGCCGGGTGCGTGTTACGCGGGGCGGCGGGCCTCGTCGACGAGGAGTACGGGGATGCCGTCCCGGACGGGGTAGGCCAGGCCGCAGTCCGCGCCGGTGCAGATCAGCTCCGAGTCCTGCTCCTTGAGGGGGGAGTGGCAGGCCGGGCAGGCGAGGATCTCCAGGAGGCCGGCTTCGAGTGGCATGGGGGTCCCTTCGCTGGGGTCGATGTGCTGGTCAGGGTACCGCCGGTGCGGGGCGGGTGGCGTTGGGGCCGGTCGGGGGGTGGTTGCGCAGCCCGGCGCCGACGGGGCGCCGTCGCGCCCACCCGTGCCGCCCCAGCGGCACGACTGCCCGCGGAAGCGGGTGGGGCAGCTGCGCGCGCCCGCCTTAGGGGCGGAGGGGCTATGCGGCCCGGCGCCGACAGGGTGCCGTCGCGCCCACCCGTGCCGGCCCAACGGCACGACTGCCCGCGGGAACCGGAAGGGGCGGCTGCGCGCGCCCGCCTGAGCGGGAACGGAAGGGGCAACGCGGCCCGGCGCCCGCGGGGTGCCGGCGCGCCCCCTCGCCCACCGTCCCAGCGGCACGGCTGTCCGCGGCAACGGGAGGGGCGGCTGCGCGGCCGCACGCCTCAGCGGGAACGGAAGGGGCAACGCGGCCCGGCGCTCGCGGGGTGCCGTCGCGCCCGCCCTCCCCCAGCGGGACGACTGCCCGCGGGAACGGGAGGGGCGGCTGGCTCGGTGGGGGTCAGGTTCGGATGAGGGTCAGGGCCTCGTCGCGGATTTTTGCCATGGTGGCCTCGTCGCGGGCCTCCGCGTTCAGGCGGAGGAGGGGTTCCGTGTTGGACGGGCGGACGTTGAACCACCAGTCGGCGGCGGTGACGGTGAGGCCGTCGAGTTCGTCGAGGGTGATGCCCTCGCGGCCCTCGTAGGCGGCCCTGATCGCGGCGAGGCGGGCGCTCTGGTCGTCGACGGTGGAGTTGATCTCGCCGGAGCCCGCGTAGCGGTCGTACTGGGCGACCAGGGCGGACAGGGTGCCGTGCTGTCCGCCGAGGGCGGCGAGGACGTGCAGGGCGGCCAGCATGCCCGTGTCGGCGTTCCAGAAGTCGCGGAAGTAGTAGTGCGCGGAGTGCTCGCCGCCGAAGATCGCGCCGGTCCTCGCCATCTCGGCCTTGATGAAGGAGTGGCCCACGCGGGTCCGCTCGGGGGTGCCGCCGTTCTCCCGTACGACCTCGGGGACCGACCAGGAGGTGATCAGGTTGTGGATGACCGTGCCCTTGCCGCCGTTGCGGGCCAGCTCGCGGGAGGCCACCAGTGCGGTGATCGCGGACGGGGAGACCGGCTCGCCGCGCTCGTCGACGACGAAGCAGCGGTCGGCGTCGCCGTCGAAGGCGAGGCCGAGGTCGGCGCCCTCCTCGCGGACCCGCTCCCGCAGGTCGACCAGGTTGGCCGGGTCGAGGGGGTTGGCCTCGTGGTTGGGGAAGGTGCCGTCGAGTTCGAAGTACATCGGGACGAGGGTGAGCGGCAGCCCGTCGAAGACCGTCGGGACGGTGTGCCCGCCCATGCCGTTGCCCGCGTCGACGACGACCTTGAGCGGGCGGACGGCGGTCAGGTCGACGAGCGAGCGCAGATGTGCCGCGTAGTCGTCCAGCGTGTCCCGCCGGGTGATCGTTCCGGCACTCGCCGCCGGCTCCGGGGCGCCCGACTCGCTCCACTCTTCGACGAGTTCCCGGATCTCGGTCAGGCCGGTGTCCTGGCCGACCGGGGCGGCGCCCGCGCGGCACAGCTTGATGCCGTTGTACCGGGCCGGGTTGTGCGAGGCGGTGAACATCGCACCCGGCAGGTTCAGCGCGCCCGAGGCGTAGTAGAGCTGGTCCGTGGAGCACAGGCCGATCTCGGTGACGTCGGCGCCCTGGGCCGCGGCTCCGCGCGCGAAGGCGCCCGACAGTCCGGGGGACGACGGCCGCATGTCGTGGCCGGTGACGACGGCGGTCGCGCCGGTCACCCGGACGAAGGCGGCGCCGAAGAGCTCGGCGAGCTTCTCGTCCCACTGGTCGGGGACGACTCCGCGCACGTCGTACGCCTTAACGATCTGCGACAGATCAGCAGCCACGGCCAGCCCTTCCGGAAGTCCTGTCGGTCACCACAAACTACCCGTAGCGGGGTGACACTCCGGCCGGGGTCACCGGCCGGGCCGGCGGGCGTCGCGGGAGCTCAGGGCAGCATCCAGCCCAGCACCGCCGTGCTCTGGCCCACCACGACCAGGCACATCACGAGCAGCAGGCCGAGGCTCCAGGGCAGCACCTTGCGCAGCAAGTCGCCCTCGCGGCCCGCCAGTCCGACGGCCGCGCAGGCGATGGTGAGGTTCTGCGGCGAGATCATCTTGCCCAGCACGCCGCCGGAGCTGTTGGCGGCGGCGAGCAGTTCGGGGGAGAGCCCGGACTGCTGGGCGGCGGTCACCTGGAGGGCGCCGAACAGCGCGTTGGAGGAGGTGTCCGAGCCCGAGACGGCGACTCCGAACCAGCCCAGCACCGGGGAGAGGAAGGCGAGCCCCGCCCCCGCCGCCGCGACGAAGTGGCCGATCGTCGCCGCCTGGCCCGAGAGGTTCATGACGTAGGCCAGTGCCAGCACCGATGTCACCGTGAGGATGGCGAACCGCAGTTCGTGCACCGTCGCCAGCCACTCCTTGACCGCCGCCCCCGCGCGCACCCCGATCACGGCCGCCGTGAACACCCCGGCGATCAGCACGAGGGTGCCGCCGGTGGAGACGATCGGCCAGGTGAACACGTTGCCGCCCACGGGCTCCCCGTCCGGGCCCGCGACGTCCAGGAAGGGCCAGTCGTAGGTCTGGGTGGCACCGGCGAGCCAGTCCTTCACCGCCGGGATCTGCGCGACCGAGAAGATCGCCACGATCAGCGCGTACGGGGCGTAGGCGCGGACCACCTCGCCGCGCGGGTCCTCCTCGTCCAGTTCCTCGCTGCGGGCGCCGGTCAGCACGGAGGCCCGTACGGACTCGGTGGCGGGCACCCGGGAGCGCGGCACGGCGACGAGCGCGCCGGCGCCGGCCAGGGCGGCGCCGATGTCGGCGAGTTGGGCGGAGACGTAGTTGGAGGCGACGAACTGGGCCACGGCGAAGGCGACTCCGCAGACCAGCGCGGGGACCCAGGTCTCGCGCAGGCCGCGGCGGCCGTCCACCAGCCAGACCAGCACGAGCGGTACGACGAGGGCGAGCAGCGGGGTCTGGCGGCCGACCACCGACGCCACGGAGTCCAGCGGCAGGCCGGTGACCTGGGCGAGCGTGACGACCGGTGTGCCCATGGCGCCGAACGCCACCGGCGCGGTGTTGGCGACCAGCGCGACCACGGCGGCGCGTACGGGGTCGAAGCCGAGGGCCACCAGCATCACGGCGGAGATCGCGACGGGGGCGCCGAACCCGGCGAGGGCCTCCAGGAGGGCGCCGAAGCAGAAGGCGATGACGAGCGCCTGGATGCGTGGGTCGTCGGAGAGGCGGCCGAAGGAGCGGCGGAGGACGTCGAAGTGCCGGGTGCGGACGGTCATCCGGTAGACCCAGAGGGCGTTGACGACGATCCACATGATGGGGAAGAGGCCGAAGACGGCGCCCTGGACGCCGCTGGAGAGCGTCTGGTCCAGTGGCATCCCGTACGCCAGGCAGGCGACCAGGACGGCGGCCAGCAGGCCGATCAGGCCCGCGAGGTGCGCCTTCATGCGGACGCCGCCGAGCAGGACCAGGACGATCACGAGGGGCAGGGCCGCCACGAGCGCGGAGAGGCCGAGCGAGCCGGCGACGGGTTCCAGTTCCTGGACGTACACGGGCGCCTCCCGGATTCCGCCATGCGAAAGCGATTTCTCGCTTCGTTCTCACGGAATGGTCGTGTTCGCGACAAGGAGGCGTCAATGGTTGTGCGGTGGTTTATGTGACCCGTGAGCTCAGAGGGAGCGCGTCAGTTGTCCGGGGAGCGGAGAACGCGCAGGTGGCCGCGGCGGGCGACCTCCATGGGGTCCGCGGTACGGGAGCCGCCGCCGGCGCCCGCGGCCCGCTCCTGGGGACGGGCCGCCTCACGCACCGCGTTCGCGAGCGCTTCCAGGTCGTCCCCGCTGGGCTGGGCCGGAGCCGAGCCGTCGAGCAGGCGGACGACCTCCCAGCCACGCGGCGCGGTGAGGCGCTCGGAGTGCTCCGCGCACAGGTCGTAGCAGTGGGGTTCGGCGTAGGTGGCGAGCGGGCCGAGGACCGCGGTCGAGTCGGCGTAGACGTACGTCAGCGTCGCAACGGCGGGACGGCCGCAGGCGGTGCGCGAACAGCGACGTACAGGGCTCACGATGTTGGACGGTACCGCACTCTTGAGCGGGCCGCGACGACTCTCCACCAGGTCACTCCCCCGTGTCGTGGCGTGAAACGCCCCACATACCCCTTTGGCCACACCTTGCTGACCTGGGTCGACGCGAGGCTCCGACGCGCTTGCCGGTTCTGATTCCGGTCACCAGTTGGTACAAACACCGTCAATTGCCTTGAGGTCATCGGTCTCGAAGAGATATGAAATCGAGCCCAACCTTGGCTGGAATGGTCATGTTGTGACATGCCGTGCAGGTCGGCCGGAAGGCGTACGGGGTTCGGGCGGGGCGGCGACGTGACGACTACCCTTCGCAGTGATGGACAGCCCCGTGACGCCCCGTACCGCCGGCCCCGGGCCCGGCTCCGGCCCCGGACCCCGCCGCCGTGATCGCCACGGTCGGGGCATGCGGGGCCCCATCGCACCTCCCCAGGTGCCGCTTGCCGCCAGCAGGGCGGAGACGTTCGCCGATCTCGTGCAGGACTCCGTGGAGCGGCTGGAGCGGCGGTGGCCGCAGCTCGCCGACGTCGACTTCCTGGTGCTGGACGTGCCTCGGCTGGACGGGGGTGCGGGCTCGGGTGCGGCGGGCGCGGCGGGGGCGGGCTGGAGCGACGAGGCTGTGCCGCTGGGTGGGACGGTGGCTGCTCGGGACGGGCGTCCGGCGCGGGTGGTGATCTACCGGCGGCCGGTGGAGATCCGGACCAAGGGGCGGGACGAGCGGGCGGCGCTGGTGCACGAGGTCGTGGTCGAGCAGGTGGCGGAGGTGTTGGGGCTGACGCCGGAGACGGTGGATCCCCGGTACGGGGAGGACTGAGGCGGGCGTTGCGGCGCCGTGATTGCCGGGTGCCCGGCGTGGGTGTGGGCCGGGGGGTGTTGCGCAGCCCGGCGCTTACGGGGTGCCGTCGCGCCCACCCGTGCCGCCCTGCGGCACGACTGCCCGCGGAAACGGCGGGACGGCTGCCCGCGGGAACGGCGGGGCGGCTGCCGGCGGAGAGCGGGGGGCGACTGCGCGCGGAGAGCGGAGTGCGGCTGCGCGCGGAGAGCGACACGGGTGGCTGGGCGCGGAGAGCGGAGAGGGCGGCTGCGCGGAGACGGTGGGGTAGGCGCGTACGGCGGAGACGGTGGGGGTGGGCGCGTACGGCGGGGAGGGGGTGGGGTGGGGGTGGGCGCCCGCAGTGGCTGGCGCGTCCGCGTCCCGCACCCCTTTAACTGGCACAGTCGCGCCAGTCCGAGGACGGGCACCCCCACCCCGCCCCCGCTCCACCCACCGGCATCAGCGCAGCACGACCCTACTTCTGCAGGATCGACAGGTCCTCGCTCGCCTCCGGCACCGCCACCGACCCCCGGTCGTCCGGAAGCGGCTGGACCGTGAAGAACGGCACGTCGTCCTCCTTCGTCGCCAGCGTCCGGGACGCGTAGACCGGTGTGCCCGACTCGGGTTCCACCGTGAGGGCGTACGTGCCCTTCACCCCGGCCGGCACGGGCGCCTCGACGTTCTGCGTCGTACCCGCCTTGACCGTGAACGTCTTCGAGGCCGCCGTGCCGCCCTCCGTCCCCGCGGACGCCGTGACCTTGACCTTGGCCGTGCCCTCGGGAGCCGTCACGGCGAGCGTCGTGCCCTTGGCCGTGTTGTCCACGGACGTGGCCCGCGTGCCCACCGGCCGCGCCGCCGGGATGAACGCCGACTCCTGCTTGCCGTCCTCGCCCCGCAGCACCCGTACCGCCGCCACCACCGGCACCGAGGCGTCCGCCGCCGTCAGGACCAGGGAGCCCGCCTCCCCGCGCGTGATGTCGCCCAGGTCGACGGCCGCCGTCATGCCGCCCTTCACATGCAGCGTCTCGTTGCCCGCCGGGGTGATCAGACCGGACGGGGAGGCCAGCCGCACCTTCAGGTCGACGTCGGCCCCACCGGGCGTGAAGGCGACCAGCCGCACGGCCGTCGCGTCCTTCGGGATGCCCGGCAGCACCAGGCTGCCCGAGGGGTCGGCCGACGCGGGCAGCCAGTCGCCGCCCAGCTTGTCGTCCAGCGCCTGCACCGCCGCGCCGACCCTGCCGCTGCGGACCACCACGTGCACGGTCACATTGGCCTGCTTCTCGTCGGTGAGCGTGGACAACAGCACCGGCTCCGCCGAGTGCGGCTTGACGGTGATGCCCTCCCCCACCGCCGTCTTGAGGGCGCCGTCCTTGCCGTAGAGCTCGATGTCCACGACGGCCGCGGAGTCGTCCGGGTTGATCACGTGCACGTAGTCGGTGCGGTCGGCGTCCGTACTCGCGCCGGGGAACCAGAACTCCGTGTCGGGGGC
Organism: Streptomyces fungicidicus; assembly: GCF_003665435.1. Lineage (NCBI taxonomy): Bacteria > Bacillati > Actinomycetota > Actinomycetes > Kitasatosporales > Streptomycetaceae > Streptomyces > Streptomyces fungicidicus. The sequence continues at coordinate 3,097,868 of NZ_CP023407.1, forward strand.
CGTGCAGGCGGCGCCGAGCATCCCCCGGCCGGTGCCCGCGGTGACCGTGGTGGTCTGCTGCACGGTCCAGCCGGGCGCGAAGCGTCCCTCGGCGGTGCCCAGCAGGGCAGGAGCCTCGCCCCCGCTGGTGTCCCCGACGACCGGCTTGCCGGGCTCCTTGGGCTCCAGCACGGACTTCTCGCCCTTGCCGTCCCCGCCGTCCCCGCCGTCCTTGCCGTCCTCGTCCGCGGCCTGCACCGCCGGCTCGAGCGCGGCCTTCCCCTCGCCCTCCGCCCCCTTGGTGACCGGCGTGAAGGACGTGTACGCCGTCTCGGCCAGGTCCGAGGTGCTGGGCGGAGGGCACACCAGGCTCGTGCGCTCCACGGGAAGGCGGGCCGCCGCCCCCGCCGCCTCGTTCGCGGCGCCGGCGTCCGGCGAGGACACCGCGGCGAAGCCGGTGACGGCGGCGAGCGCGGTCACGCCCGCGATCAGGGACAGGGTGGTGCGGTTCACTGCTGGCTCCCGTCGGAACGCTCACTGCCCGTGCCGTGGGGGTCGTACGACGTGTCGTAGCCCTGCGGGTAGTTCGGGTCGTAGCCCTGGGTGTAGCTCTGGTCGTACGGGGTCTGCTGGGTGCCGTAGGAGTACGGGTCGTACTCGCCGCCCTGGGGGTAACCGTCCGCCTGGTAGGGGCGGCCGTAGGCGTCGGTCGGGTACTGCTGGTACTCGTCCGGGTAGCCGTTCGCGTACTGCGCGGCGTCCCAGTCGCCGTAGTCGGCCTGGTGCGGAACGGCCGCGGGCGGCTGCCCCGGCGGGGCCGGGAAGTCCTCACCGACGGCCGGTTCCCCGGCGCCGGACTCCGCCTCCGTACCCTCCGCCTCAGCCTCAGCCCCAGCCCGGGCAGCGGCCGCGGTCCCGGCCGCCGCCTCCGCGTCCGCCTGGGCGCGCAGCCGCCGTGCGCGGCGGCCCTCGCCCGCCAGGTCCTCGGCCGTGACCGCCGGCTCCTCGGGCAGGTCGTCGTCGACGTCGCGGCGGCGGCCGGGCAGGGCCATGACCACGAGGACGACGGCGAGCAGGCCCTGGGCCCACAGCCACGCGGTGTGGCTGATCGGGTCGTCGTAGGTGACGTCCAGCGTGCCGCCGGCGGCGGGGAGTTCGAAGCCCTGGGCCCAGCCGTCGACCGTGGTGCGGGTCAGCGGCTTGCCGTCGAGGGTGGCGGTCCAGCCCTCGGCGGCGGTGTCGGCGAGGCGCAGGACACGGCCGTCGGCGCCGCTCGGGATCTTGGTGTGGATCTCGACCGGGCCCGCGGCCACCGGCTGGGGCTCGCCGCCGTCGTCCTCGCCGGCGACGATGCCGGCGCGGGCGACCTCCCGGTCGACCCGCCACAGCGCGCCGTCCGACTGCTGGCTGAGCCGGGACAGGCCGGGGGTGGCGTCGAGGACGCGGGCGACCTCGCGGGGCGCGCCCGCGTGGACGAGGACGTAGCGGACGGCGAAGCCGCCGAGCTGGTCGGCCTGGTCGGCGCCGGAGCCGGCGACGAGGTTGGCGACGACCTTGTCGAGCCTCGTGTTCTCGCCGTCCTCGGCGGCGATCTCCGCGTCGCCCATGCGGGCGCCGGAGCCGCGGACCAGTACGTAGCCGACCCGGTCGGTGGAGTCGCTGTCGAGGACGAGGGTGCGGGCCTGGTCGCGGGTGCCGCTCTCCTCGGCGACGAACGCGGGCACCTGGACGGGGTCGCGGCGCTGCACCGGGCCGTCGGCGCCGCCGATCATCCAGCCGGCGGCGGCCACCAGCGGGCCTACGGCGCAGGCCAGGGCGATGAGCGCGGCGACCGGCTGGCGCCAGCCGAAGCTCTGCTCGGCAACCCGGGAGCGTGCCCCGTCGGCGCCGAGCGCGGCGGCGGCCAGGACGGCGATGCCGTAGACGAGGGTGGCGGGGCCCGCCCAGGCCGAGTTGTTGGACAGGACCGCGAAGACGAGGCCCACCAGGGCGGCCGCCCACGCGGTGAGGACGGCCGGACGGCGCTCGGAGCGGAGCAGGGCCGCGAGCGCGGCGAGCACCAGACCGATGAGCAGCAGTCCGCCGACGGTGCCGGGGCCGCCCGGGCCGGCTCCGAGCAGGTCGAGCGGGGAGGCGGCGGAGGCGCCGTACTCCAGGCCCGCCTCGCGGAAGAAGCCGAAGGGGAGGAGGGAGAGCGACCACGGTGCGAGGACCAGCAGGGGGGTGCCCAGCTGGGCCAGGAAGCGGAGTCCGTAGGCCGGGAGGTCGGTGCGGCGCACGGCGAGCACGCCGGCGCCGAGGACCAGCGCGATGGGCCACACGATGGGGGTGAACGCGGTGGTCAGGGTGAGCAGCAGGGCGTACGCCCAGGTGGCGCGCCAACTGCCGCGTGCGTCCGTGGTGTTCGCGAGGCCGCTCGCCGCGATGCCGGCCCGGGCGACGAGCGGCAGCAGGACGGCGAGTACGGCGGTGCCGATGCGGCCGCCGGCCAGGGCGCCGGTCGTGGCGGGCAGGAAGGCGTAGGCGACGGCCGCCCACGCGCGCAGCAGCCGGGACTCGACGAGCGGGCGGGAGGCGAGGTACGCGGTGAAGCCAGCCAGCGGTACCGAGCAGACCAGGAGGATGGTGACGGCGACGCCGGTCGAGCCGAGCAGGAGGGAGGCGAAGGCCGCCACGAGCGCGAGGTAGGGCGGTGCGGAGCCGGTGCCGCCCGCGCCCACGGTGTGCCAGGCGTCGGTGTAACGCGCCCACAGGTCGCCCGAGTCGGCGGGCGCGGGCAGCAGGGCGCCGCCCGCGAGCGCGCCGCCGCCGAGGAGCTGGCGGCAGGCCGCGAGGGAGACCAGCAGCAGCAACAGGAAGAGCACCGGGCCGGGATTGCGGGCGATGCGCTTGAGCCGGGCGAACTGCTCGACCTGCAGGAAGTCGGCGTCGTCGCCGCCGGGTCCGGACTCGATGGCCCCGCCGTGCCGTCCCGCGCCGGTGGTGGCTTCGGGGTCGGAGCGGCCGACGAGGTTGCCCGCGACCTGTTCCACGGTGACGCGGACGGTCGCGCCGGGCGGCGGGAACAGCGGCCGCAGTTCGCCCTTGTCGACCTGCGGGCTGCCGCGGTGGCGCCGTCCGGCGAGGATCCGTTCGGGCCTGAGCAGGGTGCCCATGAGGCCGCGGATCTCGTCGACGGCCTGTCCGGGGGCCTTGCCGACGAGGTAGGCGAGGGTGCGCAGCAGCGTGCCGAGGACGACGCGCAGCAGCACCCAGGGCAGGGCGGCGGTGCGGGTGTTGACGAGCAGGGTGTGGACGGCGCCCGCCTTGTCCACCTTGTGCGGGGAGGCGGAGGTGCGGCCCACGCAGTCGACGGTACGGCGCTCCCGGGAGGCCGCCTCGGCGTGCCGGACGACGGCGTCGGGGGCGATCAGGACCCGGTGTCCCGCGGAGTGGGCGCGCCAGCACAGGTCGACGTCGTCGCGCATGAGGGGCAGGTGCCGGTCGAAGCCGCCGAGCCGGTCGAAGACGTCGCGGCGGACCAGCATGCCGGCGGTGGACACCGACAGCACGGGCCGTACATGGTCGTGCTGGCCCTGGTCCTGTTCGCGGCGGTCCAGGCCGGTCCAGCGGCGCCCGGAGTTGGCGATGGAGACGCCGACCTCGAGGAGCTGCCGGCGGTCGTACCAGCCGCGGAGCTTGGGGCCGACGACGGCCACGTCGTCACGGCCGAGCTCGTGCTCGTTCTCCACGACGCGCAGCATGTGGGCCAGCGCGTCGGGTTCGGGCGCGCAGTCGTCGTGCAGCAGCCACAGCCACTGCACCGGCTCCCCGTGCGGGAGTTCCGGCATGTCGTAGGCGTCGTCGCGCCAGCTGCGGGTGGCCGGGTCCCAGCCGCTCGGCCGCTTCAGGTAGGGCAGCTCGTCGGGCGTGAGGTGCGGCGCGGCGCGGTGGCACTCCTCGACGGCCTGGCCGAAGCCGGTGCGCCGGGCGAGGTGCAGCACGTGGTCGTCGCCGAGGGCCTCGCCGACCAGCCGGGCGGAGTCGTCCGCGCTGCCGGTGTCGGCTCCCATGGCGAACTGGACGGGGCGTTCCTGGCCGAGCAGCCCGGCGAGCGCGTCGGGCAGCCAGCGGGCGCCGTCGTGGGAGACGAGGACCGCGGTCACCACATGACGCGGGAACTCAGGAGTGGCGGCAACGTCTTGGGCTGCCGTGTGGCTGTGCACGGACATCGAGGTACGGGCCCCGGTTCGGTGGACTGTGGGGGACGCCTGTGCCCGGTGGGGCAGCGGGCGTCTCGGACGAGCGACCACACTATCGGCTGGCCAACGCGGCGGCCCGCCGCCTGTGGACAACCACCTGCGACGGGCCTTAAGTGACCTATGTGCGAATGACGTGCGTGCGACGGCGATGTGCCGGTTCGTCAGGGAAGAGCCGCCTTCGTCAGATGGCGGCCTTCTTCAGCCGGCGGCGCTCCCGCTCGGACAGGCCGCCCCAGATGCCGAAGCGTTCGTCGTTGGCGAGAGCGTACTCGAGGCATTCGGAGCGGACCTCGCACGCGAGGCAGACCTTCTTGGCCTCCCGGGTCGAACCGCCCTTCTCGGGGAAGAAGGACTCGGGGTCGGTCTGGGCGCACAGCGCGCGCTCCTGCCAGCCGAGCTCCTCGTCCGCGTCGTCGACCAGCAGTTGCTCCACCAGCTCGGTCATGTGCGCCCCTCGTCCGTCTTTCGCGTCCCCGTGTGATCCAGCCGTTACCGATTCAGGCTGAACGACACGAGTGAAATTACAAGTGTGCTGCTCCGGGCGAGTCAAGCCGAGATCTGCTATTGAGCCCCTTATTCACTCTGCGGAACCAAGCCCAAGCGGAAAGTGTTCAAATCACCCTAAACCTCGACACACCTACGGGCCACGCGGGAGCTCGCCGCCCCACGCGAAGCCTCGACGGAGAAGACGCCGACGCGATCGGTCCCGTTCCTGCAGCCGCGCCGAAGCGAGGCCGATCACAGTCGGATCACGGGATCGCAACGGCGTCGTGCGGCTTCCAGCCGTGCACACCCTGTGTCCCATGAACGAGTGAGCAAACCTTTCGTCAGCGAGATGCACCGGATGAGGTGAACCTCGTCCCACCAACGGGGCTCCGAGTTGACAGTCGAGGAGTGAACCGCTGTCCTTGTGGGCATGCTCGCGAATCCGGCACTCACCTCGACCCGCTCCGCCGGGTTCCTCGGTGCTGCCCGCGCTCGCTGTAGCTGTCGCTGTTCCGGCTGTTGAGCCTCTAGCTCCAGCCCTCGCCGGGCCACCGCCTCGGCCGCCGCTTCCTTCGCTCCCACCGGGGCACCCCTCGCGCCGCCGCCCGCGACCCGGGCACATCCGCCGCGACACCGCACCCCCACCGCTTCTTCCGCCAAGGAACCTCCGCCCATGAACAGCGACAGCGACCTCCAGATCGCCGGCGACATCCTCGAAGTCCCCCACCTGCTCCAGCCCCCGCGCGAGCACCCGGCCACCGTCGCCGAGTTCGCCGGACTGGCCCGCTCCCTCGCCGCCGACCGCTCCCAGTGGGAGCACCTCGTCCGGTACGACGCCACCAGCCGCTGGTACCACCGGCTGCGCACCGGACCCGGCTACGAGGTGTGGCTGCTGTCCTGGGTGCCGGGCCAGGGCAGCGGGCTGCACGGCCACGGCCGCTCCTCCGGGGTGCTGACCGTCCTGGACGGCACACTCACCGAACGCACGGAGCGCGGCACACGCGCGCTGGCGTCCGGCGCGCAGCGCGTGTTCGCGCCCGGCTATGTGCACGAGGTGGTCAACGACGCGCTGGAACCCGCGGTCAGCCTGCACATCTACCACCCGGGCCTCACCGAGATGCCGATGCACACGGCCCCGCACTGCGAGGCGCGCCCGGAGCCGGGCCCGGTGACTGCCTGACGCGATGCCGTAGCGGCCTGCAAGGATGGCCCCATGCGCATTGTGGTTCTGGCAGGCGGCATCGGCGGTGCCCGTTTCCTGCGCGGTCTGAAGCGGGCCGTGCCGGACGCGGACATCACGGTCATCGGCAACACCGGGGACGACATCCACCTCTTCGGGCTGAAGGTCTGCCCGGACCTCGACACGGTGATGTACACCCTCGGCGGCGGCATCAACGAGGAGCAGGGCTGGGGACGGTCCGACGAGACCTTCCACCTCAAGGAGGAGCTCGCGGCGTACGGCGTCGGCCCGGAGTGGTTCGGGCTCGGCGACCGGGACTTCGCCACGCACATCGTGCGGACGCAGATGCTCGGCGCCGGCTTCCCGCTCAGCGCGGTGACCGAGGCGCTCTGCGACCGCTGGAAGCCCGGCGTGCGCCTGATCCCGATGACCGACGACCGCGTGGAGACGCATGTCGCGGTCACCTTGCCCGACAGCGAGTCCGGCGAACGCAAGGCGGTCCACTTCCAGGAGTACTGGGTGCGGCTGCGGGCCTCGGTCCCGGCCGAGGCGGTGGTGCCGGTCGGCGCGGAGCAGGCGAAACCCGCGCCGGGCGTCCTGGAGGCGATCGGCGAGGCCGACGTGATCCTCTTCCCGCCGTCGAACCCCGTCGTCTCGGTCGGCACGATCCTCGCCGTCCCCGGCATCCGGGAGGCGATCGCCGACGCCGGCGTGCCGGTGATCGGCCTGTCGCCCATCGTCGGGGACGCGCCGGTGCGCGGCATGGCCGACAAGGTGCTCGCGGCGGTCGGCGTGGAGTCCACGGCCCCCGCGGTGGCCGAGCACTACGGCTCGGGCCTGCTGGACGGCTGGCTGGTCGACACCGTCGACGCGGGCTGCGTGGAGCGTGTCGAGGCGGCCGGCATCCGCTGCCGGGCGGTCCCGCTGATGATGACCGACGTCGACGCCGCCGCGCGGATGGCCCGGGAGGCGCTGACGCTGGCGGAGGAGGTGCGGGCGGTATGAGCGGCTACCGGGTCTGGGCCGTGGCCGGCCTGCCCGAGGTCCGCGGCGGCGACGACCTCGCCAAGCTGATCGCGGACGCCGCACCGGAACTGTCCGACGGCGACGTCCTGCTGGTCACCTCGAAGATCGTCTCCAAGGCGGAGGGCCGGATCGTCGAGGCGGCCGACCGGGAGGCCGCGATCGACGCGGAGACGGTACGGGTGGTGGCCCGGCGCGGCCCCCTGCGCATCGTCGAGAACCGTCAGGGCCTCGTCATGGCCGCGGCCGGCGTCGACGCCTCCAACACTCCCGCGGGCACGGTCCTCCTGCTGCCCGAGGACCCGGACGCCTCGGCGCGGGCGATCCGCGAGGGCCTGCGCGACACGCTCGGCGTCGAGGTCGGCGTGATCGTCACCGACACCTTCGGCCGTCCCTGGCGCGCGGGGCTCACCGACGTGGCGATCGGCGCGGCGGGCGTCCGCGTGCTGGACGACCTGCGCGGCGGCACCGACGCGCACGGCAATCCGCTGGGCGCCACGGTCGTCGCCACCGCCGACGAGCTCGCCGCGGCGGGCGACCTGGTCAAGGGCAAGGCGTCCGGCCTGCCGGTGGCCGTCGTCCGCGGACTGCCGCACCTGGTGGCGTCCGACGACGGCGAGGGCGCACGGGCGATGGTGCGCGGCGCGCGCGACGACATGTTCCGCCTCGGCACGTCCGAGGCCGTGCGCCAGGCGGTGACCCAGCGCCGTACGGTGCGGGCCTTCACGGACGAGCCGGTCGACCCGGACGCGGTGCGCCGGGCGGTGGCGGCGGCGGTGACCGCCCCGGCGCCGCACCACACCACGCCCTGGCGTTTCGTGCTGCTGGAGTCCGCCGCGTCCCGCACCCGGCTCCTGGACGCCATGCGTGAGGCCTGGATCACGGACCTGCGGCACGACGGCAAGACGGAGGAGTCCGTCGCCAAGCGCGTCCGGCGCGGGGACGTCCTGCGCAACGCGCCGTACCTGGCCGTGCCCTGCCTGGTCATGGACGGCTCGCACACCTACGGGGACGCCCGGCGGGACGGCGCGGAGCGGGAGATGTTCGTGGTCGCCACGGGCGCCGGCGTCCAGAACTTCCTGGTCGCGCTGGCCGGGGAGCGGCTGGGCTCGGCCTGGGTGTCGTCGACGATGTTCTGCCGCGACGTGGTCCGCGAGGTCCTGGACCTGCCGGCGGACTGGGACCCGATGGGGGCGGTGGCGATCGGCCACCCGGCCGCGGACCCGAGCCCCCGCCCGGAGCGGGAACCGGACGTGTTCATCGAGGTCAGGTGAGGCTGGGCCTACCCTCGTAGGGACCCGCGCATCACTTCCACTCCACCCCGGGACCTCTAGTGGCAGGACGTTTCACCCCGCGCCCCACGCGTACCACCGTGCGCGGCGGGCACGTCGCCGTACCCAGGGGTGTCCCCCGTCAGGCGCCGGCTCCCGCCCGCGTACGCACCTGGGTGCCGGAGTGGCCCCTGGACCTCGGCCTGGTGCTCGGCCCGCTGCGGCGCGGAGGCGGTGATCCGACGTTCCGGGCGCTGCCGGACGGCTCCGTGTGGCGGGCCAGCCTGACTCCGGCGGGCCCGGGGACGCTGCGGGTGACGGAGCGGGGCGGCGAGATCCGGGGTGAGGCGTGGGGGCCGGGGGCGGACTGGCTCCTGGACAAGCTGCCGGAGATGCTCGGCGCCGCGGACGACCCGGCCGCGTTCGAGCCCCGGCACAGGCTGCTGGCGCACACCCGGCACCGGCGTCCGGGGCTGCGGCTGATGCGGACCGGGCTGGTGCTGGAGTCGCTGATCCCGTCGATCCTGGAGCAGAAGGTCACGACGGGTGAGGCGTACCGGGCGTGGCGGCTGCTGGTACGGAAGTACGGCGAGCCGGCCCCCGGGCCCGCGCCGGAGCGGATGTCGGTGATGCCGGCGCCGCGGACGTGGGCGCTGATTCCCTCCTGGGAGTGGCACCGGGCCGGGGTGGACGACAAACGGGCGTCGACGGTGCTTCGGGCGGTGCGGGTCGCCGCGCGGCTGGAGGAGGCGGTGGGGATGCCTCCGGAGGCGGCGCGGGAGCGGCTGGAGCTGGTGTCGGGGATCGGGGTGTGGACGTCGGCGGAGACCGTGCAGCGCAGTCATGGGGCGGCTGACGCGGTGACCGTGGGGGATCTGCATCTGCCGGGGATCGTGGGGTGGGCGCTTGCCGGGGACCGGCATGCGGACGACTCGGTGATGTTGTCGTTGCTGGAGCCGTATGCCGGGCAGCGGCATCGGGCCGCGCGGTTGATTCTGCTGAGCGGGAGGGTGCCGGGGCGGCGGGCGCCGCGGATGCCGTACGGGGACATCGGGCGGCTCTGAGGCCGCTGCCCCGCGTGGGGGGTGCACTCACCGGTGCGGTGCGGGTGCCCCGCGTTGGGGTGGGCCGGGGGTGGGTTTGCGCAGCCCGGCGCCTACGGGGTGCCGTCGCGCCCACCCGTGCCGCCCTGCGGCACGACTGCCCGCGGCTGGCGGCTGGCGGCGGGCGGCGGGGCGGCTGGCGGCTGGCGGCTGGCGGCGGGGCGGCTGCTCGCGGAGACGGTGGGGATCGGTGTCGACGGCGGGGAGGGGGCGGGGTGGGGGTGACCGCCCGCAGTGGCTGGCGCGTCCGCGCCGGGCCACCTTCCAGCGTGGGCAGTCGCGCCAGTCCGAGGACGGGCACCCCCGCCCCGCCCCCGCACCACCCACCACCCGGGGCTACTGGTCCGACGAGAAGCGGAGTGCGCCCGCTGGGATCGTCGCGTCGCACCACACCCGGACACCCTCGCGGAGTTCGTTCCGCGGCCCGACGACCGCCCCGTCCCCTATCACCGTCCCGGTGAGCACCGACCGCTCCCCCACCCGCGCCCGCGTCCCGATCAGCGAGTCGGTGACGACCGCGCCCGGCTCGATCACCGCCCCCGGCAGGATCGTGCTGCCGAAGACCCGCGCGCCCTCCGCCACGAACGCGCCCTCGCCCACCACCGTCCCGCCCGCCAGCTTCGCGTCCGGCGCCACGGTCGCCGTGGGGAGCACCAGCCGGTCCCCGCAGCGCCCCGGCACCGCGGGCGACGGCGCACGTCCCAGCACCAGATCCGCCGACCCCCGCACGAACGCCGCCGGCGTCCCCAGGTCCAGCCAGTACGTCGAGTCGACCATGCCCTGCAGATGCGCCCCCGCCGCCAGCAGCCCCGGGAAGGTCTCCCGCTCCACCGACACCACCCGCCCCGCCGGGATCGTGTCGATCACCGACCGGCGGAAGACGTACGCCCCCGCGTTGATCTGGTCGGTGACGATCTCCTCCGGCGTCTGCGGCTTCTCCAGGAACGCCAGCACCCTCCCCGACCCGTCCGTCGGCACCAGCCCGTACGCCCGCGGATCCGTCACCTTCGTCAGGTGCAGCGAGACATCCGCACCCGTCGTCTCGTGCGTCCGCACCAGCGCCCGGATGTCCAGCCCCGTCAGGATGTCCCCGTTGAAGATCAGCACCGGCTCGTCCGGCCCCGACCGCAGCCGTGACGCGACGTTCCGGATCGCCCCGCCGGTACCGAGCGGCTCATCCTCCGTCACGTACTCGATGTGCAGACCCAGCGCCGCCCCGTCGCCGAAGTACGGCTCGAAGACCTCGGCCAGGTAGGACGTGGCCAGGACGATGTGCTCGACGCCCGCCGCTCTCGCTCTCGCCAGCTGGTGCGTGAGGAACGGCACCCCGGCCGCCGGGACCATGGGCTTGGGCGTGTGCACCGTGAGCGGGCGCAGCCGCGTGCCCTTGCCGCCGACCAGGAGGATCGCTTCTGTCACGTCGTCTCTGCTTCCTGCCGGGACCGGCCGAACTGTCTTTCGGCCGGTCAGTGTATGCAGACCCTCGCCGGCAGGACGGAGCGCCCGGCCCGCCTCAGCGGCCCTGGTAACGGGCGGCCGTGGAACGCGCGGTGCCGAGCTTCTTGTAGAGCTTCCCCCCTGGGCACGAGGTGTTGAACCCGTCCCGGTGACCGGAGATCACGTTCAGTCGTACCTTCTTACCTTTTCGGTAGAGATTGCCACCGCCGGACGTCAGGTATGTCTTGCCCCGCGGATTCATCCCGTACAGCCCGAGTTTCCAGGCGGTGAGCCGGGCGACGGCCTTCACCGCGGAGGACGACGGCTTCTTGGAGCCGTAGGAGCCGATCACCGCGATGCCCGTGCTGTTGCTGTTGAACCCGAGGGTGTGGGCGCCCTTGACCGCCTTCGCGACTCCCCCGGCCCGGCCCTCGTAGATCCTGCCGCACTTGTCGACGAGGAAGTTGTAGCCGATGTCCCGCCAGCCCAGGCTCCTGACGTGGTAGCGGTAGAACCCGCGGACGAGTGAAGGCGCCTGCGAGCACTTGTACTTGTTGCCGGAGGCGGTGTGGTGCACGAAGGCCGCCTTGACCTTTCCGGTGTACACGAACCGCTTCTCGCGCAGGCCCTCGTCCGCCCCCCAGCCGCGCCGCGTGACGATGGCAGGGCGCGGCCCGATGTACGGCTTGGCCAGCTGCCCCTCGGTCAGTTCGGCACCGCGCAGGGTGAGGAGCTCCCGCCGGGTCCGCTCGCCGTCCAGCGCGGGGATCTCGGCGGCGCCGAGCGGCGCCAGCGCGGAGTTGGCGGCGGAGGCGGCGGTCGCCTCGGCGCTCATGACGCCGGTACGGGCCTGGTCCACCGGGTCGCCCTCGGGATCGATGAGCTCGAGCCGCAGCCCCGACGGCATCACCGCCGACGCCCCGGCCCCCGAATCGTCCGCCCCCGGCTCCTCCGCCTCCGCCCCACCGGCCCCGGACTCTCCAGCCCCGCCCCCAGCCCCGGCCTCCTCCGACAACGGCAGAACCCGCACCTCCACTCCGTCCGAACCTCCCACCCACAAGGGCGCGGTGGCCCCCCGGACCCCCTCCGAGGCACCCTCCGCGCTCCCCGGATCGGCCCCGTGGTCGGTGTAGTGCGTCTCGACGTCCTGCCAGCCGGTCCAGTCACCGCCGCCGGCCGGCCGGGTACGGACCTGGACGCGGCCGTGGAGTTCGGCGGCGGGGTCGTCCCAGACGACGCCCAGGAGGGAGAAGTTCCGCACGGCCCGCGGGGCGAGGCCGAGGACGGTGGCGCCGGAGGCGCGGTCGCGGGTGAGGGGTCTCAGGGGCAGCGACTGGGTGCTGCCGGGGACGTCGGGCGGGGCCGTCACCGCTGCGCGCGTGGCCGCCTCTGCCGTCGGCGCCGGTCCCGTGGCCGCCGCGGTGGCGGGCGGGGCGAGCGGGAGGGCGAGGGCGGCGGCGCAGGTGACACCGATTGAGGAAGCAAGAATTCCACGCATGCCCCTGAGCTTGGACACAGTCAGACAAATCTGTCCATCGGGGATATGACGGCCTGTCGGAGCCCGTTCCCCCGAACCGGTGTCCCGCGCGGACGGCGCGCACGGTGCGCGCGATGGGGGCCGCGTACGCTTGCGCGGGTGAACGCCACCGACCGCACCCCTGCCGACCTGCTGGGTTCCGCGCTCGCCGCGGACCCGGGACGCCCCCTGGTGACCTTCTACGACGACGCCACGGGCGAACGCGTCGAATTGTCCGTGGCCACCTTCGCCAATTGGGTGGCCAAGACCGCCAACCTCCTCCAGGACGAACTGTCCGTCGAACCCGGCGACCGGGTGGCCCTGCTGCTGCCCGCGCACTGGCAGACGGCGGTCTGGCTGCTGGCGTGCGCGTCGGTGGGCGTGGTCGCGGACGTGGCCGGCGACCCGGCGGCGGCGGACGTGGTAGTGAGCGGCCCGGAGCCGGAGTCGCTGGAGGCCGCGCGGGCCTGCGGGGGACCGAGGATCGCGCTGGCGCTCCGACCGCTCGGCGGGCGCTTCCCGCAGCCGCCGGAGGGCTTCGCCGACTACGCCGTCGAGGTGCCGGGACAGGGCGACCGCTTCGTGCCGTACGCGCCGGTCGACCCCGAGGAGCCGGCGCTGATCGTGGCGGGCCGGGAGTTCACCGGCGCGGAGGTGGTCGAGCGGGCCCGGGCGCAGGCGCCGGAGCTCGGTCTGACCGGGCCGGGCTCCCGGGTCCTGTCGGGGCTGCCGTACGACACCTGGGAGGGCCTGAACACGGGCCTGTACGGCCCGCTGGCGACCGGCGGCTCCGTGGTGCTCTGCCGGAACCTGGACCTTCTCGGTGACGACGCCCTGGACAAGCGGGTGGAGAGCGAGCGGGCGACGGTCATCGCCCGCTGACGAAGGGCCGACCGGCCACCGCCACCCCCGCACACCGCGCGGGCACCCCGAAACCGGATCCCCGCACCACCACCCGTCCGCACCGCCCGCTCCCCCGTCCGGCGCACCAGCACCCGCCCCGCGGCTCCCTCCCGCGTCATCCTCGTACGCAACGGCACCACCGCACGCCGTACGCGCAGTGAGGGATGGACCCGGTCATGAGCGACACCGCAGGCGCGTCCTCCGAACCGCCGGAGGACAGGCGCGCCCTCGGCCCGGGGACGGGGTCCTCGGCGAGCGGGCGGGGCCGGGCCCGGCGCCGCCGGCGGCGCTGGGCGTGGGGCGCCGGCATCACGGCCACCGTCGTGCTGCTCGCGGCCGCGGGCGCCGGGTGGGCGGTGTACGTGAAGCTGGAGGGGAACATCACCGCGGACGAGGCGGCGGCCGCCGAACTCGCGCGGTACGAGAAGGAACGGCCTACGGCGCTCGTCAAGGACGCCCGGAACATCCTGCTGATCGGTTCGGACTCGCGCTCCGGGGAGGGGAACGCCCGCTACGGACGGGACGCGGGGTCGGAGCGTTCGGACACCGTGATCCTGCTGCATCTCTCCACGGGCCGGCACACCGCCACCGCGGTGTCCGTCCCGCGCGATCTGATGGTGGCCGTGCCCAGCTGCCGCCGCCCCGACGGATCACGCTCCGAACCGGCATTCACGATGTTCAACTCCGCTTTCGCGGTGGGCGGTTCGGCGTGCACCATCCGAACGGTGGAGAAACTCACGGGGATTCGCGTCGACCACCATGTCGTCGTGGACTTCGACGGTTTCAAGGACATGGTCGACGCGGTGGACGGCGTAGAGGTGTGCCTGCGCGAGCCCGTCGACGACAAGGACGCCCGGCTGAAACTGCCGGCGGGCCGGGTGAAGCTGAACGGGGAGCAGGCGCTCGGTTATGTCCGGGCCCGCAAGACCCTCGGCGACGGCAGCGACACCAGCCGTATGGAACGGCAGCAGCGCTTCCTCGGCGCGCTCGTCAACAAGGTCAGCGGCAACGACGTGCTGCTGAATCCGGTGAAGCTCTATCCCGTGCTGGACGCGGCCACCTCGTCACTCACGACCGACCCGGAACTGGCCAGTCTGCGCAGTCTGTACGACCTCTCCCGGGGGCTGCGCGGGATCCCCACGGAAGGCGTGCAATTCCTGACCGTCCCGCGGGAGCCGTACTCCGGGGACCCCAATAGGGACCAACTCGCGCAGCCCGCCGCGGAGAAACTCTTCGAACGGCTGCGCAGGGACGCACCCGTGGCGGTAAACGCGGACGGTAACCGGAAGAACACGCAGGAGGGACCGGGCAAGGCGCCCGATGGCGCTTCTCCGGCCCCGACCTTCTCGGGCAACACCGCCGCCGAGGACTCCTGCGCGTAAAGCAACCTCAAAGCCAACTCCAAGGCTGACAACCTTTGTCCGGGGAAATGGGTGGATTGCCCACTTGTGTGGACGTGGAATGCATCACCGGCGTCGCCTTGGCGCGATCAGGACCGTTAGTGTGAGCGCTCCGGTGCGACCGTTCCTCGGGGCCGTCCTGAGTTCCCGCACTGTGTGACCGAGACCCGAGCGCCTGGGAGGGGCAAGGCGCCGCGTGGCCCCGACGGAGGATTCAAGCGACCGTGGACGCGCAAGACCGTGGGCGGGCGGACAACTTCGATCCCGCAGACCAGTGGGTACTCAACCCGAGCACCGGCGAATACGAACTGCGACTGGGTCCTTCCGCAGCGCAGTCACCTGTTCCCGGCCCTCGTGGGCCGCGTGGCCGCGGCGCGGGCTCCGCGCGCGGCCGGTCGACGCCGCCGGGCGGCGCGTCCGGGCGGTCCCGCCGGGGTGCGCCGGAGCGGGAGACGGCCGACCGTGAGACGTCCGGCCCTGACGTGCCGCCGCAGCGCAGACGCCGGGCCGCGCCGGAGGAGCCGCCCCCCGGGCGGCGCGGACGCCGGCCGGCGAAGAAGTCGAAGGCGAAGAAGGTCCTCATCTGGACCGGCGGCACCATGGCGTTCGTGGTGCTCGCCGCCGGCGCGGCCGGCTACCTCTACCTGGAGCACCTGAACGACAACATCCAGTCCGTGTCCGACGACGGCGCGAGCACCGGTGGCTTCAGCAAGGACAAGGCGATCAACATCCTGCTGATCGGCACCGACAAGCGCACCGGCGCGGGCAACGACGGCTACGGCGACACGGGCAGCGCGGGTCACGCCGACACCACGCTCCTGCTCCACGTCTCCAAGGACCGTACGAACGCGACCGCGCTCAGCATCCCGCGCGACCTGATAGTCGACGTCCCCGACTGCCCCACCGAGCAGGAGGACGGCAGCCAGAAGGTGATCCCGGGCTCCCCCGGCGTCCGCTTCAACACCAGCCTCGGCCAGAGCGGCCGTACCCCAAGCTGCACCATGCGCACCGTGACCGAGCTGACTGGGATCAAGCCGGACAACTTCATGGTGGCCGACTTCAACGCGGTGAAGACGCTGACCTCCGCGGTGGACGGCGTCGAGGTGTGCCTGGCCAAGGACATCGACGACCCGGACTCCCATCTGAAGCTGCCCAAGGGCACGCACACCATCGAGGGCGAGGAGGCGCTGGCGTTCGTGCGCACCCGGCACTCCGTCGGCACCGGCGGCGACCTGAGCCGGATCGAGCTGCAACAGCAGTTCCTCAGCGCGCTGATGCGGAAGCTGAAGTCCAACGACACCCTCACCAGCCCCTCGAAGATGCTCAAGCTGGCGGAGGCGGGCACCGAGGCACTCACCGTCGACTCCCAGCTGAACAGCATCGGCAAGCTCAAGGACCTCGGTCTGGAACTGGGCAAGCTCAACGTCAAGAACCTGACCTTCACGACCGTTCCGGTGCTCGACAACCCCGCGGAGACGGTGAAGGCGACCGTCGTCCTCAACGAGGCCAAGGCCCCGGCGATCTTCGACCTGATCAGCAACGACGTGTCGTTCACCGAGGTCAAGCAGCAGAAGAAGAAGGAGAAGGCCGCCGTCGCCGCCCGGCTGAAGGGCGAGAAGGCGCCGGCCTCCGAGGTCCGGGTGCAGATCATGAACGGCGGCGCCGAAGCCGGCAGCGCCCAGGAGACCCTCAGCTGGCTGCAGGTCGAACAGGGCGTCGCCAAGTCGGAGAACGCCGGCAACGCGCCGGAGGAACTGAGCAAGACCACGCTGGAGTACGCCCCCGACCAGGCCGACCAGGCACGCCGCCTGGCCGACATCCTGGGTCTGTCGGGGTCGGCGATGAAGCCCGGTGAGAGCGTCACCAACTCCCAGGGCGTGCCCGCCATGACGCTGACCCTCGGCAAGGACTTCAAGGGTGCCGGCGTCTCGCTCACGAAGCCGGACAAGGCGCCCGACGACATCGAGAAGTCCACGGCGGACAAGGTCGAGTGCGCCAAGTGACCTGACGGGTCTGTTCCGCGTCCTACAGGGCGCGGGGCAGGCCCGTTCCACGGTGCAAGGGGTGGGGAGACGCAGCGATGACGCAGAGCGGTGTGCACGAGGGAACCGCCCGGCCCGGCCGCCACGGCGGTGAGCGCTCCGGTGGACGTCCGGCTCCGGACGACGACGGCGGCGAAGGGGGCGGTGAAGGCGGTCCGGGGAAAGGCCCGGGCCGGCCGGGCGGGCGGGGCCGGCGCGCGCTGCGCTGGTCGGCGACGACCCTGGCCGTGCTGATACTCGGGACGGCCGGCGCCGGTTACCTGTACTACGAGCACCTGAACGGCAACATCGAGAAGGGCGAGCGCAGCAGCGGTGACTCCGAGGCGCAGAAGGCCGAGCCGAACGCTGCCGGGCAGACGCCGCTGAACATCCTGTTGATCGGCTCCGACAGCCGCGCCTCCGACGAGAACGTGAAGCTCGGCGGCGGCCGGGACACCCGCGGCAACCCGCCGCTGGGCGATGTGCAGATGCTGATCCACCTCGCCGCCGACCGTGAGAGCGCGGCCGTGGTGAGCATCCCGCGCGACACCCGGGTGGACATCCCCCGGTGCGAGGACCCGAAGACCGGTGACGCCTACCCGGCGACCAACGACATCATCAACACCTCGCTGGGCCGCGGCGGTCCCGGCTGCACGCTGGCCACCTGGCAGAACCTCACCGGCGTCTACATCGACCACTGGATGACGATCGACTTCGCCGGCGTGGTGAGCATGGCCGACGCCATCGGGGGCGTCGAGGTCTGCGTCAACCAGAACGTGTGGGACCGCCCGCTGCCCGGCGTACCCGGCGGCTCGGGCCTGAAGATGCGGGCCGGGTCCGAGAAGGTCGAGGGCGAGCGGGCGCTGCAGTGGCTGCGCACCCGGCACGCCTGGGGCAGTGACCTGCTGCGGGCGCGGGCACAGCACATGTACATGAACTCGATGATCCGCACCCTGCGGGAACAGAACGTCTTCACCGACACGGGCAGGCTGACGGACCTGGCGGAGGCGGCGACGACGTCGCTGACGGTCTCGGAGGAGATCGGCTCGGTGAAGAAGCTGTACGACCTGGGGATGCAGCTGAAGACGGTGCCGCCGGAGCGCATCACGATGACGACGCTGCCCACGGTCGAGGACCCGCAGAACCGCAACCACCTGCTCCCGGCCGACGCCGGCGCCGAACAGGTGTGGGCCATGCTCCGCGACGACGTGGCGTTCGACGCCAAGGGCGGCGCGAGCAACAAGGACGGCAAGAGCGACAAGAGCGACAAGAGCGGCAAGGACGGGAAGAAGGCGGCCGCCGCGGCCTCCGGCGACCCGGCCGCACCCGACGGGGAGATCGCCGTCCAGGTGCGGAACGCCACCCGCTCCGCGACCCTCGGCCCGGTCGGCGGCAGGGCGGCCGCGATCGCCGGGACGCTGGTCTCGAAGGGCTTCACCCGGGCCGCCCCGGACACGTCCGCCGCCCTCGCCGAGGAACGGACCGAAGTACGCTACCCGGGCGCCGCGTCGCGCGGGGACGCCCAGCGGGTCGCCGAGTCGCTCGGGATCCCGGCGAGTTCGGTCAAGCGGTCCACCGGTGTCTCCGGTGTCACGGTGGTGGTCGGCGCGGACTGGCGCGAGGGCACGGTCTATCCGGAGCAGCCGGCGCCCGAGGCCGGGGACCTGCCGGAGGACGCCGACGCCCTCAACGGCTCGGAGACGGGCAAGTGCATGGACGTGTACAAGCCCTACCGCTGGTAGTGAGCGCGGGGCGGCTTTCCGACCGCCCGAAACTTGTTGAAGTCGTTGGGTTTCCCGGGGCAACTGACGGGCCCGTCGTGCGTCTAACAGGAGGCAGGATGGGCCTGCTTGACGAGGCGAGGGGTTGCCAGGAGTGGGGAGGACGGGGGAAGTGACGCAGAACGCCGCGCCGGAGACGCTCGGTGACGGCGAGCCGGAGGAGGGCCCGGAAGAGAGCCCGGAAGAAGGCCTGGAAGAGAGCCCGGACGGGAAACCCTCCGACGGCGCCCACGCCCCCCGCCCGCACCGGGTGCGCCGGCTGCTCACCTGGTCCGCGGCGACCCTCGCACTGCTCATGGTCGTCGGGGCGGGCGCGGGTTACCTCTACTACCGGCAGCTGAACGACAACATCAAGAAGGACACCCTCAACCTGGGGGACAACAAGGTCGCCGAGCCGACGCCGAACGCGGCCGGGCAGACCCCGCTGAACATCCTGCTCATCGGCAGCGACGCCCGGGACTCCGAGGAGAACCAGCAACTCGGCGGCGCCCGCGAGACGTTCGGCTCCACCCCGCTCGCCGACGTGCAGATGCTGGTGCACCTGTCCGCCGACCGGTCCAACATGTCCGTGGTCAGCATGCCGCGCGACACCCTGCTCGAGATCCCCAAGTGCACCGACCCCGAGGACGGCACGGTGTACCCGGCGAGCGACGGGCGCACGATGACCAACCAGAGCCTCGGGCACGGCGGTCCCGGCTGCACCGTGGCCACCTGGCAGGAGCTCACCGGCATCCACATCGACCACTTCGTCATGGTCGACTTCGCCGGCGTGGTGTCCATGGCGGACGCGGTCGGCGGTGTCCCGGTGTGCGTCGACGCGAACATCCACTCCCGCGACAGCCAGGGCCACGGCTCCGGTCTGAAACTGGAGGAGGGCACCAACTACATCAAGGGCGAACAGGCCCTGCAGTGGCTGCGTACCCGCTACGGCTTCGAGGACGGCAGCGACCTCGCCCGCGCCAAGGCACAGCACATGTACATGAACTCGCTGGTCCGGCAACTGCGGGAGAACGCCTCCCTGAGCAGCCCCAACAAGCTGCGCAGACTGGCCGAGAAGGCCACCGAGGCGCTCACCGTCGACCCCGGGCTGGACACGGTGAAGAAGCTCTACGACCTGAGCACCGAGCTGCGCAAGGTGGCGCCGGAGCGCGTCACCATGACCACGATGCCCAACCGGTACGTGGGCGCCCGGGTGGAGCCGACGGAGGACGCCGAGAAGCTGTTCCGCCTGGTCCGTGAGGACATCGCCCTCGACGGCAAGGACGCGAAGCCGGCGAAGGCCGAGCCGGAGGCGCCGAAGGGGCCGGCGGACCCGGCCGCCGACGACGCCGACATCGCCGTACAGGTCGTCAACGGCACCCGCACCGACACCCTGGCCGCCGCCGCGGGGCGCACCGGCACGGTCCGCGACGCGCTGAAGGAGAAGGGCTTCACCGGGGCGACCGCCGACACCACCAGCGCGGTCAGCGCCAAGCGGACGGTGGTGCGCTATCCGAGCGCCGACCTGGAGGGCGACGCCCGGCGGGTCGCCGAGGCGCTCGGCATCCCGGCGGGTTCGGTGAAACGGTCCACCGACGTGTCCGGCGTCACCCTCGTCGTCGGCGCCGACTGGCGCGAGGGCACGGCGTACGAGGCACCCGAGGACGACAACACCACACCCGAGTCGGCGCAGGCCCTCAACGGTGCCGACGACGAGGCGTGCATGCACGTCAGCCCCGGCTTCACCTGGTGAACGCGACGAGCCCCTTCCCGGGCCGGGAAGGGGCTCGTCCGTGACGGCTGCGGTCAGGCGGCCGGCGCGTCCGCGGTGACGGCGGGGCGGCGCGAGGCGATGACCTTCTTGGCCAGGGCGCGCGGGCTGGTCAGGAAGCCCCAGCCCCACGACATGTGCATGGTGGCCAGGGCCACCGGGATCTGCAGCCGTGCCTTGAGCGGCAGGCCCTTGCCGGCGGGTACCGACCCCAGCACGATCGCCGCGAGATAGCCGCCGGGCACCAGGAAGCCCCACGGCGTCAGCGCCGCGCCCACCACGATCCCGGCCGCGATCGCGCAGACCGCGGCCGGCGGGGCCAGGTAGCGCAGGTTGATGGAACCGGAGTGGTAGCGGGCCACGACGTGCCGCCAGCGGCCGTAGTCCTTGTACTGCTTGGCCAGCGCCCGCACGCTCGGCCGCGGCCGGTACGACACCTTCAGCTCCGGCGAGAACCAGATCAGCCCGCCGGCCTCACGGATGCGGAAGTTCAGCTCCCAGTCCTGGGCGCGGATGAACTCCACGTTGTAGCCGCCCTGGCGCTCCAGCGCCTCCCGGCGGAACACGCCCAGGTACACCGTCTCGGCGGGGGCGGCCTGGCCGCCGGTGTGGAAGGCGGCGTTGCCCACGCCTATCTTCGAGGTCATCGCGGCGGCGACGGCGTGCTCCCAGTCGTTCTCGCCCTCGGCGTGCATGATGCCGCCGACGTTCTGCGCGCCGGTCTCCTCCAGGAGCCGTACGGCGGTCGCGATGTAGTTCGGGGAGAGCATCCCGTGCCCGTCGACGCGGACCACGACCGGATGGCGCGAGGCCTTGATCGCCGCGTTGAGGGCGGCCGGGGTGCGGCCGGTCGGGTTGGGCACGGTGTGCACCCGGGGGTCCTCGGCCACCAGCTCGGCGGCGATCTCGTCCGTGCGGTCCGTGGACGGACCGAGGGCGATCACGACCTCCATCTCGCCGGCGTACTCCTGGGCGATGATCGCGCGGACGGCGCCGCGCAGGTGCCGCTCCTCGTTGAGCACGGGCATGATCACGGAAACGGCGGGGTGCCGCACGTCGGGATTGGCGTTCATAGGGGGCTCACGTTACCGCGAACGGGGGACACCGGTGCGCGCCCCGGGGCCGGTACGCCGGGCCGCAGATCGTATCGGCCTACCGTGCTCACGATCCCACGTACGGCCGTCGTCCGGAGGTGTCCCCCCTTGCCCACGCCGCCGCGGTCCCCCCGGCCCCGCACCGCACCCCAGCACCCCCCGCGGCCGCCCCGCAAGGGTCCGCGCCCGCCGGCGCCGCCGCGCGGGAAGCCGCGCTGGGTCATGCGCACGGTCACCACGCTGTCGGTCGTGGTGCTCGCGTCCGCGGGGATCGGGCACGCGGTGATGAGCAGCCTGGACGAGGACATCACCCGGGTCGACCCGTTCCGCGACATGAAGAACCGCCCCGAGGCCGGTCACGGCATGAACATCCTGCTCGTCGGCACCGACGGCCGGGAGCGGATCGGCGAGGAGGAGCGGCGGAAGTACCGGCTCGGCGGGGCGCCCTGCCACTGCACCGACACGATGATGATCGTGCACATCTCGGCGGACCGCGACCGCGCCAGCGTGGTCAGCCTGCCCCGCGACTCGTACGCCGTGACGCCCCCGCACACCGACCGCGTGAGCGGCGAGCACCACAAGGGGCACCCCGTGAAACTGAACGCGGCGTACGCGGAGGGCGGGCCGCGGCTGACCGTGCGCACCGTGGAGAAGATGACCCGGGTGAAGATCGACCACTACCTGGAGGTCGACTTCACCAGCTTCATGAAGACCGTGGACGTGGTCGGCGGCGTCGAGATCTGCACCGGCACACCGCTGAAGGACAAGTACACCGGTCTCGACCTGCCGGCCGGCCGGCACACCCTCGAAGGCGGCCGGGCCCTGCAGTACGTGCGCGCCCGGCACGTCGACGGCGCCTCCGACCTCAGCCGGATGAAGCGCCAGCAGCACTTCATGGCGGCCCTGGTGGACCGGGCCACCTCCTCCGGGATCCTGCTGAACCCGATGAAATTCCGCGACGTGACCCGCGCCGTGCTCGGCTCGGTCCGCGCCGACAAGGGCTTCGGCACCGGCGAGTTCCTCGACCTCGGCCGGGCGATGCGGAACTTCTCCCCCTCGTCCTCCGAGTTCACCACCGTGCCGATCGGGAGGATGGGGTACGCCGTGAAGGGCGTCGGCTCCACGCTGAAGTGGGACGCCGAGAAGGCGGAGCACATCTTCGAGGCACTGCGCCGGGACCGGCCGCTCTCCGCGCGCCGCACCGCCGACGCGGCGCTGCGCGTCCCCGTGGACCCGCGGCAGATCCGCGTCCAGGTGGAGAACGGCACCCACACCGCGGGCCTCGGCCGGCGGGTGGACGCGGCGCTGGCCGCGACCGGATTCGCCACCACCCGGGCCCCGGCCAACGCCGCGCACCAGGACGTGCGGCGCACCGTCGTCGCCTACGACCCCCGCTGGGACCGCTCCGCGAAGTCCCTGGCCGCGGCGCTGCCGGGCAGCGAACTGCGCGCGGTGAAGGGCCAGGGCGCCACGCTGAAGGTGATCGCGGGCACCGACTTCGAGAAGGTCCGCAAGGTGCGGGCGCAGGATCCGGGACAGGGCGAGTTCGGTGTGGTGCGGGGCGACGAGGTCGGCTGCTCCTGACCCGGCCGCCCGGCGCCCTCAGTCCTCGAGGCCCTCCGCGGCCCGCTTCTCCCGCAGCTCCACGATCGCCCGGCGGCGGGCCAGCCGGTGCGTGCGGCGGATCTGGGCCTCCTGGCGGCGGCGCTCGTCCCGCTCGGTCTCGGGTATCACCTGCGGCACCCGGCGCGGCTTGCCGTCGGCGTCGACGGCCGCGAACACCAGGTACGCCGAGCCGACCTGGGTGGCCGGCGCGGACTCGTTCCAGCGCTCGGCCAGCACCCGCACGCCGACCTCCATCGAGGTCCGGCCGGTCCAGTTCACCTGGGCCTTCACATGGACCAGGTCGCCCACGCGGACCGGCTCCAGAAAGGCCATCTCGTCCATGGAGGCGGTGACGGCAGGCCCTCCGGAGTGCCGTCCGGCGACGGCGCCCGCCGCGTCGTCGACGAGCTTCATGATCACTCCGCCGTGCACCGTACCCAGCAGGTTGGTGTCGTTGTGGGTCATGATGTGGCTGAGGGTGGTGCGGGACGCCGAGGTGGGCTTGCCCGGGATGTCCGGACCGTCCATTGCTGCGGCTGGGGCCTGGTCTGTCATGGCCTCTACCTTATGCCGAGGTCGTGCAGGCGTTTTTTGTGTCGGCTTCGCAACAGGGGTGCCCTGATTTTCCGACGACCCTTGTATGGGGCACAGCGGGGACCTGCACACTGTGTCCATGACTGATTGGCCCGAGGCACGGCCCAACGACAACCGCGGCGGACGCTACGGACGCGGCAGCGGGAGCGCACAGCCCGAGGGCGCCCGGGTCATGCGGCAGGTACGCCGCGGACCGGCGGCCCCTCCCGGGCAGGGCGCGTACGGCGGTGTCCCGCAGCAGCCGTCGTATGTGGACGGCCAGGGCCACGGCGGTCACGACGGCTACGACAGCGGCTACAACACGGGCCAGGTGTACGGCGGATCCGGCGGGCCGGGCGGTGGCGGCGGTTACGCCCCGCAGCGTCCCGCGCCGGACTGGCGCCGCCGCATCAAGGTGACGGCGATCACCCTGGTGACCGTGCTGCTGGTGACGACCGTCGCCACGTACTTCTGGGCCGACTCCAAGCTGAACCGCGAGGTCGACCTGTCGAAGGTGATCGAGCGGCCCGAGAAGGGCGAGGGCACCAACTACCTGATCGTCGGCTCCGACAGCCGCGAGGGCATGTCCGACGAGGACAAGAAGAAGCTGCACACCGGGTCCGCCGAGGGCAAGCGCACGGACTCGATGATGATCCTGCACACCGGCGGCAACGGCCCTACCCTGATCTCCCTCCCCCGGGACTCGAACGTCGAGATCCCGTCCTTCAAGGGCTCCGACTCCGGCAAGACCTACCCCGCAACCGGCCGCCAGGTGAAGCTCAACGCCGCGTACGCCGAGGACGGGCCCGAACTACTGGTCCGCACGGTCGAGTTCAACACCGGCCTGCACATCGACCACTACGTGGAGATCGGCTTCGGCGGCTTCGCGAGCATCGTGGACGCGGTGGGCGGCGTGGAGATCGACCTCCCGCAGGACATCAAGGACACCAAGTCCGGCGCCGACCTCAAGAAGGGCAAGCAGACCCTGAACGGCGAGGAGGCCCTCGCCTTCGTCCGCACCCGGTACGCGCTGGCGGGCTCCGACCTGGACCGTACGAAGAACCAGCAGAAGTTCCTCTCGGCCCTCGCCAACCAGGTGGCCACGCCGGGCACGGTGCTGAACCCCTTCAAGCTGTACCCGACCATGGGCGCCGGCCTGGACTCCCTGATCGTCGACGAGGACATGGGCCTGTTCGACCTGGCCGACATGTTCTGGTCGATGAAGGGCGTCAGCAGCGGCGAGGGCACGTCCATGAACATGCCCATCGCGGGTTCCAGCGGCGGCAACCTGCTCTGGGACAAGGCGAAGGTGAAGCAGCTGGTGAACGAGCTGAACAACGACGAGAAGGTCACCGTCAAGGGCAACTGAGGTCACCGTCAAGGGCAACTGAGCCCGCCGTGGGCACCCCTGAAGGGGGTGCCCACATCCCTGTGTGCGCCGGTTGTCACATCGTGGCGCCGGCCATCGCGCGGCACATCTCGGAGCAGCGGCGACAGGACTCGGCGCAGCGCGTCATCCGGTCGTCGTCCGGCAGGGACATGCACGCCTCGGCGCACATGTCGCACGCCTGCGCGCACATCATGCACATCTCGTTCGCCAGCGGCGAGCGGCGCATCATCATGTCCGCGCACAGGCGGGTCATCTCCGAGCAGTCCATGAGCGCCCGCATGATCCGCGTCCGGTCCTGGCCGCCCGTCTGCAGACAGGAGCTCAGGGTCTCCTCGCACACACCGTGGCAGGCCATGCACGCCTGGACGCAGTCCTGCATCTCCTTGCTCATCGGTTCCATGGTGGTCGGCTGCTGCTGAGTCATGGTTCCTCCCGGGAGAACGGCGGGGGCCACTGCCCGGCCCCCGCCCCTCCGTCCTACGCCCCCGTCCCCATGAGCACCACAGGACGGGACCGCTGTCGGGCAGGACACACCGGACGGCTGCGTGGAACCCCCGGCAGCGGAAACAAGAGCAGACGCGCGGGCCGGGCAGACGGCGCCGTGGGGGCGCACGGCCGGCAGAATCCGGGAGAACAGGAATGACCACACCACAGGCGGAGAGGCAACGGCTGCGCAGACGGCTGGAGCGGCTCCTCGGCATCGCGGCGACCGAGGGCAACGAGCTCCTGCCGCTGCGCAACGGCGACCAGATCTTCCCCGCGATGCTGGCGGCGGTCCGCGCCGCAGAGCACACCATCGACATGATGACGTTCGTCTACTGGCGCGGGGACATCGCGCGGGAGTTCGCCGACGCCCTGGCCGAGCGGGCACGCTCGGGGGTCCGGGTGCGGCTGCTGCTGGACGGTTTCGGGGCCAAGGAGATCGAGCCGGAACTCCTGGACGCCATGGACGCGGCCGGGGTCCAGGTGGCCTGGTTCCGCAAGCCCACCCGGCTGTCGCCGATGCGGCAGAACCACCGCTGCCACCGCAAGGTCCTGGTGACCGACGAGCACACCGCCTTCACCGGGGGCGTCGGCATCGCCGAGGAGTGGTGCGGGGACGCCCGCCACCCCGGCGAGTGGCGCGACACGCACGTCCAGGTCCGGGGGCCCGCCGTGGACGGGATCGCCGCGGCCTTCGCCCAGAACTGGGCCGAGTGCCACGACGACCTGTACGACGAGCACGACCGGTTCACCGCCCAGGAGCAGCCGGGGCGGGCCACCGTCCAGGTCGTGCGGGGCTCGGCCAGCTTCGGCTGGCAGGACATGCAGACCCTGCTGCGCGTCGTGATCACGTCGGCGCGGGAGCGCTTCCGGCTGTCCACGGCCTACTTCGCCCCGGACGTCTACTTCATCGACCTGCTCGCCGACGCCGCCCGCCGGGGGGTGCGCGTCGAGATACTGCTGCCCGGCCCGCACACCGACCAGCGGGCCTGTCTGCTGGCCGGACGCCAGCACTACCAGACCCTGATCGACGCCGGCGTGGAGGTGCGGGAGTACCAGCCGACCATGCTGCACACGAAGGTCATCACGGTGGACGGCGTCTGCTCCCTCATCGGCTCCACCAACTTCAACCGCCGCTCCCTGGAGCACGACGAGGAGGTCATGCTGGCCGTCCTCGACAAGGACTTCACGGCCGCGCTGGACGCCGACTTCGACGCCGACCGCAAGCTGAGCGAGCCCGTCGACCCGGACCGCTGGAGGCGGCGCCCGCTGGCCGCACGCCTCGCCGAGGCCGCGGTCACCCCGATCCGCCGCTTCCTGTGACGGCGGGCGGCGGCCGGAAAGGGCGAGGGGCGCCCGGCCTGCGGACGCCCCTCGCTCCCCGGCCCGCCGTTACGGCAGGTTGCGGGCCATCACGATGCGCTGGACCTGGTTCGTGCCCTCGTATATCTGGGTGATCTTCGCGTCGCGCATCATCCGCTCGACCGGGTAGTCACGCGTGTAGCCGTAGCCGCCGAGCAGCTGGACGGCGTCCGTGGTGACCTCCATGGCGACGTCGGAGGCGAAGCACTTGGCGGCGGCGCCCTGGAAGGTGAGGTCGCTGTCGCCGCGCTCGGACTTGGCGGCGGCCGCGTACGTGAGCTGGCGGGCGGCCTCGATCTTCATGGCCATGTCGGCGAGCATGAACTGGATGCCCTGGAAGTCGGCGATCGGCTTGCCGAACTGCTTGCGCTCCCTGACGTAGCCCTTGGCGTAGTCGAGGGCGCCCTGGGCGATGCCGAGGGCCTGGGCGGCGATGGTGATGCGGGTGTGGTCCAGCGTCTTCATCGCCGTGGCGAAGCCGGTGCCCTCCTCGCCGATCATGCGGTCGGCGGGGATGCGGACGTTGTCCAGGTACACCTCGCGGGTAGGGGAGCCCTTGATGCCGAGCTTCTTCTCCGGGGCGCCGAAGGAGACGCCCTCGTCGGACTTCTCGACGACGAAGGCGGAGATGCCCCTGGAGCGCTTCTCCGGGTCGGTGACGGCCATCACCGTGTAGTACTCGGACTCGCCGGCGTTGGTGATCCAGCGCTTCACGCCGTTGAGCACGTAGGCGTCGCCGTCGCGGACCGCCCTGGTCTTCATACCGGCGGCGTCGGAGCCGGCGTCGGGCTCGGAGAGGCAGTACGAGAACATGCCGTCGCCCTTGGCGAGCGGGGTCATGTACTTCTTCTTCAGCGCCTCGGAGCCGGAGAGGATCACCGGCAGGGAGCCCAGCTTGTTGACGGCCGGGATGAGGGAGGAGCTCGCGCAGACGCGGGCCACCTCCTCGATCACGATCACCGTCGCGAGGGCGTCCGCGCCGGCGCCGCCGTACTCCTCGGGCACGTGGACGGCGTGCAGGTCGTTCGCGACGAGCGCGTCGAGGGCCTCCCTGGGGAAGCGGGCCTCCTCGTCCACCGCGGCGGCGTACGGCGCGATCTTCGCCTCGGCCAGTGCGCGGACGGAGTCGCGGAGCATGTCGTGCTCCTCGGACGGGCGGTACAGGTCGAAGTCAGCCGATCCGGCCAAGGTCTCTCACGCTCCAAAACACTGCGATGCTGGTCACGCTAACTACCGTTAAGTAACTCAAATGTTAGGGCTTCACCCGCGTTCGTGGTAGGTGAGCTGGGCGACAGCCCGCCGGTGGCGCTCGCGCACCCCCGGTTATGCTCGGGCCCGCACTGCTTGCCGCATACCCCTGGAGCATCCATGGCCCTCAAGATCACCGTGATCGGGACCGGTTATCTCGGCGCGACCCACGCGGCGGCCATGGCGGAGCTGGGGTTCGAGGTGCTGGGCCTGGACGTCGTACCGGAGAAGATCGAGAAGCTCCGGCGCGGTGAGGTCCCGATGTACGAGCCGGGGCTCGAGGAACTGCTGCACAAGCACGTGGCGGGCATCGAGGGGTCCAGCGGACGGCTGCGGTTCACCATGGACTGGGCGGAGGCCGGCGAGTTCGGCGACATCCACTTCGTCTGCGTGAACACCCCGCAGCGGCACGGCGAGTACGCCTGCGACATGTCGTACGTCGACTCCGCGATCGCCTCGCTCGCGCCGCACCTGAAGGGGCCCGCGCTGGTCGTGGGCAAGTCGACGGTGCCGGTCGGGTCGGCCGACCGGCTGGCCGCCTACCTGGCCGAGCACGCCCCGGCCGGGGCGGACGTCGAGCTGGCGTGGAACCCGGAGTTCCTGCGCGAGGGGTTCGCCGTCGAGGACACCCTGCACCCGGACCGCCTCGTGGTGGGGGTGCGCGGCGAGCGGGCGGAGAAGCTGCTGCGCGAGGTGTACGCCACCCCGGTCGCGGAGGGCTCGCCGTTCGTGGTGACCGACTTCGCGACGGCCGAGCTGGTGAAGACGTCCGCGAACTCCTTCCTGGCCACCAAGATCTCGTTCATCAACGCGATGGCCGAGGTGTGCGAGGCCGCGGACGGTGACGTCGCCAAGCTGGCGGAGGCCATCG
Organism: Streptomyces fungicidicus; assembly: GCF_003665435.1. Lineage (NCBI taxonomy): Bacteria > Bacillati > Actinomycetota > Actinomycetes > Kitasatosporales > Streptomycetaceae > Streptomyces > Streptomyces fungicidicus. The sequence goes on from NZ_CP023407.1 coordinate 3,126,585, forward strand.
GCTACGACGACCGGATCGGCAAGAAGTTCCTGCGGGCCGGTATCGGCTTCGGCGGCGGCTGTCTGCCGAAGGACATCCGGGCGTTCATGGCGCGCGCCGGAGAGCTGGGCGCCGACCAGGCGCTGACGTTCCTGCGGGAGATCGACTCGATCAACATGCGCCAGCGCGGCCGGATGGTGGAGCTGACGAGGCAGGAGCTGGGCGGCGGCGCGTTCCTGGGCAAGCGGGTGGCGGTGCTGGGCGCGACCTTCAAGCCGGACTCGGACGACGTGCGGGACTCCCCGGCGCTGAACGTGGCCGGGCAGATCCACCTCCAGGGCGGCCAGGTCACGGTGTACGACCCGAAGGGCATGGACAACGCCCGCAGCCTCTTCCCCACGCTGGGCTACGCCGACTCGGCGCTGGAGGCGGTGCGCGGCGCGGACGTGGTGCTGCACCTGACGGAGTGGCGGGAGTTCCGCGAGCTGGACGCTCAGGCGCTGGGCGAGGCCGCGGCGCAGCGGCTCATCCTCGACGGCCGCAACGCGCTGGACCCCGAGGTCTGGCGCAAGGCCGGCTGGCGCTACCGCGGCATGGGCCGCCCCACCGCGTAGGCCCCCGGCCGAACGGCACCTGGCGGACTCCGCTACGGCCGGCCGCCAGGCGCCCCCTGTCCAGGTGAGTGACGCGACCGGCTCATCACCGACCCCCGGCCGACCGGAAAACGCTGCCGACGGGCCGCGTGGGACGACGGCGACGGCGCGTCACCGGCCCGGATGAGCCGGGCCCGGTGTCTGCCGGCCGTCAGGCGTCCCCCTGGCCGGCCAGTCGGCACGTTGCCTCCGGCATCCGCGGCGGGCCGCGTCGGACGACGGCGACGAGGCTTCACCGGCCCGGAGGGGGCTGGGGCGGGCGGCGGGGTGCCGGTTCGGCCGAGGCTCAGTCGGCCGAACCGGCGCCCTGCCGCATTCTGCACCACCGGGCGCGGGCGCGGTGGTGCTACGCCTCCTTCGCCCGGTAGCGGCGCATCTTCGCGCGGGCCCCGCACACCTGCATGGAGCACCAGCGGCCGCGTCCGGCGGGGCTGCGGTCGTAGTACGCCCAGAGGCAGTCGGCGGCCTCGCACGCCTTCAGCCGGTCCCAGGTGCCCGCCGTGACCGCCTCCGCGACGGCCGCGGCCACGCGGGAGAGCAGCGGCCCGTCGTCGACGGGGGCGAGGCCGGCCGTGCCGTCCACCGGGTCGACCGTGACCACCAGCGGGGCCCGGGCGAGCAGCTCGCCGAGCGGGGTGACCTCGCGGTGCGGCGGGTGCCCGGCGTGGGCGAGCAGCGTGGCGCGCAGCGACTCGCGCAGTTCGCGGGCCTGTGCTGCCGATTCCCCGGTGATGCCGAGACGCGCGCGGACGTCCGCCGTGTCCAGCGTGTCAACGCCCGACTCGACGTCCAGGGTGTTGACCAGGTCCCGGACCAGGACGAGTGTCCCGGGCGGGGCCGCTCTCTCGCTCATGCCTTCGGGGACCACCTCTCCTATTCCCTTGCGACGTTACCTCCGATGCGGGAGCATGCGGTAACGGTTACTGGTTGACCGGCTTTGCCGGTAACGACAGGAGGAAGTCATGTCCCTTGCCAAGGTGGGAGCCGTCGTCCTGGACTGTCCGGACCCGCACGCGCTGGCCGGCTTCTACGCCGGGGTGCTGGGCGGCACCGTGGTCGACGAGGAGGACTGGGTCGAGCTGAAGGTGCCCGGCGGCCCGGTCGTCGCCTTCCAGACGGCCCCGGAGTACGTCCCGCCCACGTGGCCGTCCCCCGAGGGCTCGCAGCAGTTCCACCTGGACCTGACGGTCGAGGATCTCGACGCCGCCGAGAAGGAGGTGCTGGCGCTGGGCGCGAAGCCGCTGGACGCCGACGACCGGGCGCGGACCTTCCGGGTTTACGCGGATCCGGCCGGGCACCCGTTCTGCCTCTGTGCCTGCTGACGACCGAAGACACCGATGACACCGGGAGGACCCATGGCCGCCGTGGCCCGTCTGCGTTCCGTCGTGCTCGACTGCCCCGACCCGCGCGAGCTGGCCGTCTTCTACGCGGCCGTCGGCGGCGGCACGCCCGAGGAGGACGGCCCGGACTGGGTGGTGCTCCAGATCCCGGCGGGACCGCGGCTGGCCTTCCAGCGTGCGCCGGGATACACCGCGCCCCAGTGGCCGCGCGCCGACCACGGCTCCCAGCAGTTCCACCTCGACTTCGACGCCGGCGGGACCTGGGAGGAGGTCGACACGGCCGAGGAGAAGGTGCTGGCGCTGGGGGCGAAGGTGCTGGACCGGGAGGACTACGAGAGCAAGGACTTCCGGGTCTACGCCGACCCGGCGGGGCACCCGTTCTGCCTCTGCCGGATCGAACAGCCCTGACCGTCGCCCGTCAGGGCCGGTCCAGATCGGCGATGGTCGCCGTCGACGGGGGCCGGCGCTGCTGGGCCACATGGGCGGCGAATCCGGCGGCGCGCAGCACCCGCTGGACGTTGCCCCAGGTCAGCAGCGCGACCTCGGCCTCGTCCCAGCCGCGACGCAGCAGCTCGGCGATGAGCGTCGGGTAGCAGGAGGTGTCGCCCAGCTCCTGCGGATGGGCGCCGCCGGTGTCGTACGTCCCGGAGAGACCGACGCACTCCGGTCCGGCGACCGCGCGGACCCGGTCGAGGTGGTCGGCGACGTCCCGGACGGTCGTGCCCGACTGCTCGGCGGCCAGCGGCACCATGCACAGGCCCTTGGCCCTGCCCACCTCGGCGAGCAGTTCGTCGGGGAGGTTGGCGGGGTGAGGGCGCAGGTCGCGGGCGGCGGAGCGGCTGAACAGCACGGGCGCCTTGGAGACGGTGAGGACGCGGCGGATCACCGGGGTGGAGGCGTACGAGAGGTCGGCGATCACGCCGAGCCGGTTCATCTCGCGGACGACCTCCTCGCCGAACCGGGTCAGTCCGCCCGCTCCCGCCCAGGAGGCGCCCGCCAGGGTGAGCACCCGCAGTCCGAGGGCGTGCAGCGCGCGCAGGACGCTCAGGGAGTCGCCGAGGGCGGCGGCACCGGCGGGGCCGAACAGCACGGCGACCCGGCCGCAGTTGCGGGCGTCGCTGACGTCTCCCGCCGTGCGGGCGGGGCGCAGGCCCCCGTCGTGGGCGGCGACCACCCCCTTCGCCAGGTCCAGCTGGTCCAGGGCGGCGCCGACGGCCCGGTCGCCCTCCGCGCCCTCGGGCAGGCGCAGCGACCAGAACACGGCGCCGACCCGGCCCTCGCGCAGCCGGGGCACGTCCGTGTCGAGGCCGCTCTCCCCGAGGTCGAGGTCGTACCAGGGCAGCCGTCGCAGCGCCCACGGCAGCCCGCTGCAGCCGTCGGCGACGGGGTGGGCGGCGAGAACGGCCCGGGCCCGGGTGAGGGGCTCGGCGTCCGGGTCGGAGACCGGCTCGTACGTCTCCGGCGCGACGACGACAGCCTCCTGCGGATACGGCTCGTCGACGCGGCCTATCTCGGCGGCGGTGTGCAGGTCGTCCTGGAGATCGGCCATCACGGGCTCCGTACGTCGTGACCTCGTCGGTACGGTCACCGTCGCACGGAGCCCCCGCGGGCTTCCTGGTGAACGAGGCGTTCGGGGGTACACCCGCCCGCCGTCCCCGTTCAGCCGTCGAGCGACTCCAGCGTGGCGTGGGAGGGCGCGCGGGTCGCCCGCAGGTCCCGGGCCACGTCCTCGGCGGCGCCCAGCACCCGCACCGCGTTCCGCCAGGTGAGCTTCGCCAGATCGGTCCTGGACCAGCCGCGGTCGAGCAGCTCCGCGATCAGGTTCGGGTAGCCGGAGACGTCGTTCAGGCCGTCCGGGGTGAAGGCCGTGCCGTCGTAGTCGCCGCCGATGCCGAGGTGGTCGATGCCGGCCGCCTCGCGCATGTGGTCCAGATGGTCGGCGACCGTGGAGACCGTCGCCACCGGACGCGGGTGGGCCTCCTCGAAGGCGCGGTGGACCGCCATCGCGTCCGCGGTGGTGTCGAGGTGGTGGAAGCCGTGCGCGCGCATGTTGTCGTCGGCCGCGGCCGTCCAGTCGACGGCGGCCTGGAGCACGAACTTCGGCACGAACGTCACCATCGCGACGCCGCCGTTGGCGGGCAGCCGCTCCAGCACGTCGTCCGGGATGTTGCGCGGGTGGTCGCAGACCGCGCGGGCGGAGGAGTGGGAGAAGATCACCGGCGCCGAGGTGGTGTCCAGCGCGTCCCGCATGGTCGTGGCGGCGACGTGGGAGAGGTCGACCAGCATCCCGAGCCGGTTCATCTCCCGCACCACCTCGCGGCCGAACGCCGACAGTCCGCCCACACCGGGCTCGTCGGTCGCCGAGTCCGCCCACGCCACGTTGAAGTTGTGCGTGAGGGTCAGATAGCGCACGCCCAGGTCGTACAACCCGCGCAGGGTGCCGAGGGAGTTCGCGATCGAGTGACCGCCCTCCGCGCCCATCAGGGAGGCGATACGGCCCTGTCCGCGCGCCGCCTCCATGTCGGCGGCGGTCAGCGCGGGCGCCAGGTCCTCCGGGTACCGCTCCAGCAACCGCCGTACGCAGTCGATCTGTTCCAGGGTGGCGGGCACCGCGTCCGGCAGGTCCGCGCGGACGTACACCGACCAGAACTGGGCGCCGACCCCGCCCGCCCGCAGCCGGGGGATGTCGGTGTGCAGATGGGCGGACTGGTCGCCGGTGATGTCGCGGGCGCCGAGGTCGTAGCGGACCTGTTCGCGCAGCGCCCAGGGCAGGTCGTTGTGCCCGTCGACGACGGGGAACTCGGCGAGCAGCGCCCGGGCTTCGCCGAGGGACGCCGGGGAACCCATGCCGCTCACTTCCCGAAGCCGAAGCCGCTCGCGGACCCCTCGACCTTGGACCGCAGGCGCTTGCCCTTCTCGGTCGCCTGGTCGTTCAGCTCCTGCTGGAACTCCCGCATGCGGCCGAGGAGTTCCTCGTCGTGGCTGGCGAGGATCCGGGCCGCGAGCAGGCCCGCGTTGCGCGCCCCGCCCACGGAGACGGTGGCGACCGGGACCCCGGCCGGCATCTGCACGATGGACAGCAGGGAGTCCATGCCGTCGAGGTACTTCAGCGGCACGGGCACACCGATGACCGGCAGCGGGGTGACCGAGGCGAGCATGCCGGGGAGGTGGGCGGCGCCGCCCGCGCCCGCGATGATCGCCTTGAGTCCACGGTCCGCGGCCTGCTCGCCGTACGCGATCATCTCGCGGGGCATGCGGTGCGCGGAGACGACGTCGACCTCGTAGCCGATCTCGAACTCGTCGAGGGCCTTGGCGGCCGCCTCCATGACGGGCCAGTCGGAGTCCGACCCCATGACAATGCCTACGACCGGGCTCATTCGGTGATCGTGCCTCTCAGGTAGCCGGCTGCGTGACGGGCGCGCTCCAGCACGTCGTCCAGGTCGTCGCCGTAGGTGTTGACGTGGCCGACCTTGCGGCCGGGCTTCACGTCCTTGCCGTACATGTGGATCTTCAGCTGGGGGTCGCGGGCCATGCAGTGCAGGTACGCGGAGTACATGTCCGGGTAGTCGCCGCCGAGGACGTTCACCATGACCGTCCACTTCGCGCGCGGGCGCGGGTCGCCCAGCGGGAGGTCGAGGACGGCGCGGACGTGGTTGGCGAACTGCGAGGTGATCGCGCCGTCCTGGCTCCAGTGGCCGGAGTTGTGCGGGCGCATCGCGAGTTCGTTGACGAGGATCCGGCCGTCGCGGGTCTGGAACAGCTCGACCGCGAGGTGGCCGACGACGCCGAGTTCCCTGGCGATGTTCAGCGCCATCTCCTCGGCGCGCAGCGCGAGCTCCTCGTCGAGGCCGGGGGCGGGCGCGATCACCGTGTCGCAGACGCCGTTCACCTGGCGGGACTCCACGACCGGGTAGGCGACAGCCTGGCCGTGCGGGGAGCGGACCACGTTGGCGGCCAGCTCGCGCACGAAGTCGACCTTCTCCTCGGCGAGGACGGGAACGCCGGCCTTGAAGGGCTCGGCGGCCTCCTCCGCGGAGTCGACGACCCACACGCCCTTGCCGTCGTAGCCGCCGCGGACGGTCTTGAGGACGACGGGGAAACCCTCCCCCTCGGCGGCGAACGCCGCCACGTCCTCGGGGCCGTCCACGATGCGGTGCCGCGGGCAGGGCACGCCGATCGCGTCGAGCTTCGCGCGCATCACGCCCTTGTCCTGGGCGTGCACGAGCGCGTCGGGGCCGGGGCGGACGGGGACGCCGTCCGCCTCGAGGGCCCTGAGGTGCTCGGTGGGCACGTGCTCGTGGTCGAAGGTGATCACGTCGCAGCCGCGCGCGAACGCGCGCAGCGTCTCCAGGTCGCGGTAGTCGCCGACGACGACATCGCCGACCACCTGCGCCGCGGAATCCTGCGGAGTGTCACTGAGGAGCTTGAACCTGATGCCGAGGGGGATGCCTGCCTCGTGTGTCATACGAGCGAGCTGACCGCCGCCGACCATGCCGACTACCGGGAACGTCACGCCCCCAGGGTATCGGCCCGCGCCACGGTGGCCGATTTCGCTCCCGTAGGAAGCCGAAGTCCCCCGCCCGACCTCCACGTCGGCAGGAAGATCGCGCGGGCGGGTGGTTAGCATGACTGGGTTGACGCATTCGACGGACGGGAGCCTGCGGACGATGGAACGTGGTTCCTCGGGGCTTCGACGGCTTTTCCGGGAAGCGGCCAAGTTCGGCGCGGTCGGAGGAGCCGGGGTACTGGTCAACCTGGGCGTGTTCAACCTGGTCCGGCAGGTGACCGACCTCCAGGTGGTGCGGGCGAGCGTCATCGCCACCATCGTGGCGATCGTCTTCAACTACGTCGGCTTCCGGTATTTCACCTACCGGGACCGCGACAAGTCCGGGCGCACCCGTGAGATGTCCCTGTTCCTGCTGTACAGCGCCATCGGCCTGGTGATCGAGAACGGCGTGCTCTACACGGCGACCTACGGATTCGGCTGGGACAGCCCGCTGCAGAGCAACGTCTTCAAGTTCCTCGGCATCGGCGTCGCGACCCTGTTCCGCTTCTGGTCGTACCGCACCTGGGTGTTCCGTGCGATCCCGGCCCGCGAGCCGGTGGCGCGGAGCGCGTCCTCCGACGGCTCCCGCCGGACACAGCGCGTGCCGTAGGGCCCGTCCGGGGCCCGTCAGCGCACCGTGCGGCGGGTCTCGTCGTCCGGGGACTTCTGCGGGGGCGTGCGGGAGAGGAACAGGCCGAAGACGGGCGGGCCGGCCTGCAGCATCTCCAGACGGCCGCCGTCGGCCTCCGCCAGGTCCCGGGCGACGGCGAGCCCGATGCCGGTGGAGTTGCGGCCGCTGATGGCCCTCTCGAAGATCCGCGCGCCCAGGTCGGCGGGGACGCCGGGCCCCTCGTCGGTGACCTCCACGACGACCTGGTTGCCGGTGACCCGGGTGCGCAGGGCGACCGTGCCGCCCCCGTGCATCAGCGAGTTCTCGATCAGCGCCGCCAGCACCTGGGCGACCGCGCCCGGGGTGCCCACCGCCCGCAGCTCCCGCTTGCCCGAGGTGACGATCGCGCGGCCCGCGCTGCGGTAGGCGGGGCGCCACTCGGCGAGCTGCTGCTTGATCACCTCGTCCAGGTCGAAGGTGACCGCGGAGCCGGTGCGCGGGTCGCGGGAGTTGGTCAGCAGCCGCTCCACCACGTCCGTCAGCCGCTCCACCTGCGCCAGCGCAATTGTGGCCTCCTCCTTCACCGTGTCCGGGTCGTCGGTGAGGGTGATCTCCTCCAGGCGCATGGACAGCGCGGTGAGGGGGGTGCGCAGCTGGTGGGAGGCGTCGGCGGCGAGGCGCCGCTCCGCGGTCAGCATCCGGGCGATCCGCTCGGCGGAGCGGTCCAGCACGTCCGCGACCCGGTCCAGCTCGGGCACGCCGTAGCGGCGGTGGCGGGGGCGCGGGTCGCCGGAGCCGAGGCGCTCGGCGGTCTCCGCGAGGTCGGTCAGCGGGGAGGCCAGCCGGCTGGCCTGGCGGACCGCCAGCAGCACCGCCGCGATCACCGCGAGCAGCGCCACCAGGCCGATGATCAGCAGCGTGCGGCCGACCTCCCGGGTCACCGAGGAGCGCGGCTCCTGCACGGTGACCGTCTCGCCCTCCTCGCCGGGCGCCGTGGCGCTGATGACGTCGCCCTCCGGCTTGGCGCCGACCTCGATGGGCGGCTTGCCGGGGATCCGGATGACGGCGTACCGGTCCTCGGCGACCTGGTCGCTGATGATCTCGGCGGTGACCTTGTCCTCGACGAGCAGCCGGCTGTCGACGATGCTGGCCAGCCGCACCGCCTCGGACTCCACCCGTTCCCGGGCGCTCTCGCTGATCGTGCGGGTCTCGACGATCACCAGGGAGACGCCGAAGACGGCGATGACGACGAGCACCACGGCGAGCGTGGACTGGATCAGGCGGCGGCGCATGTCCTCTTACCCAAGACGAAGAGACCCCGGCGGGGTCTCGCTAGCTCTTCTCGAAGCGGAAGCCCACGCCTCGCACGGTGGCGATGTAGCGCGGGTTGGCCGCGTCGTCGCCCAGCTTCTTGCGCAGCCAGGAGATGTGCATGTCGAGGGTCTTGGTGGAGGACCACCAGGTGGTGTCCCAGACCTCCCGCATCAGCTGGTCGCGGGTGACGACCCGGCCCGCGTCGCGCACCAGCACCCGCAGCAGGTCGAACTCCTTCGCGGTGAGCTGCAGCTCCTCGTCGCCCATCCACGCCCGGTGCGACTCGACGTCGATGCGCACCCCGTGGGTGGCGGGCGGCTGCTGGGGCTCGGACGCGCCGCGCCGCAGCAGGGCCCGTACCCGGGCCAGCAGCTCGGCGAGCCGGAACGGCTTGGTGACGTAGTCGTCGGCGCCCGCGTCGAGGCCGACGACCGTGTCCACCTCGTCGGCGCGGGCGGTCAGGATCAGCAGGGGAACCGTGTGCCCCTCGGAGCGGAGCCTGCGGGCGACCTCCAGGCCGTCCATGCCGGGCAGTCCGAGGTCGAGGACCACCAGGTCGATGCCGCCCCGCATGCCGGCTTCGAGTGCGGCGGGTCCGTCCTCACGCACCTCGACTTCGTAGCCCTCCCGGCGCAGGGCGCGGGCCAGCGGCTCCGAGATGGACGCGTCGTCCTCGGCGAGCAGTACACGGGTCATGCCAGTGATGGTAGACCCGCCGCCAAGGGGCCCGGGGTGTGATCACCCGCGTTGATTCTTACCTCCGGCATACCCGTTTCTCACCTCCGGCGCCCGGAGACGGACCTGCGGCTGTGGGGTGCGACCCTGGGAGGGACCTTCGAATGCGTGATCGCGGTTCCACTGAAACCTGTGATCCGTGTCTCAAGTCCTTCCATATCCGGCACTGTACTGCCGTATGGTGAATCAACGCCTGTTGCACCACGGGGACCTTTGGCGCACTTGACGCCGAAGGTCTCTTTCGTGTGCGGGCCGGCCTTCGAGCCGGCCCCTGAAGGAATGACCTGTGGCCGGGCCTCAACCGCGCACCGATGCGCGCTGAGGCGTGGATCCCGGTGGTCGTCGTCCGCCGCTCCGTGACCCGGAGCGGCCGCCCTGGGGCGTGGGGCGGACGGTGCGACCCTGCCGGTGCCGGCCGCCCCCCACCGGGCGCGTACACGCTCGCGCGACGCGTCCCGACCAGCAAGGAACGACCATGGCGTCCAGCCTGACGAAGGACTCGGTCACTCCGGGCACCCCCGGTTCCGAGAAGACCTTCTTCGGCCACCCCCGCGGACTGGCCACACTCTTCATGACCGAGATGTGGGAGCGCTTCTCCTACTACGGCATGCGCGCTCTCCTCCCGCTGTACCTCGTCGCGCCGGGCGGCCTGGCCCTCAGCGCCGGCACCGCGACGGCGATCTACTCGGTGTACGTCTCGCTCGTGTACCTGCTCGCCATGCCCGGCGGCTGGTTCGGCGACCGGGTCTGGGGTCCCCGCAAGACCGTCGCCGTCGCCGGCGCGGTCATCATGGCGGGCCACCTGACGCTGGCGCTGCCCACCTCGGGCACCTTCTACGCGGGTCTCGGCCTGGTCGCCATCGGCTCGGGTCTGCTGAAGGCCAACATCTCCACGATGGTCGGCCACCTCTACAAGGGCCCGGACGACCCGCGCCGCGACGGTGGCTTCACCGTCTTCTACATGGGCATCAACCTGGGCGCCTTCGCCGCGCCGCTGATCATCGGCACCGTCGGTGAGAGCGTCAACTGGCACCTGGGCTTCGCGCTCGCCGCGCTGGGCATGGGCCTGGGCCTGGTGCAGTTCCTGCTGGGCAGCCGCCACCTGGACGCGCACTCCAGCGTCGTCCCCAAGCCGCTGTCGTCCGAGGAGAAGTCCTCGACCCTGCGCAAGGCCGCCCTCTGGGCGGGCATCGCCGTCGTCGCCTACGCCGCCCTCGGCCTCTCCGGCAACTACACGCTGAACTGGGTCCTGGTCCCGCTGACGCTGCTCGGCGTGATCATCCCGGTGATGGTGCTGGCGCGCATCAAGCGCGACAAGGACCTGGATCGCGCCGAGCAGTCGAAGATGTCCGCCTACATCTGGTTCTTCGTCGCCGCGGCCGTCTTCTGGATGATCTACGACCAGGGCGGCTCGACGCTGTCGATCTTCGCCGACTCCTCGGCCGAGAACAGCGTCCTCGGCTGGCAGTTCCCGGTCTCCTGGTACCAGTCCGTGAACCCGGTGCTGATCATGGCGCTGGCCCCGGTCTTCGCCTGGTTCTGGCTGGCGCTGAACCGGCGCGGCAAGGAGCCGAGCACCATCGTGAAGTTCGGCTCCGGTCTGGTGCTGGTCGGCGCGTCCTTCTTCCTCTTCCTGGCCCCGCTGTCGATCGCCGAGGGCGGTCACAAGGCCGCGGCGATGTGGCTGGTGGCGATCTACTTCACGCAGACCGTCGGTGAGCTGCTGCTCTCCCCGGTCGGCCTGTCGGTCACCACGAAGATGGCGCCCGCGAAGTACGCCTCGCAGATGATGGGTGTCTGGTTCCTGGCCGTCACCGCCGGTGACGCCACGACCGGCCTGCTGTCCATCGCCGGCGTCGACCTGAACAAGACGGGCATCGTCGCGATGGAGGCGAGCCTCGCCGTGCTCGCCGGTGTCGCGGTGTGGATGTACCGCAAGAAGGTCAAGGCCCTCATGGGCGACGTGCGCTGAGTCCCCCCACGGCTCGAACCGAAGGGCCCCGCATCCTGATCGGATGCGGGGCCCTTCGGCTTGCCCTGGTGCGGTGGTGCCGTTCCTGCTGCGGTGGCGCTGCTCCTGCGGGGTGGTACGGCGTTACGCCGGCGCCCCGAGTTCCGCCCAGACCGTCTTGCCCGCGACGTCCGGGGCCCGTACGACCCCCCAGTCGAGGCAGAGGCGCTGCACGATGAACATGCCGTGGCCGCCGGGGCGGCCGGCCCGGTGCGGGGTGCGCGGGGCGGGCTGGCCCGTGCCCCGGTCGGTGACCTCGATCCGGATCACCTTCCGGTCGCAGGAGATGGCCAGCCGGTCCGGTCCCTCGGCGTGCAGGCACGCGTTGGTGACCAGCTCGGAGACGACCAGCAGGACGTCCTCGGCGGCGGCCCGCTGGTCGGCGGTGGCGGCGGGCAGCCAGCCCCACGCGTACAGCGCCTGGCGGGTGAAGTCGCGGGCCAGCGGTACGACGCCGCTCTGGCCGTCGAAGCTCAGCCGGCGGACCCTGCCGCCGTCCGGGGTACCCGAGGACTCCGGCGGCGCCGTCGGCACGGCTACGCCCCCGTCGGACGCGCTCCCCGCCGGCACGCCGCCCCCGGAAGTCCCGGAAGCGCCGCTGGGCTCCGGCCCGCGGTCGCCCGGCGAGTAGGGCCGGGTGGTGCTCATCAGCGCTTCACCTCACCGTGTCACCAGTTCACGAATCACAAGATTCCGTACCCGTTCAGTCACGCGTGCACGGACCGTCCGGTTCCCGGCGCTCTCGCGACCACCGCGTCCCGCACGTTCAGGGTGTCTCCTGCCCGGGCGGATCGAGGGAACACCCATGTATTCGCGCGAAAAGGCGCGACGGAGGGGATCCCGCTGTCGCGTGGGGGTGGTGAGCGCCCGTCCGGGCCCGCTCGCGCGGGTCACGCGGAATCGTCGGCCAGCGCCGCCTCGAGAGTGTCGTGGACCGTGAACACCGCGTCCGCTCCCGTGATCTCGAAGACGCGCGCCACCACGGGCTGCATCCCCGCGAGATGGACTCCGCCCCCTGCCGCCTCGGCCTTCAGCCGGGCTCCGAGCAGCACGTTGAGCCCGGTGGAGTCACAGAACTCCAGCCGGGAGCAGTCGATGACAAGCCGCTTGTACCCCTTGGCGAGGCAGTCCTCCAGCGGCTCACGCAACAGATCGGCGGTGTGGTGATCCAACTCACCCGCCGGAGTCACGACGGCACTGGGGCCCTCTTCTCGCACCTCGACCAGAAGCCGGCCCGACTGTGCGCTGCCGACCGTCCCGCGGTCCATGCCGTCTCTCTCTCCCGACCTCGGCTGTGTGCTGACGTCCTCGAACATTACGCCTTCCGGCAACGCTGCGACAGCCGAACAATCACGCACAAACGGACATACACCAACAGAACGCACTTGCGATCGGCTCGGGAAAACGGGTAGGGCTAGTAAGAACACACCCGACACGGCCGGCTTTGGAGGCGCCGCACACCGCAGTGCACGTATCGGCTTCGGCAGCCATATGCCGAGAACGATGGAGGACATCATGTCACCCCGGCTCGACGCATCGCCTACCCCGAGAGCGACGTCGACACTCCCTCCGGAACATCTGGATCCCATCGAGCAGGACGACCCCGGTGTCGTCCCGGACGACCTCCTCGCCGGACTTCCGGAGATCCCCCCGTACGAGGAGGTGGGCCCGGTCGACGCGCGAGCCCTCTCCAAGACCCTCTTCGAGCGCCTCGAGTCGCTGGAGGAAGGCACCTCCGAGTACTCGTACGTACGCAACACGCTCGTCGAGCTGAACCTCGCCCTGGTCAAGTTCGCGGCCTCGCGCTTCCGCTCGCGCAGCGAGCCCATGGAAGACATCATCCAGGTCGGCACCATCGGCCTGATCAAGGCGATCGACCGCTTCGAGCTGTCGCGCGGGGTGGAGTTCCCCACCTTCGCGATGCCCACCATCATCGGTGAGATCAAGCGCTTCTTCCGCGACACCTCGTGGTCCGTCCGCGTACCGCGCCGGCTGCAGGAGCTCCGGCTCGACCTGGCCAAGGCCGGGGACGAACTCGCCCAGCAGCTCGACCGCTCGCCGACGGTGGCCGAACTGGCGGAGCGCCTGGGCATCACCAACGAGGAGGTCGTCGAGGGCATGGCGGCCTCGAACGCCTACACCGCCTCCTCGCTGGACGCCCAGCCGGAGGAGGACGACGCCGAGGGTGCGCTGGCGGACCGGATCGGCTACGAGGACCACGGCCTCGAGGGCATCGAGTACGTCGAGTCGCTGAAACCGCTGATCGCCGAACTGCCGCCGCGGGACCGGAAGATCCTCTCGCTGCGCTTCGTCGCGGGCATGACCCAGTCGGAGATCGGCGAGGAGCTGGGCATCTCCCAGATGCACGTCTCGCGCCTGCTCTCGCGGACGCTGGTGAAACTGCGCAAGGGGCTCACGGTCGAGGAATGATCCTCACCGGGTGACACCTGTCCTCCAGGGGGCGGTCCGGGCCGGGCCGCCCCCTTCGGGCTGTCCGGGGGCCCGCGGCTCACACCTCGCGTACGCCCCGCCGCCACACCCCGGCGACCAGCGGCACACCGGGCCGGTAGGCGAGGTGGACGTGGCTCGGGGCGTCGAGCAGGGTGAGGTCGGCGTACGCGCCCGGGGTCAGCCGGCCGATGTCGGTGCGGCGCAGGGCCGCCGCGCCGCCCGCCGTGGCCGACCAGACCGCCTCGTCGGGCGTCATCCCCATGTCCCGCACCGCGAGCGCGACGCAGAAGGGCACGGAGGACGTGAAGGACGAGCCGGGGTTGCAGTCCGTGGACAGCGCGACCGTGACGCCGGCGTCCAGCAGCCGGCGGGCGTCGGGCCACTCGGCGCGGGTGGAGAACTCGGCGCCGGGCAGCAGGGTGGCGACCGTGCGGCCGCTCGCGAGGGCGTCGACGTCGGTGTCGCCGAGGTGGGTGCAGTGGTCGGCGCTGGCCGCGTCGAGTTCGACGGCGAGCCGGACGCCGGGCCCGTACGTCAGCTGGTTGGCGTGGACGCGCGGGTGCAGGCCCTTCGCCCTGCCCGCGGTGAGGATCGCGCGGGCCTGGTCGCCGTCGAACGCCCCCTCCTCGCAGAACACGTCGATCCAGCGGGCGTGCGGCGCGCAGGCGTCCAGCATCTCGCCGGTGACCAGGTCCACGTAGGCGGCCGGGTCCCCGGCGTACTCGGGGGCGACGATGTGGGCGCCGAGGAAGGTGACCTCGTCGGTGTGCCGGGCCGCCAGGCGCAGCGCGCGGGCCTCGTCCGCGGTGGTCAGGCCGTAGCCGGACTTGGTCTCGAAGGTCGTGGTGCCCTGGCGCAGGGCCTCCGCGAGGTGGCGGGTGAGGTTCGCCTCCAGTTCCGCGTCGCTCGCGGCCCGGGTGGCGGCCACGGTGGTGCGGATGCCGCCCGCGCTGTAGGGGCGGCCGGACATGCGGGCGTTGAACTCCTCGGTGCGGTCGCCGGCGAAGACCAGGTGGGAGTGCGAGTCGACGAAGCCCGGGACGACCGCCCGGCCTCCGGCGTCGACCCGGTTGTCAGTGGGGGGTGCTTTGCTTGATTCACCGGTCCACACGACGCGGTCGCCCTCGATGACGACGGCCGCGTCCCGGACCAGACCGAGGGGGGATTCGTCACCGAGGGAGGGGTCGTTGGTGACCAGCTGGGCGATGTCGCTGATGACGGTGCTGCTCATGGTGTCCTCATGGGTGGTCGTCAGGCGCGCAGTGCCGCGACAGCCTGTGCGAGGGCTCCGGGTACGTCGGGGACGCGCGTGTGCGCCCCGTCGCGTACGACGTGCCGGCCCGCCACGATCGTGTGCCGTACGTCCGCCGCGGTCGCGGCGAATACGGCCGTCTCGGCCCCGAGTCGGGGCAGCGGCCCCGCCGTTCTGACCGAGTCGAGCGCGAGGGTGGTGAGGTCGGCGCGCGCCCCGGCCTCGATGGTGCCCGCGTCGTCCCAGCCGAGGGCCGCGTGCCCGTCGGCGGTGGCCGCCCGCAGCAGCGCGGCGGCCGTCCAGTGGCCGCGGCTGCGGGTGCGCAGACGCTCGTTGAGCTCCATCGCGCGTGCCTCCTCGAGCAGGTCGATCACGGCGTGGCTGTCGGAGCCGAGGGAGAGCGGGGAGCCCTCGTTCTGCAGGGCGGCGGCGGGTCCGATGCCGTCGGCGAGGTCGCGTTCGGTCGTCGGGCACATGCAGGTGCCGGTACCGCTGCCGCCGATGAGGGCGATGTCCTCGGCGGTGAGGTGGGTGTTGTGGACGCCGGTGGTGCGCGGTCCGAGGACGCCGTGCAGGGCCAGCAGCTGCGCCGGGGTGCACCCGTGGATCTCCTGGCAGGCGTCGTTCTCGGCGGTCTGCTCCGACAGATGCACATGGAGCGGGGCCTCCCGCTCCTCGGCCCACCCCGCCACGGTCGCCAGCTGGTCCGCCGGCACGGCCCGGACGGAGTGGACGGCCGCCCCGATCCGGGCGTGCTCCCGTTCCCGGAGGGCCGAACAGCGCCGGGCCCAGGCGTCCGCGTCGCCGTCGGAGAAGCGGAGCTGGTGGGTGGTGGGCGGCTGTCCGAAGCCGGAGGAGAGGTAGGCGGTGTCTAGGAGGGTGATCCGGATGCCGGCCTCGGCGGCGGCCTCGAGGAGTGCCTCGCCCATGGCGTTGGGGTCGGCATAGGGCATGCCGCCGGGCGCGTGGTGGACGTAGTGGAACTCGCCGACCGTGGTGATCCCGGCCAGCGCCATCTCGGCGTACACGGCGCGGGCGAGGGCGTGGTAGGTGTCCGGGGTGAGCCGGTCGGCCGTGGCGTACATGATCTCGCGCCAGGTCCAGAAGGTCCCGGAGCCGACCTGGACGGTGGAGCGCAGGGCGCGGTGGAAGGCGTGGCTGTGGGCGTTGGCCAGTCCCGGGAGGGTCAGTCCGCGCAGTACCTCGGCGCCGGGCGGCGGGGCGGGGGTGCCGGGGTGGACGGCACGGATGCGGCCGTCCCGGACGTCGAGGGCCACGCCCGGCTCGACATGGGTGCCGAGCCAGGCGTGCTCCAGCCAGTACGTCCGCGGGGTGGCAGTCACGTGCAGGCCAGTCCTTCCAGTACGCCGGCGAGGGCGGTCACGCCGGCCACGCAGTCGTCCTCGGTCGCGTACTCGGCCGGGGAGTGCGAGACGCCGGTGGGGTTGCGCACGAACAGCATGGCGGTCGGGACCCGTCCGGAGAGGATTCCGGCGTCATGTCCGGCGCCGGTGCCGAGGACGGGCACCGTGCGGCCGGTGTCGCCGGCCAGGATGCGGGCGAGTTCGTCGCGCAGGGCGTGGTCGAACTCGACGACGGGGGTGAAGGACTCCCGTTCGACGTCCAGGGTGACGCCGTGCTGCCGCGCGTGGTCACGGGCGGCCTTCCGTACGCCCTCGACGACGGTGTCCAGGCTCTCCTGGTCGGCGGCGCGGGAGTCGAGCCAGCCGCGCACCAGGGAGGGGATGGCGTTGACGCCGTTCGGCTCGACGGCAATCTTGCCGAAGGTGGCCACGGCGCCGGCGAGTTCCGCCTCGCGGCGGGCGGCGAGGACGGTCTCGGCGTACGGCAGCATCGGGTCGCGGCGGTCGGTGAGCCGGGTGGTGCCGGCGTGGTTGGCCTCGCCCCGGAAGTCGAACCGCCAGCGTCCGTGCGGCCAGATGGCGGAGGCGATGCCGACGCGGTCGCCGGACAGGTCGAGGGCGCGGCCCTGTTCGACGTGGAGTTCGACGAAGGCACCGATGCGGTCGAGCCGTTCGGGGTCGGGGCCGAGGGTGCCGGGGTCGTGTCCGGCGGCCTCCATGGCCTGCGGGAGCGTGATGCCGTCCGCGTCGGTGAGCCGGTGGGCCTGCTCGACGGTGAGCGCGCCCGCGGTGAGCCGGGAGCCCACGCAGGCGAGCCCGAACCGGGCGCCTTCCTCGTCCCCGAAGTTGACGACGCCGAGCGGCTTGGTGAACCGCGCGCCCCGCCGGAGCAGTTCGTCCAACGCGGAGAAGGCGGAGACCACCCCGAGGGGCCCGTCGAAGGCCCCTCCGTCGGGCACCGAGTCCAGGTGCGACCCGGTGACGACGGCGTCCCCGCGCGCGGGGTCCCCGAGCCACCCCCACTGGTTGCCGTTCCGGTCCACCTCGTACGCCAGCCCGCGCGCACGCACCTGCTCCTCGAACCACTCCCGGCACTCGGCGTCGGCCCCGCCCCAGGCGAACCTCCGGTACCCACCCGATTCGGAGCTCCGCCCGATGCGCGCCAACTGCCGCCACATCTCGTGGAACGAGGACACTCCAGGCTGTGGGCAGTCGTTCCGCGGGGCGAGGGGGGTACCTCCCATGCCCTTTGGGCCATGGGGGCGGGTGGGCACAGCCGCACCCGCGGGCGGCGGCGGTGCCCCCGCCCCCACCGACGCGTCGCCGTCCCTCACGCCGACTCACCCTCACCCTCACGCATCGGCACCCGCACGCCCCGCTCACCGGCCACCGACTCCGCGATGTCGTACCCGGCGTCCACATGCCGGATGACACCCATCCCGGGATCGTTCGTCAGCACCCGCCGGATCTTCTCGCCCGCCAGCCCCGTCCCGTCGGCCACCGTGACCTGCCCGGCGTGGATCGACCGCCCCATGCCGACGCCCCCGCCGTGGTGGAGGGAGACCCACGACGCCCCGGAGGCCACGTTCACCATCGCGTTCAGCAGCGGCCAGTCGGCGATCGCGTCCGACCCGTCCAGCATCGCCTCGGTCTCCCGGTACGGCGACGCCACCGACCCGCAGTCGAGGTGGTCCCGCCCGATCACGATCGGCGCGGCCAGCTCCCCGCTCGCCACCATGTCGTTGAACCGCTCACCGGCCTTGTCCCGCTCCCCGTACCCCAGCCAGCAGATACGCGCGGGCAGCCCCTGGAAGTGCACCCGCTCCCCCGCCAGCTTGATCCAGCGCGCCAGGGACTCGTTCTCCGGGAACAGTTCCAGGATCGCCTTGTCGGTCTTGGCGATGTCGGCGGGATCACCCGACAGCGCGGCCCACCGGAACGGCCCCTTGCCCTCGCAGAACAGCGGCCGGATGTAGGCCGGCACGAACCCCGGGAAGGCGAAGGCCCGCTCGTACCCCGCCAGTTGTGCTTCGCCGCGGATCGAGTTGCCGTAGTCGAACACCTCCGCCCCGGCGTCCTGGAAGCCGACCATCGCCTCGACGTGCCGCGCCATGGACTCCCGCGCACGCGTGGTGAAACCGGCCGGGTCCTTCGCGGCGGCGTCGGCCATGTCTTCGAAGGCCATGCCTGCGGGGAGGTAGGCCAGGGGGTCGTGGGCGGAGGTCTGGTCGGTGACGATGTCGATGGGCGCGTCCATGGCGAGCAGCCGCGGCACCAGCTCGGCCGCGTTGCCCAGCACCCCGATGGACAGCGGCTCGCGCCGGTCCCTGGCCTCGACGGCCAGCCGCAGCGCGTGGTCGAGCGAGTCGGCCCGCACGTCCAGGTACCGGTGCTCGATGCGGCGGTCGATGGCGCGCGGGTCGCAGTCGACGCAGATCGCCACGCCGTCGTTCATCGTCACGGCGAGCGGCTGGGCGCCGCCCATCCCGCCGAGCCCGGCGGTGAGCGTGATGGTCCCGGCCAGCGTCCCGCCGAACTTCTTCGCGGCGACGGCGGCGAAGGTCTCGTAGGTGCCCTGGAGGATGCCCTGGGTGCCGATGTAGATCCAGGAGCCGGCGGTCATCTGCCCGTACATGGTGAGGCCGAGGGCCTCCAGGCGGCGGAACTCCTCCCAGTTGGCCCAGTCGCCGACGAGGTTGGAGTTGGCGATGAGGACGCGCGGCGCCCACTCGTGGGTCTGCATGACGCCGACGGGCCGGCCGGACTGGACGAGCATCGTCTCGTCCTGCTTGAGCGTCCGCAGCGTGCGGACCATGGCGTCGAAGGAGCGCCAGTCGCGGGCCGCCTTGCCGGTGCCGCCGTAGACGACGAGCTTGTCGGGGTGCTCGGCGACCTCGGGGTCGAGGTTGTTCTGCAGCATCCGCAGGGCGGCCTCCTGCTGCCAGCCCAGGGCGCTCGGTTCCGTGCCGCGTGGCGCTCGCACGGGTCGGGGTCCGGACATGGTCTGCCTCCTCCTGCGGACGAATACTGCAGATATTCACATCCTGACCAGCTGAATAGAACTAGTCAAGACAGGGGCGGCTCGGCACGGCCGTGCGAGGGATGTTTGGCTGGTCGCATGCGCGCGAACATGCACAGCACCGAGGGGACGGGGAACGCGGTGGCTCACGAGGACGGCCGGACGGACGAGAGGGACCCGTACGCCGAGGGACGGGCGGCCCGGCGGGACGAGGCGGTGCGGGCCGCCGTGGAACAGGGGCTGCTCGACACCGACAACCCCTTGGTGGGCCTGCTCGACGTCACGGGCATCCGGGAGTCGGCGGCCGAGCTGAAGGCGGCGTTCGAGGCGGTGGCCGCGCCCGGCACCCCCGTGCTGCACGCCTTCGCGGTGAAGGCGAGCCCGCTGGTGCCGGTGCTGCGGCTGCTGCGGGAGGAGGGCATCGGGGCCGAGGTGGCGAGCCCGGGCGAGCTGGCGCTGGCGCGGGCGGCGGGGGTGGAGCCGGAGCGGACCGTCCTAGACTCGCCCGCCAAGACACCGGCCGAGCTGCGGGAGGCGCTCGCGCTGGGCATCGCCGTCAACGCGGACAACCCGCAGGAGCTGGACCGCCTCGACGCCCTGATGGCGGGCTCCGCCTCCCGCTCCCCCGTCGGCATACGCGTCAACCCGCAGGTCGGCGGTGGTTCCATCGAGGCCCTGTCGACGGCCACGGCGACCTCGAAGTTCGGGGTGGCGCTGCGCGACGAGGGAGCGCGGGAGTGGGTCGTGCGGGCGTATCTGGACCGGCCGTGGCTGACCCGGCTGCACGCGCACACCGGCTCGCAGGGCATCGCGCTGTCGATGATGGCGCGGGGCATCACGGAGACGTACGAACTGGCGGAGGAGATCAACCGCCGGGCGGGACGGCGGCAGGTCGACACCATCGACATCGGCGGCGGTCTGCCGGTCAACTTCGCCTCCGAGGAGAGCACCCCGACGTACACGCGGTACGCGCGGCTGCTGAGCGAGGCGGTGCCGGGGCTGTTCGACGGGCGGTACGGGCTGGTCACCGAGTTCGGGCGGTCACTGCTGGCCAAGCACGGCACGGTGGTGGCGCGCGTGGAGTACGCCAAGAGCGCGGGCGGGCGCCCGGTCGCCGTGACGCACGCGGGCGTGCAGGTGGCGACGCGGACGGTCTACGCGCCGGCGTCGTGGCCGCTGAGGATCGCCGCGTACGACGCGAAGGGACGGCCCAAGGAGGGCCCCCCGGTCGTGCAGGACGTGGCGGGACCGGCGTGCTTCGCGGGCGACCTGCTCGCCCAGGCGCAGTCGCTCCCGCTGCTGGAGCAGGGCGACCACGCGGCGGCGCTGGACACGGGCGCGTACTACTTCGCCCACCACTACGCCTACAACTCGCTCCCCCGCCCGGGTGTCTACGGCTTCGTGCCGGGCGGGGACTCCGGCATCGCCTTCGCGACGGTGCGCACGCCCCAGACGGTCGAGGAGATCGTCACCGAGTCCGGCGCCGCCCACACCGACGCCCTGGTCTCGGGCCTCACTCCCTGACCACGGCGCACCCGCGGGGCCTCCTCACACGAGGGCCGGCGTCCGGCGGCGCGCGCCGCCCGGCGCCGCGTCGCCCGCCGCGATCCCCGTGGTGCGGTAGCCCTTGACCCTCCTGCCCGCGGGCCGGCCCACGCCGGCCCGCAGCCAGTCGACGCGCACCCACAGCAGCACCTCGTCCGACTGCTCCAGACGGCCGATCCAGGCCGCCTTCAGCCACAGTCCGGTCCCGCAGCCGGCGAGCAGCATCCCGCCGGCCGCGGGCACGGCGAAGGCCGTGCCCAGCGCGGCGAGGAAGGCGAGCAGCAGCCACCAGCGGTGCCCGCGGCGCCAGTTGCGGACGGTCACCGCCCGGTCCTGGAGCACGTCGTGCCGGCCCGCCCGGACCGCCGCACGGGCCGGGGCGCGGTAGCGTCCCCGCCCCGCGCAGGCCACGACGGCCGCCGCCACGAGGAACAGCGCGGCGCCCGCCGTCACCCCGATCCGCCGCCCGGTAAGCCCCGGCACCAGCGTCCCGGCGCCCGCCGCGACCACTCCCAGCCACCACAGCGGCGCGGCCCCGGCCCGCACGACGACGGCCACCCGGGCCAGCCCCTGTCCTCCGCGTGTCATCTCCGGCCTCCCGTCTCTCACTCCAGTGGGCAAGGGAGGCTAGCGGCACAAGGTGAGACGAGTCTGAGAGGACGGCGCGGCGGCGAACGGCCCCGCCGTCAGTCCACGAACAGTCCGCGCGCCGCCGCCCTCACGTCGAACTCCTCCAGCCGTGCCTGCGCGTCGGGCAGGTCGTCGCACATCGCCTCCAGCAGCACCCGGCCCAGCAGCATCGGCGCGCACGCCGTGTCGAAGGCGAGGCCGGTCCCGACGGCCGCGGGCAGCAGCAGGTCGGACAGCCCGGCGACCGGCGCGAACGGCGAGTCGGCGACGGTGACCACGGTCAGCCCCGTCTCCTTGGCGTGGATGAGGGCGTCGACGACCTCCCGGGGATGGCGGGGCAGCGCGAAGCACAGCAGGGCGCTCGCCCCGGCCCGCGCGGCGGCGTCGATCCGGTCGTGGAGCATGGTGCCGCCCTCGTTGAGCAGCCGTACGTCGGGATGGACCTTGGCGGCGAAGTACGCGAAGCCGTGCGCCTGGGCCGCCGCCGCCCGCAGTCCCAGCACGGGCAGCGGCCGGCTCCCCGCCAGCATGCGCCCGGCCTGCCGCACCGGCCGGGGGTCGGCCAGCACCTCCGCCAGATGCCGCAGGTTCTCGATCTCGGCCTCGACGGCCTGCTGGTACTCGTTGGAGGAGCCGGTCTCCGGCGCCGGTTCGGCGGGCGCGACCTCGCGCAGGTGCCGGCGCAGCGCCGGATAGCCGTCGAAGCCGAGGGCGACGGCGAACCGGGTCACCGACGGCTGGCTGACCCCGGCCAGCTCGGCCAGCTCCACGCTGGACAGGAACGGCACGTCGGCGGCGCGCCGGACCATGCTGTGCGCGATGCGCCGCTGGGTCGGCGTCAGCCGATGCCCCTCGAAGAGCGCCTGCAGGCGCGCCGCAGGGCTCCCGGTGCCGCTCATGACGTGACTCCCCCTCGACTATTCACCGCTCAGGTCCTCTGCATGCCGTTATACAGGCGCATCCGGGGCCGCGCCGTCCGCACGGCGCGATGGGCGGAGTTCGCGCACTGTGGCCCGATTCGGGGACAGATCCGGAACTCGACGATTTTGCTACGACGTCACCGCGTGCCGAACCGGCCGGTTAGCGTAACTCCTCGAACAACAGAGCGCCTTGAGGCGCAGGCGGCCCATGTGGCACCCGACGGAGGCTGGAGCAGGCGTGGACGCGCAGAGTCGTGGGCAGGCGGACGGAACCGATCCTGCGGACCAGTGGGTACTGAATCCGGAGACCGGGGACTACGAGCTGCGGCTGAACGATTCCGCGGAGCGGCCGGGGGCGCCCCGCCCGCGCAGCGCCCCCCGCCCCGGTTCCGCCGCGCCGCCCCGGGTCCCCGCCCAGCGGGGCCGCCCGCCGGCCCCCGCCCCCGCTCCGGACGGCGACGACACGGCCGGCGCCGGCCGCCGCAAGCGCAAGCAGAAGAGGAGCGGCAGGAGGAAGGCGCTGATGTGGACGGGAGGCGCCCTGGGCCTGGTCCTGGTCGGCGGTTCGGCGTTCGCGTACTACTGGTACGACCGCCTGTACGGCAACATCGACACCGTCGACATCGGTGACGTGGGCAGTGACAAGGTCCTGGCGGACGGGCCGGTCAACATCCTGATCATCGGCAACGACGTGCGCACCGGCGAGGGCAACGAGGCCTACGGCAACCGGACCAACGTCACCGGCCACGCCGACACCACGCTCCTCTTCCACGTGGCGGAGGACCGCTCCAACGCGACCGTGGTGAGCATCCCCCGGGACCTCATGACCACGATCCCGGACTGCACCTCCAGGCAGTCCGACGGTTCGAGCAAGGACATCCCCGGCTCGACGGTTCCCACCCGGTTCAACGAGTCCTACGGTGTGAACGGCCGCGACCCGGGCTGCACCATGCTCACGGTCGAGGGGATCACCGACCTCGAGGTCGACCACTTCATGATGTTCGACTTCAACGCGGTCAAGACGCTGTCCACCGCGGTCGGCGGCGTCAAGGTGTGCCTGGAGAAGCCCATCAAGGACCTGGACGGCGGCTCCGGACTCGATCTGCCGTCCGGGGAGAGCACGGTCGAGGGCGAGGACGCCCTGTCGTTCCTGCGCAACCGGCACGGGCTGAAGAACGAGAGCGACCTGGACCGGATCGAGATGCAGCAGAAGTTCGTCGCGTCGATGATCCGCCAGCTGAAGGAGGACACGCTCAACAGCCCGTCGAAGATGCTCGACGTCGCCGACGCGGCCACCAAGTCCCTCACCGTGGACAAGGGGATAGGCAGCCCCGGCAAGCTGCTCACCCTCGCCAGGGAACTCGGCAAGATCAACCTGAAGAACATCACCATGATGACCGTGCCGGTGAAGGACAACCCGGCGGAGCCCACGCCCGTCACCGTCGTCCTGGACCCGGAGAAGGCCCCGAAGGTCTTCAGCATGCTGCAGAACGACGTCTCCTTCACCGAGGTCGAGAAGAAGGCGAAGAAGGCCAAGGACAAGCAGGCCGAGCTGCTGGAGGGCCCGCGGGCGGAGGAGTCCGCGATCCGCGTCGACGTCTTCAACGGCGGCGGCCCGCAGGGCGCCGCGCAGGACACCCTGGTCTGGCTGCAGACCGACGAGGGCGTGGCCAGGTCCACCAACAAGGGCAACGCACCGGCCGAGGTCAAGAAGACCCGGCTGGAGTACGGCCCCGACCAGGCCGACCAGGCCCGGGCGCTCGCCGATCTGATGGGCCTGCCCGCCTCGGCCCTGAAGCCCGGCACCGAGGACGCCGGCGAGGCGACGCCGATGACGCTCACCCTCGGCCCGGACTTCACGAAGGCCGGCGTCCCCGTCGCCCCGCCGAACAAGGTCGACGGCGTCGATCAGTCCCGGGCCGACGAGAAGATGTGCAAGGCGTAGGACGGCCCGTCACGGCGCGGCGAACCCCCGGCCGACAACGGGGGTTACCCCCAGTGCCACCGGCCTCCCGGCTGCCTACCGTGGGACGCATGACCGGAATGGACGCGCGGGACACCGAGCTGAAGAAGGAACTCGACGCCTCCCTGCAGGCCCGCAGGGAGCTGGGCGAGGAGTACGAGTCCGCGCTGGTCGACTCGTTCCTGGAGAAGGTCGACCAGCGCATCGACGGCGCGGTGGAGCGCCGTGTGCGCCGGCAGCTCGCCGAGCAGCAGATGACGGTGGCCCGGGACACCCGGTCGCCGAGGGCCACGGACAGCTGGGCGGAGCGCTTCGGCTTCGGGATCGTCTCGCTGGTGCTGGCGGTGCCGCTGTCCGCCATCGGCGGGGGCGTCGGCAATCTGCCCGGCCTGATGGTCACCTGGGCGGGCATCGTCGGCGTCAACGTCGTCCAGGCCGCCCGCACCAACCCGGGCCTGTTCGGACGCGGGAAGTCCTCCCGGGACGGTGACTGGGAGGACTGAGGCCGTTTGCGCGGGGACCGCCGCACCCCCGTCGCCGGGGGGCGGGACGACGGCGGTCCCCGCGAGGGACGCGCGCCCGTTGAGGCAGGCCGCGTCCGAGGCGTCCATGGAGGTCCGGGAGCCGCTCCGGAGGTCCTTCGACGCCGTTTGGCCGCCGGCCGGAACGGGGAGCCGCTCCCGTCCCGCCGACACCCACCAATCTGCCGGACCCGTGTTAAGCGAGTGCTGCGCGGACGTGACGCGCTCGTACCACTTCCGCGAAGTCCGCGAAGATCACGAACGCGCCGGGGCCCGGCCGTTCACCGCGGGTTCACCGGAGGCCGGACCGGAGCCCCGTCACTTCCCGCTCTGGGCGAGGAAGGACAGCAGGTCCTGACGGCTGACCACACCGGTCGGCTTGCCCTCGACGAGGACGATCGCCGCGTCCGCCCTGCCCAGCACGGCCATCAGGTCCGCGACGGGCTCACCCGAGCCGACCTGCGGCAGCGGCGCGGACATGTGCTTCTCCAGCGGGTCGTCGAGCGAGGCGCTCTTGCTGAACAGCGCGTCCAGCAGCTCCCGCTCCACCACCGAGCCGACGACCTCGGCGGCCATCACGTCCGGGTGGCCGGCGCCCGGCTTGACCACCGGCATCTGCGAGACGCCGTACTCGCGGAGCACCTCGATGGCCTGCCCGACGGTCTCGTCGGGGTGCATGTGGACCAGGGAGGGGATGTGGCCGCCCTCCTTGTCGTTGAGCACGTCGCCGACCCGGGCGCTGGTGCCGGAGTCCTCCAGGAAGCCGTAGTCGGCCATCCACTCGTCGTTGAAGATCTTGCTGAGGTAGCCGCGTCCGCTGTCCGGGAGGAGGACGACGACCACGTCGTCCTCGCCGAGCCGCTCCGCCACCTCGAGGGCCGCGACGACCGCCATGCCGCAGGAGCCGCCCACCAGCAGGCCCTCCTCCTTGGCGAGCCGGCGGGTCATCTGGAAGGAGTCCTTGTCGGAGACGGCGACGATCTCGTCCGCGACGTCACGGTCGTAGGCGGTCGGCCAGAAGTCCTCACCGACGCCCTCCACCAGGTACGGCCGTCCGGAGCCGCCGGAGTACACCGAGCCCTCGGGGTCGGCGCCGATCACCTTCACTGCGCCGTCGCTGGCCTCCTTCAGGTAGCGGCCGGTCCCGGAGATGGTGCCGCCGGTGCCCACGCCCGCCACGAAGTGGGTGATCCTCCCCTCGGTCTGCTCCCACAGCTCGGGGCCCGTGGAGTGGTAGTGGGAGAGCGGGTTGTTCGGGTTGGAGTACTGGTCCGGCTTCCAGGCACCCGGCGTCTCACGCACCAGCCGGTCGGAGACGTTGTAGTAGGAGTCGGGGTGCTCGGGGTCCACGGCGGTCGGGCAGACGACGACCTCGGCCCCGTAGGCCCGCAGGACGTTGATCTTGTCCGTGGAGACCTTGTCGGGGCAGACGAAGATGCACTTGTAGCCCTTCTGCTGGGCCACGATGGCGAGCCCGACCCCGGTGTTGCCGCTGGTCGGCTCGACGATGGTGCCGCCCGGCTGCAGCTCTCCGCTCTTCTCCGCCGCCTCGATCATGCGCAGGGCGATGCGGTCCTTCACGGAGCCGCCCGGGTTGAAGTACTCCACCTTGGCCAGGACGGTGGCCCTGATGCCCTTGGTCACGCTGTTGAGCCGCACCAGCGGGGTGTTGCCGACGAGGCTGATCATCGAGTCGTGGAATTGCACCGTTGTCTCCGGATGCTTGCAAAAGAGGTCGTAGTGGTGAGGCCAGCCTAGGCCCTCGCCTGTCAACGCCCCGGCCGGGTCGTTCACTCCCTGTCGGGATTGGAGCACGGTCCGTACGGGGCAAGGAGTGGGTGTACGGGTTCGAGGAGGTGGCGGCGAGGGATGACGGGCTTGTCGAGGGCGAGGGTGGCCCGGCGGATCGCGGCCGGCGCGGCATACGGCGGCGGGGGCATCGGCCTGGCCGGGGCGGCCGCGGTGGGACTGCTGCTGGCCGAGGCCCAGCTGGCGCGGCGCCGGGTGGGCAACGGCGCGTCCGGGCACGTACCGAACGCGGACGGGCTGTACGGGGCGTCCTACACGGTGCCGGGTGAGCCCGCGCTGCGGCTGACGATGCTCGGCGACTCCACGGCCGCGGGGCAGGGCGTGCACCGGGCCGGGCAGACGCCGGGGGCGCTGCTGGCGTCCGGGGTCGCGGCGATCGCGGAGCGCCCGGTGGGGCTGAGCACGGTCGCGGTTCCCGGGGCCCGCTCCGACGACCTGGAGCGGCAGGTGACGCTGGCGCTGGCGGACCCGTCCCGGGTGCCCGACGTCTGCGTGATCATGATCGGCGCCAACGACGTCACGCACCGCATGCCGCCGGCCCATTCCGTGCGCCATCTGTCCTCGGCGGTGCGCCGGCTGCGGACGGCCGGCGCGGAGGTGGTCGTCGGCACGTGCCCCGATCTGGGCACCATCGAGCCGGTGCGGCAGCCGCTGCGCTGGCTGGCCCGGCGGGCCTCGCGGCAGCTGGCGGCGGCGCAGACGATCGGCGCGGTGGAGCAGGGCGGGCGGACGGTGTCGCTGGGGGACCTGCTGGGTCCCGAGTTCGCGGCGAACCCGCGGGAGCTGTTCGGGCCCGACAACTACCACCCCTCGGTGGAGGGGTACGCCACGGCCGCGATGGCGGTGCTGCCGACGGTGGGCGCGGTGCTGGGGCTGTGGCCGGCGGAGGAGGAGCGGCCGGACGCCGCCCGCCGGGAGGGGTTCCTGCCGGTCGCCAGGGCGGCCGCGGAGGCGGCGGAGGAGGCGGGCACGGAGGTCACGGCGGCGATGCCGTCCGGGCCCCGGGGCCCGTGGGCCCTCCTCAAGCGACGCCGCCGCCGCAGGCTCCCCGAACCCGAACCCGCCCCCTCGACCCAGCCCACGTAGCCCCGTCCGCCCGCCGCGGGCAGCTCCACCCCGCTCCGCGGGCAGTCGTGCCGCGCGAACACCTCCCCAGGCACCGCAGCGGGAAAAGCAAGCGCTTAGACAGTTGCGGTCCATGTCACAGCGCGGGACCCGTGACCCCGCTCATACGGCCGGGTAACTTCCCAGGGAGCCCGCACCAACCCACCGGTATGCCCTCCGTCACCCGACCACCACCCCCTTGGAGCCGTGATGCCCGAAGCCGTGATCGTCTCAGCCGCCCGCTCCCCCATCGGCCGCGCCTTCAAGGGCTCCCTGAAGGACCTGCGCCCGGACGACCTGACCGCCACGATCATCCAGGCCGCCCTCGCCAAGGTCCCTGAGCTGGACCCGAGGGACATCGACGACCTCATGCTCGGCTGCGGCCTCCCCGGCGGCGAGCAGGGCAACAACCTCGGCCGCGTGGTCGCCGTGCAGATGGGGATGGACCACCTCCCCGGCTGCACCATCACCCGCTACTGCTCGTCCTCCCTGCAGACCTCCCGCATGGCCCTGCACGCCATCAAGGCCGGCGAGGGCGACGTCTTCATCTCGGCCGGCGTCGAGACGGTCTCCCGCTTCACCAAGGGCAACTCCGACAGCCTCCCGGACACCCGCAACCCGCTGTTCGCCGAGGCCGAGGCCCGTACCGCCGCCGTCGCGGAGTCGGAGGGCTCGACCTGGCACGACCCGCGCGAGGACGGCCTGGTCCCCGATCCGTACATCGCGATGGGCCAGACGGCGGAGAACCTGGCCCGGCTCAAGGGCGTCACCCGGCAGGACATGGACGAGTTCGGCGTCCGCTCGCAGAACCTCGCCGAGGAAGCCATCAAGAACGGCTTCTGGGAGCGCGAGATCACCCCGGTGACGCTCCCCGACGGCACGGTGGTCGCCAAGGACGACGGCCCCCGCGCGGGCGTCACCATGGAGGGCGTGGCCGGTCTGAAGCCCGTCTTCCGCCCCGACGGCCTGGTCACCGCGGGCAACTGCTGCCCGCTCAACGACGGCGCCGCCGCGCTCGTCATCATGAGCGACACCAAGGCCCGCGAGCTCGGCCTCACCCCGCTCGCCCGGATCGTCTCCACCGGCGTCTCCGGCCTCTCCCCCGAGATCATGGGCCTCGGCCCGGTCGAGGCGAGCAAGCAGGCGCTGTCCCGCGCCGGCCTGACCATCGACGACATCGACCTGGCCGAGATCAACGAGGCCTTCGCCGCGCAGGTCATCCCCTCCTACCGCGAGCTCGGCATCCCGCTGGAGAAGCTGAACGTCAACGGCGGCGCCATCGCCGTCGGCCACCCCTTCGGCATGACCGGCGCGCGCATCACCGGCACGCTCATCAACTCCCTCCAGTTCCACGACAAGCAGTTCGGTCTGGAGACGATGTGCGTCGGCGGCGGCCAGGGCATGGCGATGGTCGTCGAGCGCCTCAGCTGAGCACCGCACGGTAGCCGTCGCGGCACGGTCCGTGAGACAACGGCCCGGCTCTCCGGAACCTCCGGGGGTCGGGCCGTTCCGTGATCCAATCTCCCCCAGGATGTGACCTATCTCGCTCGCGGAGGGAATCCGCGCAGGTCAGCACGGGCACCCGTTCGGGCGCACCACCAAAGGACTGTCCGTTTCGTGACGTTACGCACTGACAGATGGTTAGTCCACCCTTCAAGCTGATGTAGTAAGTCGGGGGTCGACTTTGAACCGGGAGTACGTCAGTGAGCGCCATGCCGATCGCCCTGCTGGTCACCACGGCCGCCACCGGCGCCGTGGGCGTCGCCGTCCTGCGCAGCATCATGGTGCTGCGCCGGCAGGTCGCTGCCCTGCACTCCGAGCTCGCCGGGAACCACGCCGCCGCCACGCGCGCGCACATTCCCCCCGCCCGCTCGGCCGGGGCCGACGAGATACGCGCCGCGGTGGCGGAGGCGCTCGCCGAGGAGCGGGAGCGCGAGCTCGCCGAGGCGCGGGCCTTCTGGGCCGCCCAGGAGGCGCGTGACGCCTCCGACGCGCCGTCCCTGCTGGGCCTCGCGGACAGCGAGCTGTTCCTGCCCCGGCAGGCCGACTTCGTGGGCCTGGAACCGGTGACCGAGCCGGGCGCCGACACCGAGGACCACCCCGGGGACTCCCCCGAGCTGGCCGCGGCCCGCCGCCGCCACCCCTCGCACCCCGACTTCGTCCCGCACCCCTCGCCGGTGGTGAACGACCACGAGCGGACGGTGTCCACGCTCGAGGAGCTGGCCGCCTCCCGCACCGAGCTGACCGACGTCCGCCCGGGCCCGCTCGGCACCCTCGACGTCTACGTCTTCGCCGACGGTACGACGCTGTGCATGACGCCGGGCCACCGCGAGACCTCGGAGCGCCTGGCCGCGGCGCTGGTCGCGGGCGAGACCCCGTTCCTGCTCGGCGGCTCCGGGATCTCCGGGGCGTACACGCTGACCTTCGCCTGCGGCGACGAGAACGTCTACATCCTCGCGGACCGCGTCATCGCGTCCCTCTAGTCCGGTCCGGACCGGCTAGACCCCGGCGCGCCGGCGCGCCTCCTCCACCAGGCGTACCGCCTCCTCGACCTCGCCCTCGTCCTTCAGTACGAGCGCCAGGTCGTGACCGGCCACGGTGATCTGGTCGGCGGCGGCGAACATGCCCGCGTCGGGCATCTCACGGAGTTCGGTGCCCGGCTCCTCGACGCGCTGGGTGCGCCGCGCCAGCTCCCTGGCCAGGGCGAGCGCCTCGGCCGCCCCTCCCCGTTGCAGCCGGCTCTGCGGCGCGGCCCGCAGCCGGTCGGCGAAATGATCCACGGCACGGATGAAGGGCGTCGTATCAACCACGCGGTGAGCGTACGCGGCGCGGCAGGACTGTTGCCAACGGGCGAACCCTCGGGCACGGTGACCTGAAGGACCGGCTTACATCCCATACGTCCGGAGGCGCCGATGTCCCAAGTCTTCTCCGCCGAGACCCACCGCAACATGCTCGCCCGCATTCCGCACTGCACCGGTCGTGAGATCTCCGACTGGCTGCGCACCGTCGAGGACGGCCCGGCGCTCTTCCGCTTCGAGGAGAAGGTCAGCTGGCTCCGCCACGAGTACGACCTGGCGTACGGCCACGCCAAGGCGATCGTCCACGAATACGACCTGAGAAGGGCTGCGCGCAAGCTGCTCTAGCGCGCCGCCACGACGAAGGGCCCCGGGTGAACCCGGGGCCCTTGTCCGTACTGCCGCGGCACCGCCGCGGTACTGCCGGTCCGCTAGTCGCTGCTGTTGAGGATCGAGATGAGCCGCAGGAACTCCATGTAGATCCACACCAGCGTCAGCGTGAGGCCGAAGGCGGCGAGCCAGGCCTCCTCGCGCGGCGCGCCGTAGGCGATGCCGTCCTCGACCTGCTTGAAGTCCAGGGCGAGGAAGCACGCGCCGAGGAGGATGCCGACGACACCGAAGACGATGCCGAGCGGGCCGCTGCGGAAGCCGAGGCCGTCACCGCCGCCGAACACCGCGAACAGCAGGTTCACGGCCATCAGCAGGATGAAGCCGAGCGCGGCCGCCATCACGAAGCCGTAGAAACGGCGGTTGACGCGGATCCAGCCCGCCTTGTACGCCACCAGCACGGCGGCGAAGACCGCCATGGTGCCGATCACCGCCTGCATGGCCGCACCCTCGGCGATGCGGTTGTCGACGATGCTGGAGATCACGCCGAGGAAGACACCCTCGAACGCGGCGTACGTCAGGATCAGCGCGGGCGAGGCCTTGCGCTTGAAGGACTGCACGAGCGCCAGGACCATGCCGATCAGCGCGGCGCCGATGCCGATGCCGTAGGACCGGCTGATGTTGGCGTCGTCGACCGGCAGCAGCGCCCAGGCGAGCGCGGCGGTGACGATGAGCACACCGAGCGTGGTGCCCGTGCGCATGACGACGTCGTCGATGGTCATCCGGCCCGTGGAGGCCGGCGCCTGCGGCGGTGCGCCGTACTGCAGGTCCTGCTGGGCGTAAGGGTTCTGGGCGTACGGGTTGCCCGTCGGCTGCGCGTACGGGTTGGCCTGCGTGGCGACTGCGGGACCCCCGGCCTGCGGCGCGGTGTTGAAGCCCGCGTAGCCGTTGTCGCGGCCGAACCCCCGTCGCGAGAAGACCGGGTTACTGCTCCTCATTTCACTCCTCCATGGCCACACGGCGCGGCCTTGGCTCAAGAGTAATAGGTAGGCAAAGGATTACCCTACTGCTTGGGAAGGATCTTTCCCTCGTCGTGCTCCCCAACACGCTACGCGGCCGGGTGATTCCCCTCACCGGGCGGCGGCGAACCATGACCGACCCGGTACCTCCCCGGAACCGACCGGAGATCAACCCGTTCCCCCGGACCGGTGAGCCGGCGGCCGCGGCTACTCCGGCAGCGCCCTGCGCACCAGGTGGTCGAGCCGCTCGTCGAGGAGCCGCGCCGGGTCGTCCGCGCACGACGCCAGGGCGACGAGGACGGTCACCGCGACGTCGCACAGCTCCGTCGTGACGTCGTCCCAGGTGTGGGAGGCCCCCTTGCGCGGGTTGGCGCCCATCACGCCGTGCAGGGCCTCGGCGACCTCGCCGAACTCCTCGCCGATCTTGAGCACGCGCAGCAGCTTCGCGCTGTCGTCGGCCACGGGGGCGGCGTTCTCGTCCAGCCAGCCGCGCAGCCACTGCACCCGGTCCCAGGTGCTGTCGTCCATGCAGGTTCTCCTCGTCCCGGGCGCCGCCGTTCGGGGGTGCGCCGCGACCTCGCGCGAGGGGAGGGAAGGTGCCCGGAGCCGGACTTGAACCGGCACGCCCGCTCAGGGGCAGCGAGGTTTAAGCTCGCCGTGTCTGCATTCCACCATCCGGGCAGGCCGTGGGCTCCGCATCGAGGTCCCGAGCCTATCGGTGGCCCTCCCGCCCGCAGGGACCGGAGGGGCCGATCTTGTCTTATTTTATTGGCGCCTGATGGTGCATCAGCACCGTGAACACGCCGACAGCACATGCCCACAGCCTTACAAGTGACGATCCGTCATGCATGCGGAATGACGGAATTTCACCGTCGGAACAGGGGTGCTCCACCTGTTCCGCGCTCCCCCGGTCTCAGGGCCCGCCGTCATCCTGAGGTATGACGGCGCGCCCGGCGGTCCGTCCCGAGTCGCCCCCCGGAACGGGAGCAGCGGCTGACTCCACGGCGGCGATCGGGCGGAACGATGGTCACTGTCCCCGGAACCGTTCCCGGGACCACGTCGCCCCGACAGGAGTGTTCACCCGTGACCACCGCATCCCTCGCCGACCGGACCACCGCCGTGGCCGCGCGCGCCACGGAGCTTTCGAAGATCTACGGCCAGGGAGAGACCCGGGTGGTCGCCCTGGACCAGGTCTCCGTCGCCTTCCAGCAGGCCGAGCTCACCGCGATCATGGGCCCGTCCGGCTCCGGGAAGTCCACGCTGATGCACTGCGTGGCCGGGCTCGACACCTTCTCCTCCGGTTCGGTGCGCATCGGCGAGACCGAGCTGGGATCGCTGAAGGACAAGCAGCTGACGAAGCTCCGCCGGGACAAGATCGGCTTCATCTTCCAGGCGTTCAACCTGCTCCCGACGCTGTCCGCGCTGGAGAACATCACCCTTCCGATGGACATCGCGGGCCGTAAGCCGGACAGGCAGTGGCTGGACAGCGTGATCCGGATGGTCGGGCTGTCGGACCGGCTGGGCCACCGGCCCTCGCAGCTGTCCGGCGGTCAGCAGCAGCGGGTCGCCGTGGCGCGGGCGCTGGCCTCCCGGCCCGAGATCATCTTCGGCGACGAACCCACCGGGAACCTCGACTCCCGCTCCGGCGCCGAGGTGCTGGGCTTCCTGCGCAACTCCGTGCGCGAGCTGGGGCAGACGGTGGTCATGGTGACCCACGACCCGGTGGCCGCCGCCTACGCGGACCGGGTGGTCTTCCTCGTCGACGGCCGGATCGTGGACGAGATGCACGGACCGACGGCCGACTCGGTGCTCGACCGCATGCGGAATCTCCCTGGGGGCAACCCCCGGACCCCCGGCTTCGACGCCAAGGGCCGCACCAGCTGACACCCCGCTCCCGCACCCGCCCCTCCCCCGCCTCCGCACGTCTGGACTCGAGAAGACTCCCATGTTCCGTACCGCCTTGCGCAATGTGTCCGCGCACAAGGCCCGGCTCCTGATGACCGTGCTCGCCGTGATGCTCGGCGTGGCCTTCGTGTCGGGGACCCTGGTCTTCACCAACAGCCTCTCCGACGCCCTGCAGAAGCAGTCCGCCAAGGGCTTCGACCACGTCGACGTCGCCGTCACCCCCCAGTGGAGGGAGGCCGAGGGCGACAAGGTCGGCGAGTACCGGGAGCTGACCCGCGACCTGGTCGACGACAGCGCGAAGGTGCCCGGCGCCGAGCGGGCCATCGGGGTCGTCGAGGGCTTCACCGCCCTCGCCGGCAAGGACGGCAAGCTGCTCGGCAACGGCTTCCAGTCGCAGGGCGGCAACTACTGGGGAGCCGACGACCCCCGCTACCCGCTGGCCGACGGGCGGGCGCCGAAGGGTGAGGGCGAGATCCTCATCGACTCCGAGACGGCGGAGCGTGCCGGTTACGAGGTCGGCGACACCGTACGGATGTCGGTCGACGGTCCCGTCATGGAGCCGGAGATCACCGGGATCTTCACCACCGACGACGGCAACGTCGCGGCCGGCGGCAGCCTCACCCTGTTCGACACGGCGAGCGCGCAGAAGCTGTTCGGCAAGGCCGGCACCTTCGACGAGATCGACGTGAAGGCGAAGGACGGCGTCAGCGACACCGCCCTGGAGGCCCAGCTGAAGAAGGCGCTGCCCTCCGACGCCGTGGAGACCACGACGGGCACCCGGCTCGCCGACGACCAGGCGGAGGCGATCGCCTCGTCGATGAGCGGCATCAAGCAGGGTCTGCTGGTGTTCGCCGGCATCGCGCTGTTCGTCGGCACCTTCATCATCGCCAACACCTTCACCATGCTGGTCGCCCAGCGCACCAAGGAGCTGGCCCTGATGCGCGCGGTGGGCGCCTCCCGGCGCCAGGTGACGCGCTCGGTGCTGATCGAGGCCTTCGTGGTCGGCGCGGTCGCCGCCGTCGCCGGACTGCTCGCCGGTGTCGGCATCGGCGCGGGGCTGCGCTCCCTGATGGGGACGCTGGACGCGCCCATGCCCGACGGGCCGCTCGTGGTCACCCCGGGCACCGTCGCCTCCGCGTTCGTGGTCGGCATCCTGGTGACGATGCTCGCCGCGTGGCTGCCCGGCCGCCGGGCCGCGAAGATCCCGCCGGTCGCGGCGATGAGCGCGGTGCACGCCACGGCCACCACCAAGTCGCTGGTGCTGCGCAACACGCTGGGCGCGCTGTTCTCGGCGGCCGGTGTCGCGGTGGTCCTCGCGGCCACGACGATGAGCGGCTCCGACGGTCAGGCCCCGATGGGGCTCGGCGCGGTGCTGCTGATCATCGGCGTCTTCATCCTGACCCCGCTGCTGTCCCGTCCGCTGATCGCGGCCGCGGCCCCGGTGCTGCGCGTCTTCGGGGTCTCCGGGAAGCTGGCCCGGCAGAACTCGGTGCGCAACCCGCGCCGTACCGCCGCCACCGCGTCCGCGCTGATGATCGGACTCACCCTGATCACCGGTATGACGGTGATGGCAGGCAGCCTGCAGCACTCCATCGACAAGATGGCGGCCTCCGCGGTCGAGGCGGACTACATGGTGTCCATGGCGAACGGCCGCCCGCTGTCGCCGGACGTCGAGAAGAAGCTGAAGGGGGCCGGCGACGTCACCGCCACCAGCCCGCTGCGCAACGCGGAAGCCCGCATCGACGGCCGGAGCGAGTACCTGACCGGCGTGAACGGCGGCACGATCGGCGAGCTGACCGAGTTCCCGGTCCTCGGAGGCGCCTTCGAGGTCGGAGGCGCGCGGGTCGTCGTGGACGAGGACACCGCGACGTCGTACGGCTGGAAGGCCGGGTCGGCCTTCACCGTCGCCTACGCGGACGGCGAGAAGCAGAAGCTCACGGTCGCCGGGGTCTACCAGCCCAACGAGCTGATGAGCGGCATCATGATCGACACCGCGACCCTCGCCCCGCACCAGTCGGAGACGGCCGACATGATGGTCATGGTGAAGACCGCGGGCGGCACCTCCGACGCGGCGAAGGAATCGCTGGAGAAGGCGCTCGGCACCAACCCGGCGATCAAGGTCCAGGACAAGCAGGACCTCTCCAACGAGATCGCGAAGATGTTCACCCTGATGCTGAACATGGTCTACGGCCTGCTGGCGATGGCGGTGATCGTGGCGGTCCTCGGTGTGATCAACACCCTGGCGATGTCGGTGTTCGAACGCTCCCAGGAGATCGGGGTGCTGCGGGCGATCGGCCTGGACCGCAAGGGCATCAAGCGGATGGTCCGGCTGGAGTCCCTGGTGATCTCGCTGTTCGGCGGGGTGCTGGGCATCGGTCTCGGCGTGTTCTTCGGCTGGGCCGCAGGTGAGCTGGTGGGGACCTCGATGGCGACGTACGAACTCGTCCTGCCGTGGGCCAGGATGGGGATCTTCCTGCTGCTGGCCGCGCTGGTGGGCGTCCTGGCGGCGCTGTGGCCGGCCCGGCGGGCGGCCCGGCTGAACATGCTGCAGGCGATCAAGGCCGAGTAGCGGCCCAGGGCCCGTTGCGAAAGTGCCGTCGCCCGGCAGACGGCACTTTCGCAACGGGCCCGAGGCGGTGACGCGGGCCCCGTTCCGGGTGGAGCGGGGCCCGTGGCCGTGCCGAGTCAGTTCCAGGTGCGGGAGCGCAGCGGGAGGGCGCAGGCGCCGGACTCCGGGGTCCTGACGGCGAGGACCTGGTTGACGCCGATGCGGTTGCGTTCGAAGGCGAGGGCGGAGGCGGCCATGTAGAGCTGCCAGACCCGGGCCCGTCCGGGGCCGGTGAGGGCCACCGCGCGGGACCAGCCGGACTCCAGGTTCGCCACCCAGCCGCGCAGGGTCAGCGCGTAGTGCTCACGGATCGACTCGACGTCGCGCACCTCGAAGCCGGCACGCTCCAGCAGGGTCACCGTGCTGCCCAGCGGGGCGAGTTCGCCGTCGGGGAAGACATAGGCGTCGATGAAGTCGTCCACCCGGTACGTCGTCTCGTCCCGCTGCGGGCGGCGCGCGATCTGGTGGTTCAGCAGCCGTCCGCCCGGCTTCAGCAGGCGGTGCAGGGCGGTGGCGTATTCCAGGTAGCGCCGCGATCCGACGTGCTCGGCCATGCCGATGGAGGAGATGGCGTCGTAGGGGCCGTCCGTGACGTCCCGGTAGTCCTGTACGCGGATCTCGATCCTGTCGGTCAGGCCCTCGTCGGCGACGCGCTTGCGGGCGTACGCGGCCTGCTCCTGGGACAGGGTGACGCCGACGACGCCCACCCCGTGGTCGCGGGCGGCGTGGACGGCCATGGAGCCCCAGCCGCAGCCGACGTCCAGCAGGCGCCGTCCGGGCTCCAGGGCGAGCTTGCGGGCGACCAGTTCGAGCTTGTCGTGCTGGGCCTGTTCGAGGGTGCCCCGCGGGGGCGGGGCGGGCCAGTAGCCGCAGGAGTACACCATCGACGGGCCGAGGACGAGTTCGTAGAAGTCGTTGCCGACGTCGTAGTGGTGGCTGATGGCGCGTCTGTCGCTGTGCCGGGTGTGCAGCCCGCGGCGGGGGCGGCGGGCCTCCTCGGGGGGCGGGGCGGGCGGCAGCGGGCTTCCGGCGAGCGCGAGGAGGCCGCGTACGGCGGAGCGGAAGCCGGGGTCGCGCAGGGACCGGGTGAGGGTGCGGGTCTCCTCGTCGCGCTCCCAGATGAGGCCGGAGAGCCGGTCCAGGGCCGTGTAGAGGTCGCCCTCGACGGCGAGGTCGCCGGCCACCCAGGCGCGGGCGAGGCCCAGCTCGCCGGGCTTCCACAGGAGGTGGCGCAGGGCGCGGCGGTTGCGTACGACCAGGGTCGGGGTGTCCGGGGGGCCGGCCTGGGAGCCGTCCCAGGCGCGGACGCGGACGGGCAGGGGTGTGCCGATCAGCTGTTCGAGGATGCCTTTCAGCCGCGGTGCGGCGTCTGCCATGGTGTACACCTCCGTGACGGGGAATCCCGGAATGTCCTCACCACGTAAACACCTGGGGGGCGGGTTGGCAGTCCCCGGCGCGCGTCATCACCGGGCAAAGCCCACGAACGCACCCGCCGGGAGGCACCCGCGCCCCGCCGGGGAACGGCGAAGGGGCCGCCCGCACCACGGATGGCGGGCGGCCCCTCCAGGGGTGACCGGGGGTCAGGAGGCCTTGGCCTCGGTCTTCTTCGGTTCCTGCTGCGCCGCGGCGGGGGCCGGCTTGGCGGCCTCGTAGAACTCCTCGCGCGGCGTCTCGATCGCGCCCAGGGACACGACCTCGCGCTTGAGGAACATGCCGAGGGTCCAGTCGGCGAGGACGCGGATCTTGCGGTTGAAGGTCGGCATGGCCATGCCGTGGTAGCCACGGTGCATGTACCAGGCCAGACGGCCCTTCAGCTTGATCTTCACCTTGCCGACGACGATCATCGCGACGCCCTTGTGCAGGCCGAGACCCGCCACCGCGCCCTTGTTGGCGTGGCTGTACTCCTTCTGCGGGAAGCCCCGCATGCCGGAGATCACGTTGTCGCCGAGGACCTTGGCCTGGCGCAGCGCGTGCTGGGCGTTCGGCGGGCACCAGGCGTTCTCGTTGCCGGCCTTGCGGCCGACGAGGTCCGGGACCTGGGCGTTGTCGCCCGCGGCCCAGATGTAGTCGGTGCCGGTGACCTGGAGGGTGGCCTGGGTGTCGACGTGGCCGCGCGGACCGAGCGGGAGGCCGAAGCGGGACAGCGCCGGGTTCGGCTTGACGCCCGCCGTCCATACGATGGTGTTCGAGTCGACCTCGAGGCCGTTCTTCAGGACGACGTGGCCGTCGACGCAGGAGTCCATCGAGGTGGACAGGTAGACCTCGACTCCGCGGCTCTCGAGGTGCTCCTTGCCGTACTTGCCGAGCTTGGGACCCACCTCGGGGAGGATCTTGTCGGCGGCGTCGACCAGGACGAAGCGCATGTCCTCGCGGGACACCGTCTTGTAGTACTTGGCCGCGTCCCGGGCCATGTCCTCGACCTCACCGATGGTCTCCGCGCCGGCGAAGCCGCCGCCGACGAAGACGAAGGTGAGTGCCTTGCGCCGGATCTCCTCGTCCGTGGTGGAGTCGGCCTTGTCGAGCTGCTCGAGGACGTGGTTGCGCAGGCCGATGGCCTCCTCGACGCCCTTCATTCCGATGCCCTGTTCGGCGAGGCCGGGGATCGGGAAGGTGCGGGAGACCGCGCCGAGCGCGATCACCAGGTAGTCGAAGGGCAGCTCGTACGCCTCGCCGACCAGCGGGGCGATCGTGGCGACCTTGCGGTCCTGGTCGATGGTGGTGACCCGACCGGTGAGTACCTCCGCCTTGGGAAGCACGCGTCGCAACGGGACGACGACGTGCCGCGGGGAGATGTTGCCGGCGGCGGCTTCGGGGAGGAAGGGCTGGTAGGTCATGTACGACCGCGGGTCGACGACGGTGACGGTCGCCTCGCCGTAACGCATCTTCTTCTGGATGCGCCGAGCTGCGTACAGGCCTACGTACCCACCGCCTACTACGAGGATCCTGGGACGCTCCGTGGTGCTCATGCCATCGAGTATCCACCTGCCTCGGAGGGGTACCTCGTGCGCCCCTTCACAAGCTTCGACAGTGCCTGTGTTACCGACCCGCATTTCTTGATCCAGATCACAGCGCGAAGCGGGAACCGAGACCCCGCACGGCACGTTGTCAATGCCGCGTGAGCTGCCTCTCTGTCGGTCCGGAGGTCCTGTGAGGCGGTCCGCGCGATGCGCGCGACGCCCTCCGGCGGGACCCTCTTTCACACCTTCTGAACGTGTTCAAAGGGGTGTTGAGAGCCCGAACGGGTCAACCGGACCCGCTTCTTCGCCCTCGCGGGGCCAATTCCTTGTGAAGAACTTCACGAACTTTCCCGGCGGGGTCCCGCCGGGGGCTCCGGAAGAGCCCCCGAACGCCGCTCAAACGCCGTCCCGACTGCTCAGCGGAGTGCTACCGGCCGGCCGCGGAGGGGCCCTGCGCCACGGACCAGGCGATGCCGTCGAGGATGTCGTGCTCCGAGACCACGACCTCCTCCGCGCCGATCCGCTCCATGATCGACAGCAGCACCAGGGCCCCGGCGCCGATCACGTCCACCCGGCCGGGGTGCATGGAGGGCACCGCGGCGCGCTCGGCGTGCGTGGAGCGCAGCAGCCACTCGGTGATCTCGCGGACCCGGTCACGGGAGACGCGTGAGTGGTGGATGGCCGCGGAGTCGTACTCGGGGAGGTCCTGGGCGATCGCCGACACCGTCGTCACCGACCCGGCCAGGCCCACCAGGGTGCGCGCCTCGCGCAGCGGGACCGTCTCCTCGGCACGGTCGAGGGCGGCCTCGACGTCGGCCCTTATGGCCGCGACCTGCTCCGCGGTGGGCGGGTCCGACACGGCCCCGTCCCGCACCAGGTGGCGCTCGGTCATCCGCACGCAGCCGACGTCCACGGAGCGGGCGGCGCGCACATGCTCGCCGCCGACGACGAACTCGGTCGAGCCGCCGCCGATGTCCACGACCAGGAAGGGGCGGTGCAGATCGGTCCGGCCGGTCAGCTCCTTGGTGGCGCCGGTGAAGGAGAACTCGGCCTCCTGGTCGCCGGTGATGACCTCGGGCTCCACGCCCAGGATGTCCACCACCCCGCGCACGAACTCGTCGCGGTTCTCGGCGTCGCGGGAGGCGGAGGTGGCGACGAAGCGCAGGTTCCGGGCGCCGTGCTTCTCGATGATCTGCGCGTACTCGCGGCAGGCGGCGAAGGTCCGCTCCAGCGCCTCGGGCGCCAGCCGCCCCGTGCGGTCGACGCCCTGGCCGAGCCGCACGATCGTCATCCGCCGGTCCAGGTCGGTCAGTTCACCCGTCACCGGGTCCGCGTCGGCGACCAGCAGCCGGATGGAGTTGGTACCGCAGTCGATGGCGGCGACCCGGGTCACTGGCCGTCCTCCTTCACGGGCTTCACGGGCTTCACGGGCAGCGTCACGCAGGCGCCCTTGCGCCACCACTCCGGCAGCATCGCCAGCGCCTCGTCGCCCAGCGGGTTGACGCCGGGGCCGGCGGCCAGCGAGTGGGCGACCAGCACGTGCAGGCACTTCACCCGGTCCGGCATGCCGCCCGCGCTGGGGAAGTTCTTCAGCTCCTCGATCTCGTCGCGGCGCCGGACGTAGTCCTCGTGCGCCGCGCGGTAGGCGGCCGCCAGCTCCGGGTCCGCGGCCAGCCGCTCCGTCATCTCCTTCATCACGCCGTTGGCCTCCAGCGTCCCGATCGCGGAGTTCGCCTTCGGGCAGGTGAGGTAGTAGAGCGTGGGGAAGGGGGTGCCGTCGGGCAGCCGCGGCGCGGTCTCCACGACGTCCGGCTGCCCGCAGGGGCAGCGGTGCGCGATGGCGCGCAGCCCGCGCGGGGGCCGCCCGAGCTGCTGCTTGAAGGCCTCGACGTCCGCGTCGGTGGGCTCGGTGCGGGGGGTCGTGGGCGGAGGGGTTTCCATACCTGTCTTCTCTGCGGCTTTCGATGGGGGTTACCGGGCGGCGGCGTCGGCCTTGTCGACGCCGTCCCAGACGTTCGCGTACCAGGGGCGGTCGGCGGCCTCGAGATCCGCACGGGACTGCTTGGCCGTGCCCGGGTCGATGACGATGTATCCGGTCTCGCCGGGCAGGACGTAGTGCAGTCGCCGGCGGATCTCCTGCTCGGCGTACGCGTCGTCCTGCCAGCGCGCCTTGAGGTCGCGCAGCCGTTCGACCCGCTGGCGGGTCTCGGCCTGCTCCTGCTGGAGGTCGGCGATGTCCGCGCGCTGGGAGACGTACTGCCGCATGGGGTAGGCGAGGGCCACGATCAGGGAGCAGACCACCAGGGCGAGCAGCGCCGCCCGTCCGGTCAGCCGGGAGCGGCGTGCCTGGCGTTTGGTCTGCGAACGGTAGACCCGGGCGGCGGTCTGCTCACCGATCAGCCGGATCCTGGTCGCGGTGGAGAAACGGTCCCGGTCCTTGACCGCCATGTTCCGCCTCCGGTTCACCTGCTTACGCGCGTACGTCCCCGCACACGGTACGGGACCGGGTACGGGGACGTACGTACGACGCCGCCTCTACGGGGCAGGTCAGCCCTTGAACCGCGGGAAGGCGCTGCGGCCGGCGTACACCGCGGCGTCGTCGAGGATCTCCTCGATGCGCAGCAGCTGGTTGTACTTGGCGACGCGCTCGGAGCGGGCCGGGGCGCCGGTCTTGATCTGGCCGCAGTTGGTGGCGACGGCGAGGTCGGCGATGGTGACGTCCTCGGTCTCGCCGGAGCGGTGCGACATCATGCACTTGAAGCCGTTGCGCTGGGCCAGCTCGACGGCGTCCAGGGTCTCGGTCAGCGAGCCGATCTGGTTGACCTTGACCAGCAGGGCGTTGGCGGCGCCCTCGTCGATGCCGCGGGCGAGGCGCTCGGGGTTGGTGACGAACAGGTCGTCGCCGACGAGCTGGACCTTGTCAC
The DNA here is from genome assembly GCF_003665435.1 of Streptomyces fungicidicus. NCBI lineage: Bacteria > Bacillati > Actinomycetota > Actinomycetes > Kitasatosporales > Streptomycetaceae > Streptomyces > Streptomyces fungicidicus. The sequence continues at coordinate 3,168,886 of NZ_CP023407.1, forward strand.
CGAGCTTGGCGGTGATGGTCTTCCAGCCCTCCCAGTCGTCCTCGAACAGCGGGTCCTCGATGGAGACCAGCGGGTACGCCTCGACGAGCTCGGCGTAGTACTCGGTCATCTCGGCCGCCGAGCGCTCCTTGCCCTCGAAGGTGTAGACGCCGTCCTTGTAGAACTCGGACGCGGCCACGTCGAGGGCCAGGGCGATCTGCTCGCCGGGGGTGTAGCCGGCCTCCTTGACGGCCTCGAGGATGAGGTCGAGGGCCTCGCGGTTGGAGCCGAGGTTCGGGGCGAAGCCGCCCTCGTCGCCGAGGCCGGTGGCCAGGCCCTTGCTCTTCAGGACCTTCTTGAGGGTGTGGTAGACCTCGGTGCCCCAGCGCAGCGCCTCGGAGAAGGACTCCGCGCCGATCGGCGCGATCATGAACTCCTGGATGTCCACGTTGGAGTCGGCGTGCGAGCCGCCGTTCAGGATGTTCATCATCGGCACCGGCAGCAGGTGCGCGTTCGGGCCGCCCAGGTAGCGGAAGAGCGGGAGGTCGCTGGCCTCGGAGGCGGCGTGGGCGACGGCGAGCGAGACGCCGAGGATGGCGTTGGCGCCGAGGGAGCCCTTGTTGTCGGTGGCGTCCAGGTCGAACATCGCCTGGTCGATCAGGCGCTGCTCGGTGGCGTCGTAGCCGACGAGCTCCGGGCCGATCTGCTCGATGACGGCCAGGACGGCCTTCTCGACACCCTTGCCCAGGTAACGGTTGGCATCGCCGTCACGGAGTTCGATGGCCTCGAAGGCACCGGTGGAGGCGCCGGACGGGACGGCGGCACGACCCGTGCTGCCGTCGTCGAGGCCGACCTCGACCTCGACCGTGGGGTTGCCTCGGGAGTCCAGGATTTCCCGGGCTACGACGACGTCGATGGACGGCACGAGCATCTCCTTCATGGATGTGACGCGGGTGAGCAGGGCCACGGCGGGTCCTGCGAGACCGAGCCTAACCGGCTCCGGGCGATCGGCCATCCGGCCACCCGCCCCGTGGACAGAACCGAGAGTAAATTGTTTCCGGACGGAACAAAGCAGTTTTCGGGAAACCCGCGCGGAACCCGGTCCGGTCCCGACATGAGAACCCCGCCCCGGTGCGTACGGGGGAAGACGCACCGGGGCGGGGAGCAGGGGGACCGCTGCCGCTTACTTCAGGTGCAGCTGCTGGCCCGGGAAGATGAGGTCGGCGTCGTCGACGATGTCGTCGTTCAGCTCGAAGAGCTTGGCCCAGCCGCCCTTGACGTCGTGCTCCTTGGCGATCGAGCTCAGGGTGTCGCCCTTGAGGACCTTGTACTCGCCGTCGCCCTTCTCGACCTTCTTGCCGGTCGGGGTGGTGACGGTCTTCTGCTCGGCCTTCGGCTCGGCCTGCTTCTCGGCGGCCGGGCGCTCGGCGGAGCGGGAGGCCTTCTGCTCGGTCTCACGGGTCTCGGTGGAGCCGGAGCCCTGCGAGGAGCCGGAGCCGTTGGAGGAGGAGCCGCTGTAGGCCGCGCCGGACAGGCCGGTGCCGCAGACCGGCCAGGCGCCCTTGCCCTGGCCCGCGAGGACCTTCTCGGCTATCTCGATCTGCTGGGCCTTGCTGGCCTGGTCGGCGGAGGCGGCGTACTGGGTGCCGCCGTACGCGGCCCAGGTGGAGGCCGAGAACTGCAGACCGCCGTAGTAGCCGTTGCCGGTGTTGATGGACCAGTTGCCGCCGGACTCGCACTGGGCGACGGCGTCCCACTCGGAGGCGGTGGCGGCGGAGGCGTTGCCGGCCGCCATCAGCGGGGCGGCGACGGCGGCGGAGGCGACGCCGGCCACGGCGAGCGCGCGGGTGGCCTTGGACGGACGACGGTGCTTGCCCTTGGTGGAAAACAGCATGCTGGGATCCCCTCACCGACGCCTGCGAGGTGAGCTGTCGGGTTCGGGCCGGTTGAGTTGCCCGGCCGCGCCCCTCCCGGGACACGGCTTCACCCCAAGCCGGATCCGGCGTCAACTGCCCGGACTCGGCGCTTACCTTGGGTCCCCCGCTCCTGCCTACGGCGCATTACGCGACGACTGTTCCCGTGCTGCCACTGGCAGGATTCGGCGTGGCGGCAGCCGGGGCCCGCGATGGCGAGCGGTCACGACCGTAGACACGCGATCCGCGGAATATCAAAGACGATCAGGGCTTCTGAGACCTATATCTCACAGTCTTTAAACCGGACATTCAGCGCGAACCATGACGCCAACTGCCGCCGCCGTCAGGCCCTTTCGGGCGTCACTTTTCGCCCGGTTCGACCCCGACCTCAAGCTCCTGACCGGGCAGGATGAGGTCCGGGTCGACGCCGACGACCTGCTCGTTCACGGCGTAGAGCGAGCGCCATCCGCCCTTGAGCTCAAGGGAGTCGGCGATGAACGAGAGGCTGTCGCCGGTGCGCACGGTGTACGAGCCGTCGGCGGCGTCGCGCGAGGCGTCCGCGCCGCGGGAGGCATGCCGTCCGGACGATCCCGGCGCACGGTCCCCGCCGTCACCCTCCTCGGCGCTCACGCCGCGATGACGGCCGTTGCCCGTGTCCTCACCGTCGACGGCCCCCGAAGAACCGGTACTCTGCCCCGACTTGTCCGACTCGTCACTCTTCGGCGCGTTCGAGGCGGAGGGGGAGGCGCCGGATCCCCCGTCGGAGGCGGTGTCCGAATCCTTGCCGGAATCGCTTGACTTGTCGGACTTGGCCGAATCGCCGGCGACGCTCTCGTCATCGGACGAACCGGAGGAAGGGGAGGATTCGCTGGAGTCGGACGATCTGGATGAGTCGGAGGAATCGGATGAGCCGGACCCACTCTTCGTCGAGTCCTCCGACACGCCGGTGTCGATGTCGGCCGATGCCGAGCCCTGCTCCAGGCCCGAGAGCAGCCCGCAGGTGCGCCACGCGCCGACCCCCTGGTCGGCGAGGATCTTCTCGGCCACGGCTATCTGCTGGCCGCGGCTGGCCTGGTCGGCGCTGGGCGCGAAGTCCAGGCCGCCGTAGTTCTCCCAGTCGTCCTGGGTCAACTGCAGTCCGCCGTAGTAACCGTTGCCGGTGTTCTGGCTCCAGGAGCCGCCGCTCTCGCACTCGGCGACCCGGTCCCAGGTGGCGCCGTCGGCCGCGCTCGCGCTGCCTGCCCCGAGGAGGGGGATCGCGATGGCGGAGCCGGTCACTCCGGCCGCGACGAGGAGAGCCGGAGCCTGGCGGGGGCGACGGTGCCGACCGTTCCCGGAGAGCATGCGGAGACCTTTCGCGAGACAGCAATGACGGTGCGGCGAGTCGGAGTACGAGCCACCACACTTGATGGGTGAACGTATCGGCAGTCGATCACTTGTCACAAGTTCATGCCGCGCAGATCACGTGAAGATCACAGACATGAGGGCGTGTCATGTTTGCGCTGGTCCGTTGGCGGGCAGGGCGGACGGCCGCCCGGTCCGTCACGTCCGCGGCGGGGTGAACTCCACGGGCAGCGTGCGCAGTCCGCGCATGATGAGCCCGCCGCGCCAGCGGAGCTCGGCGGGATCCGCGGCGAGCCGCAGGTCCGGGAGGCGGGTCAGCAGGGTGGCGAGCGCGGTCTGGCCCTCCAGCCGGGCCAGCGGGGCGCCCAGGCAGTAGTGGATGCCGTGGCCGTACCCCAGGTGCTGGTTGTCGCGCCGGCCGAGGTCGAGCAGGTCCGGGTCGGCGAACCGCTCCGGGTCCCGGTCCGCCGCCGCCAGCACGACGAGGACGGGGTCGCCGGCCGCGATGCGCTGCCCGCCGAGGGTGACGGGCTCGGTGGCGAACCGCCAGGTGGCGAGCTCCACGGGGCCGTCGTAGCGCAGGAGCTCCTCGACGCCGGTCTCCAGGAGTCCGTGGTCCCCGGCGGCGAGACCCCGCTGCAGCCGCTCGCGCTCGCCGGGATGGGTGAGCAGGGCGTAGGTGCCGTTGCCGATGAGGTTGACGGTGGTCTCGAACCCGGCGAACAGCAGGATGAAGGCCATCGCGGCGGCCTCGTTCTCGGTGAGGTGCTCGCCGTGGTCGGAGGCGCGGATGAGACCGGAGATGAGGTCCTCGCCGGGGGCCGGCTCGGCGGGGAGCGCCTCGCGCTTGCGGTGGATCAGCTCGGCGAGGTACCCGCGCATCTTCTTCACGGAGCGGGCGACTCCGCCCCTCGGTCCTCCGCCGTGACGGATCATCATGCCCGCCCAGTCGCGGAAGTCGTCCTGGTCCTCGCGCGGGACGCCGAGGAGGTCGCAGATGGCGTAGATGGGGAGGGGGAAGGCGAACTCGTGGATGAGGTCCGCGGAGCCGCTGTCCGCGAACCGGTCGATGAGCCCGTCGGCGAGCTCCTGCACCCGGGGCGCGAACTCGGCGACCCGGCGCGGGGTGAACGCCTTGCTGACCAGCCGTCGCAGCCGGGTGTGGTCCGGCGGGTCGATGTTCAGCAGATGCGTCATCAGCTCCGCCTGCCGCTCCCCGGGGATGCCGGTCTTCCCCTTGGCGTGCGCGGGCTCGTCGTGGTGCGCGGGATTCTTGGACAGCCTGCTGTCGGCCAGGGCCTGCCTGGCGTCGCCGTACCGCGTGACCAGCCACGCCTCCACCCCGCTCGGCAGCCGTGTCCTGCGCACCGGCGCGTGCTCGCGCAGCCAGGCGTAGGCGGGATAGGGATCGGCGGCGAACTCCCAGCTGAACAGCTCGGGGGTGGGGGTGGAGGCGGAGGGGTGGTTGGTCACACCTCGACGGTAGCGGGCGGGCGGGGCGGGCCCGTCCCGCGCTATCCCCCGCTCTGCCCCTCCGCCGCCCGTATCGCGTCGCGGTACACCCGCGCCGCCGCCCGCAGCGCCGCCTCCGGGTCCACCCCGGCGGCCTCCGCCCGCACCGCCAGCGCCAGCAGCTCGTAACCGACGTCCTCCCCCGCCGGCAGCGGCACCTCCAGTCCCGCGCTCCGCGCCCGCGACCCCAGTTTCGCCGCCAGCGCCAGCCCGGGCTGCCCGATCGGCACCCCCTCCGTCACCGAGCTGCGCCGCTTCTCCTCGGCCTTGGTGCGCATCCAGTGCGCCTTGACGTCCTCCGGCGTGTCCGCCGTCTCCTCGCCGAAGACGTGCGGGTGGCGGTGGATCAGCTTGGCGACGATGCCGCCGGCCACGTCGTCGACCGAGAAGGGCGCGTCGGGGTCCTCCTCCGCTATACGGGCGTGGAAGACGACCTGGAGCAGCACGTCCCCCAGTTCCTCGCGCAGCTCGTCCCGGTCGCCCTCCTCGATGGCCTCGACGAGTTCGTACGCCTCCTCGATGCCGTACTTCGCCAGGCCCTTGTGGGTCTGCCGGGACGACCACGGGCACTCGGCGCGGATCCGGTCCATGACCTGCACCAGGTCGAGCAGCCGGGCGCCGGGGAGGTCGTAGGAGGCGGGCAGCAGCTCCAGACCGGGCATCCGGACCCTGCCCGACCCGGCCAGCCGGGCGAGTCCGTCGGTGAGCGCGGGTTCGCCCTCGCCGGTGGCGACGACCACCACCGTCCGCCCGCCGGAGCAGGCGCCGACGATCTCCTCGGCGGTCGGTGACGCCTCCTCGACCGGTATCCCGGCCTCCCGCAGATACGGCAGCTGCGGGTGGGCGCCGTCCGCGCACAGCACCCTGTCGGCCGCGTGCAGGGCCTGCCAGGCCGGCCAGGACAGCAGGCCGGGCGCGACACGGTGGCTGGTGGTGAGCAGGACGACGCGGCCGGTGGCGGCCTCGGAGCTCGGTGCGGGGCTGTGTGCGTTCACGCTTCGAAACTAGCCCACCGCGCCGACAGCCCCCGAGTTGTCCACAGGCCGGTTGCCGAGGGACCGGTTGTCCACAGGCCGGTCGTCCACAGGCGGCCGGTCAGAGCGTCTGCGGCATCCCGGCCGCCGTGACGTCCCGTACCCACGGCGTCTTGGCGTCGACCCGGCTGCTCTTCTCCACGTCCCAGTCGCCGTAGCGCGGGTTGAGGTCGACGTCGAGCTTCTTGCTCGCCTCGGACAGCGCCTGCCAGAACTCGGGCCGGCTGGTGTCGGTGCCGAGCCGCTGGGCCAGCTTCTGTGCCTGGACCTGGAGGCGGAAGTTGTCGTCGAGGCGCTGCGGCGGGATGCCGTACTGCTGCAGCCAGGCCGCCTCCAGCGCCTCGGCGCCGCCGGTCTGCTGCTCCAGGCCGGACCGCATCTGCTGGACCTCCTTGCGGGTGACGCTCACGCCGGCGTCCCGCGCGGCGCGCTCCAGCACGCGGTCCAGGACCATGCTGTGCAGGGTGTCGCGGGTGAGGGTGCCGGTCCGGGCGATGGCCTGCTGGTACTGGGCGTCGTCCGGTACGGCCGCCCGCTGGGCCGCGCGGACCTCGTCGACGCGGTTCTCCAGCTGCGACACGGTGATCCGCTCGCCGCCGACGACGGCCGCCGCACCGGGGTGCGCGTCGTTTCCGCAGGCGGTGAGCAGGGGTGCCGCCGCGGCGATCGCGGCGGTGAGGAGGAGCGCGGTGCGACGGCGGCGGTGCAAGGAGACCTCCTGAGGAGAGCTTGTGCGGCGGTGCACAAAGTCTTGCGGTGATCGATGGTAGGCATCGGCCAAGCTCTGGCCAACCCATTCGACCAACGATTCACGGCAACTTCCGGCACCGGCACGGGGGCCGTCCGGACGTACGGCCCGTCCGCGCGCCGTCCGCGGCCCCCTCGGGGCCCTCGCCGTCCCGCTAGCCGCGCACCTGCCCCAGCCACTGCAGGGTCCGCCGGATGTCGGCGGCCAGCGGGTGCCCGGGGCCCTGCACGCGTTCCACGTCGTGCAGCAGCCGGACCAGCGTGTCGTGGGCGGCGGCACGGTCGCCGAGGGCGAGCAGCAGATGCCCGATGCGGCGGCGCACGTCATGGGCGAGCTGCGGGTCGCCCGCCGCCACGTACTGGTTCTCGTAGTACCCCAGCAGCGCCCGGTACTCGGCGAGCGCCGCCGCCGGTTCGCCGAGCTGTTCCAGGCACTGGGCGGACTCGTAGCGGTAGCGCAGGGACTGCGGGTCGGCCTGGCCCGCCTCGGCGGCGCGTTCGTCGGCGAGGCGGCGCAGCTCGGGCAGGGCGCGCCGGTACTGGCCGTCGTCCAGGAGCGTGGCCGCGTACTGCTTGCGCAGGGTGCGGACGACCGGGGAGTGCTCGCCGTGCTGGTCGGCGGCGACGGGCAGGATCGAGCCGAGGATGTCGACGGCCTGGGTGATGCGGCCCTCGCCGAGCAGCCGCTTCACCTCGTCCACGGCCGCGGCGACATCGGCCTTCTCCCCCGTCGGCGCCGGCGCCGCGGCGGGCGCCGGCTGGGGGGCGGGGGTGCGCGCCCGGTCCGGCCAGGGGGCGTGCGGGCGCAGGAAGGGGCGGGTGGGGTCCAGCGGGGCGCCGGTGGGCGTTCCCCGTGCGGGGAGCAGCAGCGCCAGGTGTTCGTAGACCTCCTGCGCGGAGTCCGGGCGGTGCTGGGGGTCCTTGGCGAGCAGGCGCAGCACCAGGGCCTCCAGGGCCTCGGGGACCTCCGGGCGGAGCCGGCGCACCGGCACCGGCGGCTCGTACAGGTGCCGGTGCAGCACTCCGAGCGCCGTGGAGCCGGCGAACGGCACGTCGCCGCTGAGGAGTTCGTGCATCAGCACGCCGAGCGCGTACAGGTCCGTGTACGGGCCGACCGCGCCGCCCATCGCCTGCTCGGGGGCCATGTAGGCGGGCGATCCGATGGGCGAACCGGTGTGCGTCAGCCGGGTGGTGTCGCTGTCCATGACGGAGGCGACGCCGAGGTCGAGCACGGTGACGGTGCCGTCCTGCTTCACCATCACGTTGCGCGGCTTGAGGTCGCGGTGGACGATCGGCACGGCGTGCACGGCGCTCAGCACCGCGCACAGCTGGGCCGCGACCGCGACCGTCCACTGCCACGGGTAGGGGTCGTGTTCGGCGAGGTGGTCGCCGAGGTCGGCGCCGTCGACGTACTGCATGACGAGGAACAGTTCCTCGCCCTCGCTGCCCGCGTCGTGCACGGTGACCAGTCCGGGGTGGTCGACCTGCGCGGTCACCCGGCACTCGCGCACGAAGCGGCGGCGCAGCTCGTCGGCCTCCTGGCCGGCCACCTTGTCGGGCCGCAGCAGTTTCACCGCCACGCGCCGGTCCAGCCGCTTGTCGTAGGCCGTCCAGACCTGCCCCATGCCGCCCTGTCCGATGAGCGTGGACAGTTCGTACCGGCCGGCGACGACTCGTCCCGCCGTCACGCTCACTTGCCGCCCTCGCCGCCGCCGTGCTGTCCGGGACCGCCGTCCTGGCGGCGCAGGTAGTCGCTGAGTTCGTCCAGCTCGGCGCGCACCTGGTCGATCCGGGCGGGCGCGGGGCGCTGCGGCGGCTGCTGCGACTGCGGCGGTACGGGGGTGGGCGGCACGGGGGTGGGCGCTGCCGGGGTGTGGGGGGCCTGCGGCTGGGGCACCGGCGTGGACGCGTACGGCGAGGCGGGCCCCGGGTAGCCGTACGGGGAGTGGACGCCCGGCGCGTGCACCGTGGTGGCGTGGGGCGACGGCGGCACCTGGCCCGGGTAGGGGCGCGGCTGCCGGTGGAGGCGGATGTCCACGGTCAGGAAGTACGCGGCGGAGCTCGCACCCAGGATCAGGACGGCGGCCAGGGCCACGTCGGTCCGGTAGTCCGACTCCGGCAGCGAACCGACCACCGCCAGGCAGGCTATGGACAGCGGGAGGCTCACCCAGGCCATCGCCCAGTCGAGCGGACGCCCCCGCAGGAACGCGATCCGGAACAGCGGCACACAGGCCAGCAGACCGCAGCACAGGACTCCGGCGGCGGCGTACAGCACGCGCTGCGTGATGACCATTGCCGCGCTGGGGGTGGGCGGCGCCGCGCCGTGGCCGTACATGACTGCTCCTGGACAGGTGTAGCCGATGGAAACTCGGAGTCCGAGCGTATAGGCCGACGGCGACAACCGGTCCCGGGATGTACCGAACCGTTGTCGTACGGGGCCCTCCCACGGGCTCAGTCGGGGGCGACGGTCCCGTCGGTCAGGCCGTCGTACATCCCGCGCAGCAGCTGTTCGCCGAGCCGGCCCGCCTGCCTGAGCGTCCGTTCGAACTCGTCGAGGGCGCGGAAGCGGGCGCCGTAGCGCCGCTGTTCGGCGGGCAGGAGCCGGGGCAGCTGGAGGCGGCGGACGTCGAGCCGGGTGGCGGTGGACGCGTAGCTGCTGGCCTGGCGGTTGTTGGCGGTGCCGCGCAGGAACCCGGCGAGGAACCACGCGTCGAGCAGCTCCGGATCCGGGCGCAGCAGTACGAGGTTGCGGCCCAGGGCGGCCCCGGCGGTCGCGTCGTCGATCACCCGGGCGACGGCGCCCCCGCCCAGCACGGGGACGACGACGTCGCCCGCCTCGGTGAGCACCGCTTCCTCGTCGCCCTCCGGGAGCGTCCCGGAGGGGGCGGTTCCCGCGAGTACGTCGTGGTCGGTGAGGACGGGCAGGCGCGTGCGGCCGCCGTTTCCGCCCGTGCGCATCACCAGGGCGCCCGCGCGGGCGAGTTCCCCGACGGTGGTGAGCGGCCGGCGTCCGGCGGCGGGAAGCGCGGGGTCCACGGGCGGGGTGAGCCCGGCGGTCAGGCGCAGGGTCTCGGCGAGCCGTTCGCGTACGTCGGTGAGCCGGCCGGCGCCGTCCGCGGCGGCCGGGGGCGGCAGATGGCGGGCCGGGGCGAGGTCGACGTCGTCGTCGAGGAGTTCGATGACGGGCACGGAGCGGGCCAGGCCCGGCCGTTCGTCGAGCCGGCCGGCCCGGTCGAAGGCGTGCCAGGCGTCGAGGACCGTCTCCCGGACCCCCTGCCAGTCGGGCCCGCCGCGCCCCTCGCCGGCGAACCGCCCGGCGTCGGCGAGCAGCACCTCCGGCTGCGCGCAGGCCCGTTGTGGCCGGCGCAGCACCCACAGGTGCAGCGGGATGTTGTACGGCGGTGCCGCCCCGACCGGCAGCGCGACGACGGCGCGGAGCGCGCCCCGGCGCAGCAGGTCGGCCCTGATCCGGCGCCCGGAGCGGCGTGAGGCGGCGGCGGGCGGCATCAGCAGCACGGCGGTGCCGCCCTCCCCCAGCCGGGCGAGCGCGTGCTGCACCCAGGCCAGCTCGGACTCGGTGCGGGCCGGGAAGCCGTACTCCCAGCGGGGGTCGTAGGCGAGTTCGTCGTGTCCCCAGTTGCGCTCGTTGAACGGGGGATGGCACAGCACCGCGTCGGCCCGCAGCTCCGGGTGCGCGTCGGCGCGCAGGGCGTCGCCGGCGGCGGCGTGCACTGGGGCGCGGGTGTGCAGGGCGAGACGGAGCGCGGTGAGGGCGGCGAGCTCGGGGGAGCTGTCCTGGGCGTACAGCCGGCGGCCGGTCGCGCCGCCGCTGCCGTTGGCGCTTGGGCCGCCGTTTCCGCCGGCGTTCCCGCCGCCGTTCCCGCCGCCGGCGGAGCGCAGCAGGGCGCCGGTGCCGCAGGCGGGGTCGAGGACGGTGCGGGCGGTCCCGGCCAGGGCCGCCATGAGACCGGCGAGGTCGGCGGGGGTGACCGTGTACTGGCGCGGGTTGGCGTCGAGGTGACGGCCGAGCAGGAACTCGAAGGTGTGCCGGGCGCCCAGCTCGGCGGCGAGTTCGGCGACGGCGCGGAAGAGGGGGGCGGACGGAAGCAGCTGAGGGGCGGTGGGAGTGTTCACAGGAACGGTGTTCACAGAGCCCGGGGAGTTCGCGCGTGAGCCGTCCGGGCCGCCGCCGAGCCGGGTCGTGAGCACCTGTTCCAGCGCTGCGGGGAGCAGTGCGGCGAGCCGCTCGTCGGTGCCGGAGCTCACCTCCAGCCACACCGGGGAGCGGTCGTGGATCAGGAGCAGGACGCAGCCGGCGTGGGTGAGCGCGGTGACGGGCCCGGCGGGGTGCCCCGCGAGCCGCTGCCAGACGCGCTCCTTCAGCGGGACCTCGGCGAGCTTGCTGTGCCGGCGCAGCCAGCCCTCGACCTCGGCGAGCGCGAACGCGGGGCTGGTCTCGGTGCCGCCCACCGGCCGGGGGAAGTCGGTGTGCCGGCGGCGCCAGTTGCTGACGGCGGCGCGGCCGACTCCGGCCAGCCGCGCGATCCCGGCGGCGGTCACCTCCGTCGCGTTGTCCTGCATGCCCGGCATCCCGCCCCGCTTTCCCTCTGTCCCCTGTGTGGCGACGAGCATACCGACGACGGCGAGATCCGCGGATTCACTGTCACTCATCCCCTCTCACACGTGAACTGTGTTGACGCGGTTCACAGCACATGCTCTTATTGACTCCGTGAACGGGTGACCGCCGAACAGGTGGCGGCCGCCGCTTGGGGAGGGACACAGCCATGGGCATGAAGAGCAAGCTCGTTCTGGGCGCCGTCGTGGGGATCGTCGTCATCGGCGCCGTCTCGGCGAACTCCGGTGACGCGGACGGCGGCTCCGGCGACAAGGGCACCTCGGCGTCCGCCGAGCAGCAGTCCGCCGGCACCAAGTCGGACGGCAGGTCGGACGCGAAGCCCGCCGAGGACAAGGACGCCGAGAAGGCGTCCCAGGCCGAGCAGTTCAAGGCCTTCGTGCGGAAGAACGGCACGCCCCAGGAGAAGGACGCCGTCTCGCACATCACCAAGGTGCAGGGCGCCGACGAGCAGAACGACATCCTCGACGCCGCCGACGTCTACACCGACTTCACCGGCGGGATCATGGGCGAGGGCACGGGCCCCGCCAAGCTCATCGCCTCCGCGTTCGCCGACTGGAAGCAGAGCGACAACGGCCTCGTCACCGTCTACGACGCCGACGGCGAAATCATCGGCAACGGCAACTTCTGACACCCCTGGGGGATCCCGCCATGCGTCGCACCGCACTCGCCGCCCTCTGCCTCGCCGCCGTGGCCACCGCCGGTCTCACCGGCTGCGGCAGCGAGGGCAAGGCGGACGGCAGCTCCTCGCACGACCCCTCCGCACGGAACACCGCGAAGGAAGGGAAGAACACTCCGGAGCCCGAGAAGGAACCGTTCGCCGGCCTGACCGCCGGCGACATAGCCGAAAGGGCCTTCGAGGCCACGAACGGCGCGTCGTCCCTGCGCATGACGGGCGACGTCCCGGACGACGGCGGTGGCGGCAGCATCCGGATCGACATGGCCCTGAACAAGCGGGGCGAGTGCGCCGGAACGATGGGCGTGGAAGGTCAGGGCGAGGCCGAGCTGATCCGGACCGGCGACACCGTCTACCTGAAGTACGACGAGGAGTTCCTGCGGTCCCAGAGCGAGGGCGAGCCCAAGGAGAGCGTGGACGCGACCGTGGCGCTGCTGGCCGGGAAGTGGACCAGGATGTCCGCCGAGGGCGCCGACGCCGAGGATCTTGCGGAGCTCTGCGACCTCGACCAGATCTTCGACGGGGCGAAGAAGGGCGACTCGGGTGCGACCCGCGGGAAGACCACCACGATCGACGGCACTCCGGCGATCACGCTGACGGCGCGGGACGGCGCCGACCGCTACACGCTGTACGTCGCCACCGAGGGCGAGCCGTACCTGCTGCGCCTCGACAGCGCGTCCACCACCGAGCCGGGGTCCCTCACCTTCAGCGACTACGACGAGCCGGTCCCGGTGGAGAAGCCCGCCGGTGACGTCCTGGACCTCGACGCGCTGGGCTGAGCCGCCCCGCCCGGCAGCTCACAGCGGATGCCGCATCCACACGTTGGGCTCGACGTACACGGCGTATCCGCGCTCCGCCTCGCAGCGCACCGGGGCCAGCGCGCCGGGCACCTCGATGTCTCCGTCGGTGTCGAAGGGCAGCCCGGTCCAGCGGCGCCAGTCGTCCAGCGAGGCGGACACGGTCATGGACACCGGTGCCACGGACTCGATCGTGGCGCCGGCCCTGGCGTGGACCCGCAGCCACGGATCGTGCGGCAGTCCGTCGGGGCGCACCCGCCGCGCGTACTCCTCGATGGAGGTGCGCGGTTCGAGGTGTTTGGCGCTGGGCCGGACCGGGGCGACGACCTCGCGGAAGCCGCGCGCCCGCGCGTTGTCCCGCATCGCGGAGAGCATCACGCCGGACAGTCCCCGCCCCTGGGCCCCGGGGGCGACGGTGACCGAGATGGCGCTGACGGTGTCCGGCCGGACCCCGTGCCGCAGATCGGAGAAGGCCCACACCAGGACCCCGTCCCAGCCGCGGGCGGGCAGTGCGCCCCGGCCCTCGGCGGCGAGGGAGAACGGCACACTGTGGGCGGTGGCGACCACCTCGCCCCGCTCGTCCTCGGCGAACAGCACATACTCGGGCAGTTCCGCGGCGATGCGCGGGAAGTGCGCGTTGCCCACCAGGTCCTCGACCACGAACCGCGGCCAGCTGTCCGCCATCTCCCGCACCGCCCGCTCCATACCGGGACGGTCCGCGAGCCTCGACACCTTGCATTCCATGGCGTCACCGTAGGCAGCGGCACGGCCGGGGGAAAGCGAATTCCTCTCGCTCAGCCCCCGCACTGCTCCAGCATCATCCGCCGGTCGGCCGTCGTCACCGGCATCTCGTACTTGAGGGCGACCTGCGCGAAGCGGACCGCGTAGGAGCACCGGATGCCCTTGTCCGGCGGGAGCCAGGCGGCCGGGCCGGAGTCGCCCTTGGAGGAGTTGGCGCGGCCCTGCACCGGGATCAGGTTGAGGGTGTCGTTCGCCAGCCGCTTCCGCTTGTCCTCCGCCCACCGCGAGGAGCCCATCTGCCAGCTGTAGGAGAGCGGCACGACGTGGTCTATCTGCACCTCGGCGGCCTTCTGCTTGCGCCACTCGATGGTCGTGCCGGTGTACGGGTCGGCCAGCGTCATGGCGACCACCACACAGTTGGAACCGGACCGGAACCGCACGTCCTCGCCGTCGCGCTGGAGCAAATCGTTGCGCGTGTCGCAGCCGTTCCTCGCGAGGGGGACGCCGTCGGCCGTGTCCATCCAGGCGTAGCCGAACTCGTCGCGGTCGTAGCCCGTCTTCGGGCCGCGGCCCTTGGTCGGCACCTTGGTGATGAGTGCGACGGCCTCGGCCCGGTCCGCGTCACCGGTCACCGGCGCGAGGCCCGGTTCGGTGCCGTCGGGGTTGTCCAGCGGGCTGACGGCCCGCCCGTCCGGGGCGGCGCTCGCGGCCCCGCCGCCGGCCGGGGGGCCGGCGTCCTGGATTCCCTCGCAGCCGGCGAGGAGGGCCACCGCCGCGATCACCGCCGGGCCCGTGCGCCCGGTCCTTACGCCCCACCCCTTGTATCGCGTCACCGCGCCCCTCCCTCTGCTCATGTCAATTCCTGCCCCGGCCGGAGCGGGTCGATCCGGATCTCACCATAACGAGTGAGAGGTCCAGACCAATTCAAGGCTGTAGGGGCGTTTCGGGCGAAGCGCGCGTATCGTCGGTTCTGGGTTCACCTCCGGAAGGAGTTCTGCATGGGCATCCTCGACAAGTTCAAGAGCAACAAGGCGGCGCGCGACAAGGCCAAACACGCCTCCGACACCGCCGAACGGAAGATGAACGAGAGGACCGGCGGCAAGTACGAGGGCCAGATCGACACCGCGCAGCAGCAGGCCGAACGCCGGCTCGGCATGGACCGCGATCGCCCCGACCAGCCGTAAGGGCTCGCTCGACCGTTCAGGGCCGTCCACGGCGCCCAGCGCCGCGGACGGCCCCGTCCGTGCGGGTCAGGATCCCAGGACCGACGTCAGGAACTCCCCGGTCCAGCCCAGCAGGTCCCGCCCGACCAGCGGCTTGCCGCCCACCTTCGCGGTCTTCGGACGCGGCACCAGCACCTGGTGGACGGACGGCTTGATCACCGTGCCCGGGTACAGGCGCTTGAGTCGCAGCTCCTGCGACTCGCGCAACTCCACAGGAGCGAAGCGGACGTTGTTGCCCTGGAGCACGACCTCGCCCACACCGCACGCCCGGGCGAGCATCCGCAGCCCCGCCACCAGCAGCAGGTTCTCCACCGGCTCCGGCAACTTGCCGTAGCGGTCGACGAGTTCCTCCCGCACCGCCTTGATGTCCTCCTCCGAGTTCGCGGAGGCGATCGCCCGGTACGCCTGGAGGCGCAGCCGCTCGCCCGGCGCGTAGTCGTGCGGGACGTGCGCGTCGACGGGCAGCTCGATCTTCACCTCGAGCGGCGGCTCCTCCTCGATCCCGCCCGTCTCCAGCTGCCTGCGGTAGTCCGCGACCGCCTCGCCCACCATCCGCACGTACAGGTCGAAGCCGACGCCCGCGATGTGCCCGGACTGCTCGCCGCCGAGCAGGTTTCCGGCGCCGCGGATCTCCAGGTCCTTCATCGCCACGTACATGCCCGCGCCCATCTCGGTGTGCTGGGCGATGGTCGCGAGCCGCTCGTGCGCGGTCTCCGTCAGCGGCTTCTCCGGCGGGTACAGGAAGTAGGCGTACCCGCGCTCCCGGCCGCGTCCCACCCGGCCGCGCAGCTGGTGCAGCTGGCTGAGGCCGAAGTTGTCGCCGCGCTCGACGATCAGGGTGTTGGCGTTGGAGATGTCGATGCCGGACTCGACGATCGTCGTCGACACCAGCACGTCGGACTTCTTCTCCCAGAAGTCGACGACGACCTGCTCCAGCGCCGACTCCGACATCTGGCCGTGCGCGGTGGCGATCCGCGCCTCCGGCACGATCTCGCGCAGCCGGGCCGCCGCGCGGTCGATCGACTCGACCCGGTTGTGGATGTAGAAGACCTGGCCCTCGCGCAGCAGTTCACGGCGGATGGCGGCACCGATCTGCTTCTGCTCGTAGGGGCCGACGAACGTGAGCACCGGGTGGCGCTCCTCCGGCGGCGTGGTGATCGTCGACATCTCCCGGATGCCGGTGACGGCCATCTCCAGGGTGCGCGGGATCGGCGTGGCGGACATGGTCAGCACGTCGACGTTGGCGCGCAGCTTCTTCAGCTGCTCCTTGTGCTCGACGCCGAAGCGCTGCTCCTCGTCGACGATGACCAGGCCGAGGTCCTTGAACTTGGTCTCCGAGGAGAACAGGCGGTGGGTGCCGATGACGACGTCCACCGAGCCCTCGCGCAGGCCCTCCAGGACCGCCTTGGCCTCGGTGTCGGACTGGAAGCGGGACAGCGCCTTCACCACCACGGGGAACTGCGCGTACCGCTCGCTGAACGTCCCGAAGTGCTGCTGCACCAGCAGCGTGGTGGGAACGAGCACGGCGACCTGCTTGCCGTCCTGCACGGCCTTGAAGGCGGCCCGGACCGCGATCTCCGTCTTGCCGTAGCCGACGTCGCCGCAGATCAGCCGGTCCATCGGGACCGACTTCTCCATGTCCTCCTTGACCTCGGCGATGGTGGTGAGCTGGTCGGGGGTCTCCGCGTACGGGAAGGCGTCCTCCAGCTCGCGCTGCCAGGGCGAGTCGGCGCCGAAGGCGTGGCCGGGGGCGGCCATGCGGGCGCTGTACAGCTTGATCAGGTCGGCGGCGATCTCCTTGACCGCCTTCTTGGCGCGTGCCTTGGTCTTGGTCCAGTCGGCGCCGCCGAGCCGGTGCAGGGTGGGCGCCTCGCCGCCGACGTACTTGGTGATCTGCTCCAGCTGGTCGGTGGGGATGTACAGCCGGTCGCCGGGCTGGCCGCGCTTGGCGGGGGCGTACTCCACGACCAGGTACTCGCGGGTGGCGCCCTGGACGGTGCGCTGCACCATCTCGATGTAGCGGCCCACGCCGTGCTGCTCGTGGACGATGTGGTCGCCCGCCTCCAGGGTGAGCGGGTCGATGGTCTTGCGGCGCCGGGCCGGCATCCGGGCGCCCTCGCGGCCGGAGGCCTTCTGGCCGGTCAGGTCGGTCTCGGTGAGCACGGCGAGGCCGAGCGCAGGGTCGACGAAGCCGTGGTCGATGCAGCCGCAGGAGACGTGCACCACGGACGGGGTGATCTCGCCGAGGTCCGGGTCGAGACGGGCGGCGATGCCCTCGCCGCCGAGCACCTCGACCGTGCGGGCGGCCGGGCCGTGTCCCTCGGTGACGAACACCGTGCGCCAGCCGTCGGCGAGCCAGCCCTTGGTGTCGGCGAGGGCCCTGGCGGTGTCGCCGCGGTAGGTCTCCGGGGCGTGCATGCCGAGCTTGAGGGTGTCGGAGTCGAGTTCCTCGTCGGCGGCGAACGGGGACACCGACCACCACATCATGTCCAGCTCGCGGGCCCGGTCGCGGACGTCCGCGAGGGACCACAGGGAGGCGGCGTCCACGTCGATGGGCGCCTCGCCGCCGCCTGCGGTGGCCGCCCAGGAGGCCTGCAGGAACTCCTGCGAGGTGGCCACCAGGTCCGACGCGCGCGTCCGCACCCGCTCGGGGTCGCAGACCACGGCCATGGCGCCCTCGGGCAGCACGTCCAGCAGCAGCTCCATGTCGTCGACGAGGACCGGGGCCAGGGACTCCATGCCCTCGACCGCGATGCCCTCGGCGATTTTGCCCAGCAGTTCGCCCAGCTCCGGGTGGTCCTCGGCGAGGGCCCGGGCGCGTTCCCGTACGTCGTCGGTGAGCAGCAGCTCGCGGCACGGCGGGGCCCACAGACCGTGCTCGGCGACCTCCAGGGAGCGCTGGTCGGCGACCTTGAAGTAGCGGATCTCCTCGACGTCGTCGCCCCAGAACTCGACGCGCAGGGGGTGTTCCTCGGTGGGCGGGAACACGTCGAGGATGCCGCCCCGGACGGCGAACTCGCCGCGCTTCTCGACGAGCTCCACACGTGCGTACGCGGCGGCGGCCAGGGCTTCGACGGTCGCGCCCAGGTCGGCGGTCCCGCCGGTGCGCAGGGACACCGGCTCCAGGTCGCCCAGGCCCTTGACCTGCGGCTGGAGCACGGAGCGCACGGGGGCGACGACGACGGAGACCGGGCCGGTCTCGGGGTCGTCCGGGCGCGGGTGGGCCAGGCGGCGCAGCACGGCGAGGCGGCGGCCGACGGTGTCGCTGCGCGGGCTGAGCCGCTCGTGCGGGAGGGTCTCCCAGGACGGGTACTCCACGACGCCCTCGGGCGGGAGCAGCGAGCGCAGGGCCGCGGCCAGGTCCTCCGCCTCGCGTCCGGTCGCCGTCACCGCGAGCACCGGGCGGCCGGTGTCACGGGCC
Organism: Streptomyces fungicidicus; assembly: GCF_003665435.1. Lineage (NCBI taxonomy): Bacteria > Bacillati > Actinomycetota > Actinomycetes > Kitasatosporales > Streptomycetaceae > Streptomyces > Streptomyces fungicidicus. The sequence continues at coordinate 3,186,906 of NZ_CP023407.1, forward strand.
AGGGCGGCGACCGTGAAGGGCCGGGCCGCGGGCGGCCCGACCAGGTCGATGTGCATGCGGTTGCCGTCTGCGGCCGCCGCGATCGCTTCCGCGAGGGCGGTGTCCTTGACTACGGCGTCGAGCAGACCGTGCAGGCTCATTCGGGGCGCTTTCCGTCCGGGGGTGTGCAACACGACGGGCCCGACGCGCGCTGCGGGCCGGGGGTATCCAGCGTACGTCGCCGCGTACGCGGGCGCGGGGCCGTGAACGACGCCCCCGCGGGCCGGCGGCACGTTTCCCCGCACCCCTGGACCCCCGGACCCGGCCCCGGGTGACCGCGCACCGGAGCCCGCGCGGGCATACACGCATCCGGCCCAGAGAACCCCCGGCGCCGGGTGTGTACGCCGCCGCGTACGCGGGACCGCGAACGACGCCCGCCGACCAGGCGCCGGGGCCGGTGGGCCCGCCGTGGGCCGCCGGCCCATGGGCGGCCGCGGACCGGCCGGGGCTCGTGGCGCGGTTCCCCGCGCCCCTGGACCGCTGGACCGGGTCCCGGGTGACCGCGCACCCGGAGCCCGCGCAGCAGGCACGCACCCGGCGCCGGAAAGCCCCCCGTGGACTCTCCGGCGCCGGGTGTTTCCTCCGCAACCCCCGTGTGCGGTGGCTAGTCGGTGGCGATGGCGTTCAGGACGTTCATGCGGCCGGCGCGGAAGGCCGGGACCAGGGCCGCGAACAGGCCCACGAAGGCCGAGCCGATGAAGACGCCGGTGATCGTCGGCCACGGGATGTCGAGGACCTTCAGGCCCTCCAGGGCGAGCAGCTGCTGCGCGGTGGCGCCCCAGCCCATGCCCAGTCCCAGGCCCAGCAGGGCGCCGAAGAGGGCGATCACGACCGACTCCATGCGGATCATGCGGCGCAGCTGCCGGCGCGAGAGGCCGATGGCCCGCATCAGGCCGATCTCCCGGGTCCGCTCCACCACCGACAGGGCCAGGGTGTTCACCACTCCGAGGACCGCGACGACGATCGCCAGGGCCAGCAGGCCGTAGATCATGTTCAGCAGCTGGCCGATCTGGTCCTTCAGCGCCTCCTTGTAGTCGGTCTGGTCGCGCACCGTGTACTGCGGGTAGTCGTGCAGCCCGTCCTTGAGCGCCTTGTACGCGGCCTCCTGCTGACCGTCCTTCGCCGAGACGAAGAGCAGCATGTCCAGCGGCATCCTGTCGGCCGGCACGTACTTCGCGAGCGTGTCGATGGACGTGTACATGGCTCCGGCGTCGACGACGGCCTCGCTGCTGGTGATCGCGCGGACCGTCAGCGCGCCCGTCCCGCCGTCCTTGAACGCGATCTCGATCTTCGAGCCGACGCTGATCCCGTGGTCCTTCGCGAAGTCCTCGTGGACGGACATCGAGCCGGGCCGGTAGGCGTCGGCCAGCTTGCCGGCGACCGTCTCGACCCGCAGGTCGGTCGCGTACGTCGGGTCGGCGGCCGTGATCGCCGTGTCCTTCAGCGTCTTGCCGTCGGGCGTGGTGAAGTCGGCCTCGGTCCACTTGTACTCGGTGACGCGGTCCACCCCGGACGCCCCCCGTACGGCCTCGACCGCCTGCGGGGTGATCAGCTGGCCGCTGTCGGACTGGATGATGAAGTCCGTGCCGACCGACTTGTCGAGCTCCTCGGTGGCGGAGGCCACCATGGAGGAGCCGACCACCGACAGGCACGCCACCAGCGCCAGACCGATCATCAGCGCCGCGCCCGTCGCCCCCGTGCGCCGCGGATTGCGCAGCGCGTTGCGCTCGGCCATGCGGCCCACCGGGCCGAAGGCCCGCAGCAGGACCGCGCCGAGGACGCGCACCACACCACTCGCCAGCACCGGACCGACGACGACGAACCCGATCAGGGACAGCACCACGCCCAGGCCCAGCCACATCGAGCCGTCCGTCGCCTTGTCGGCGCTCCCCGCCAGGTACAGGGCGGCTCCGCCCGCGGCGGTGAGGACCAGGCCGATGCCGCCACGGATCCGCCCGGCCCTGGCGTCCGCCGGGGTGCCGGCGTCACGCAGCGCGGCCATCGGGGAGATCCTGCCCGCCCGCCGGGCGGGCAGGTAGGCGGCGAGGACCGTGACGGCCACGCCGAGGAACAGGCCGATCGCCGGGGTCGTCCAGGCCACCGTGAGGTCGTCGGTGGACAGGTCCATGCCCGCCAGGCCCATGAGCTTCATCAGGCCGACCGCGAGACCGACGCCCGCGCCGGCGCCGAGGACCGAGCCGATGATCCCGAGCAGCAGCGCCTCGACCAGCACCGAGCGGTTGACCTGCTTGCGGGAGGAGCCGATCGCCCGCATCAGGCCGATCTCCCGGGTGCGCTGGGCGACCAGCATGGAGAAGGTGTTGATGATCAGGAAGATGCCGACGAGGAAGGCGATCCCGGCGAAGCCGAGCATCGCGTACTTCATGACGTTCATGAAGCCCTCGACGTCCTTCTGGTTGGCCTCCGCCGTCTCCTCGGCGGTCTGCACCTTGTAGTCGCCGCCGAGCGCGGTCACGACGTTCTTCTTCAGCTGCGCGTCGCTGACGCCGCCCGCGGCGGTGACGTTGACGTTGGTGTAGACGCCGCTCTCGCCGACCAGGACCCGCTGCGCGGTCTTCGTGTCCAGGTAGAAGATCGCCGCGCCGGGGTTGGTGACCGTGAAGTCGGCGATGCCGGAGACCTTCGCGGTGTGCGTGCCGACCACGGTGATGACACCGATCTCGTCACCGGGCTCCAGGCCGTGCTTGTCGGCGGTGTCGGCGTCGACCATGATCTGGTCCGGCCCCTCGGGCGCCGCACCCGAGGTGATCTTCATGGTGCGGGCGTCGTTGGCGTTCCAGCTGCCGACGATGGTCGGGCCGCCGCTGGTCGGCGACAGGCTGTCCTTGTCGCCGTCGACGACGGTCACCGAGGTGGAGACCACCGTGCCCTCGGCCGACTTCACGCCGGCCGCCCCCCGCACCTCGTCGACCACGGCGGCAGGTATCACCGGCGGCTTGCCGTTGTCGGACGTGGTCTCCCCGGTGTCGGAGGAGTCCTTGGCGCTCACCGTGACGTCCGAGGAGGTGGCCGCGAACAGCTTGTCGAACGTCGTGTTCATGGTGTCCGTGAACACCAGCGTCCCGCACACGAACGCCACGGACAGCAGCACCGCCACCGCCGACAGCGCCATGCGCCCCTTGTGCGCGAAGAAGTTGCGCATCGAGGTCTTCAGCACGGTCATGACGTGCGCCCCCGGGCGTCGAAGTCCTTCATCCGGTCCAGGACCTGATCGGCCGTCGGCTGGTGCATCTCGTCGACGATGCGGCCGTCGGCGAGGTACAGCACCCGGTCCGCGTAGGAGGCGGCCACGGGGTCGTGGGTGACCATCACGATGGTCTGGCCCAGCTCGTCCACCGAGCGGCGCAGGAAGCCGAGCACCTCGGCGCCGGCCCGCGAGTCGAGGTTTCCGGTCGGCTCGTCACCGAAGATGATCTCCGGGCGGGCGGCCAGCGCCCGCGCCACGGCGACCCGCTGCTGCTGACCGCCGGACAGCTGCGTCGGCCGGTGCTTCAGCCGCTCCGCGAGCCCGACGGTCTCCACCACCCGGTCAAGCCACGCCTTGTCGGGCCTGCGGCCCGCGATGTCCATGGGCAGCGTGATGTTCTCGATCGCGTTCAGCGTCGGGAGCAGGTTGAACGCCTGGAAGATGAAACCGATCCGGTCCCGGCGCAGCCGGGTGAGCTTCTTGTCCTTCAGACCGGTGATCTCGGTCTCGTCCAGATAGATCTGACCCGACGTCACGGTGTCGAGCCCGGCCAGGCAGTGCATCAGGGTGGACTTGCCGGACCCCGACGGGCCCATGATCGCGGTGAACCGGCCGCGTGCGATGTCCACGTCGACGTGGTCGAGGGCGACCACACGGGTCTCCCCCGATCCGTAAGCCTTCACGACCTGCCGCGCCCGTGCGGCAACGGCCGTACGCCCTCCAGTGCCCCCGTGCCTGGGAATGGTCACAGCCGATGTCACGGTATGTCTCCTATGTCGGTCAGCAAGTCAGTACGGTGCCCCGGCGGCCACCCCCGTCTCCCGGCGGCCGTTCGGTGCGTGTTCGTCCGGTGCGCTTCAGTCTCGCCCCGGAGGGGGGCCGGGCGCCCTGGTGCCCGGCGCAGTCTTTTCCTGAGGAAAACCCCACCCCCGCCGGTGTGCTCCGCCACCCCCCAGCGGCGTAAAGCCAGGTTAAGGACGGCCGGCACCCGGTCTCGTCCTCCGCCAGTACGAACCCTCCCCGACCCGTAGTACGGAGGTACCCCTAAGGGCTCTCCTCCGCCGGGCGGACACCGTCTCAGGGTCACTCCTCCCGACGGCCCATCCAGCCTCCACCCTCCCGCGGCGCGAGGGTCAACCCCGGAGCCGGGCGAAGACATGGGCCGCTCCGACCGGGGCGCGGGGCCGGCCCCGCGCCCCGGGACCGTCACTCCACGGCGCGGCCCGTCAGCGCGCTGAGGCTGGCGCAGACGTGGTCCATGTGGGTCTGCACGTCCTCCCGGCGTTCCGCGTGGTCGCGCAGCACCCGCTCGGTCTCCCGCGCGACGCCCTCCGCGCGGACCCGCGCCTCGGCCAGCACCTCCTCGGCCCGCTCCCGCGCCTCCTCCGCGCGGCGCCGCGCGGACTCCTCCGCGTCGGCGAAGACCTGCCGCGCCTCGGCCAGCAACCGCTCGGCGGCCGCCTCCGCCTCTACCTGCCGGGCGTGCAGCGCGGCCAGCCGCACGGCCTCCTCCCGCTCCACCTCGTCCAGCCGCTCCGCCTGCTCCCGCGCCCCCTCGGCGAGCGTCGCCGAGGTGCGCTCCCGCATCTCCCGCAGCGCCGCCAGCGTCTCCCCGCGCCGCTCCTTCACCTCCAGCCGCGCCCCGACCCGGATGCCGTCGGCCTCCGCGCGGGCCGCCTCCAGCACCTCCCGGGCACGCTCGTCGGCGTCGGCGCGCACCGCGCCGGCGTACACCTGGGCGGCCTCCCCGACACCGGCCGCCTCGTCGCGCGCCAGGTCCAGCACGTCCTGCGCGTGCTGCCGCGCCGACTCCCGAACGGCCGTCGCCTCCTCCTGGACCAGTCCGAACAGCCGCCGCGCGCTCTCCCCGAGCGACTCGTAGGTCTGCGGGGCCAGTCCCGCCACCCGCACCCGCAGCAGCTCCAGCTCCTCCTCCATCTCCCGCGCGAGCACGGTGAACCGCGCGGCCCGTTCCCAGGCGGCGTCACGCTCGTCCGAGAGCGCCTCGACGAACGCGATCACCTGCAAGGGACGGTAGCCACGCCCCCGTACGACCTCGAAGCCCTGCGACGACACCGATGCGCTGCTCACCCTGGAACCCCTCTCCACCGACGGACACGAAGCCCAGCACCAAGACCGAGCACGAAATGGGATGAATCGCGCACATCTTGATGGATCACACGGAAGTGTTCATAACGCGACACTCCGCGAGGAGGACACGCAAAAGCCGGGCCCGGTCGTCCTGACGACCGGGCCCGGCTCCTCCCACGGCGGCGGCGCTCAGCGCCGGAGGGTCACAGCAACCCGTCCCACATCTCCTCGAGCAGCACCGACCACCAGCTCTCCGGCGAACCCAGCGCCGCCGGGTCCAGCGCGGCCAACTGCGCCTGGAAATCGACCGTCCAGCGGCCCGCCTGCTCCTGGTTCAGCCCGAACCGCAGCCGCCACATCCTGCCCAGCAGCGCCAGACAGCGCGCGAACTCCGGCAGACCGGTGTTCACGAACTGCGGCGGCACCGGCGCACCGCCCGGCCCCGCCTCCACCGGCACCGCGACGATGTTCGCCGTGCCGTACTGCACACAGATCGCCTTGCCGAAGTCGCTGCCCATCACCAGGTACGAACCCGCGTCCGGCGCGGGCTGCACGCCACGCTCCGCCGCCAGCTCCGCCAGCGTCGGCACCGGACGCCCCGGCTGGGCCTGCGCCCAGAAGAACGGGCCCATGTCCACCGGCAGACCGGCCGCCACCAGCGTGTGCGCCACCACCGGCGGCACCCCCTGCCGGGACACCGCCGCCTGCTCGAACCGGAACACGCCCGGCCCGAACGCGCCCGCCAGCTCCTGCGCGACGGCCTCCGGCGGAACCGGCGGCGCCGGCTGCACCGGCGGAATCGGCGCGCGCACCGGCGCGGGACGCGCGGGACCGTCCGCGACCTGGTGCAACTCACCCTGGTGGGCCAGCAGTTGCTGCATCCCCTGCTGCCGGCTCGCATGATCCGCGCCGTACGGGGCGATGCTCGTGATCCGCGCCTGCGGCCACTGCTCCCGGATCATCCGCGCGCAGTACGCACCGGGCAGCTCGCACGACTCCAGCTCGGTGTGCAGCTCCAGCACCTGGTCCGGCGGCACGTTCATGGCGCGCAGCTCGTGGAAGATCTGCCACTCCGGGTGCGGCGTGCCCGGCGCCGAACGCCGGATCAGCTGCTGCTCGCTGCCGTCCTGCGCCCGGTAGCGCAGCACCGCCTGATAGCCGGGGCCGACGGTCGGCTGACCGGCGGGCTGCGGCGGATAGCCGTACGCCGGAGGCTGCCCCGGCGCGGGAACACCGGGCGGCATCGCGCCGGGCGGCATCGGCGGCGCACCCGCGGGCACGCCCGGAGGCGCCGGCGGCGGGGGCGCGCCGGGACCGCCCACCGAGGGCGCGGCCAGCACGGTCTCCGCGTGGTGCACCGGCCCCCGCCCGCCCGCCGTACCGGGAGCGGCCGGAGCACCGGGCGGCTGCGGGGCACCGGGCGCACCGGGCGCGCCAGGAGGCTGCGGGGCGCCGGGCGCGGAGGGGGGACCGGGGGGCGCCGGAGGCTGCGGCGCGCCGGGACCGGCCGGCCCCATGCCCGACGGATCGGCGAACATCGTCGCCGCGTGGTGCACCCCACCCGGCGGCGTACCCGGCGTACCCGGCGCGCCGGGCGGCGGCGGAGGCGGCGCCGGGGTCCCGGGCGGCGGCGTCGCGCCACCCGGAGCACCGGGCCCGTCCGGGCCGAGCGACGACACCATCTGCGTCGGCACGTACCCGCCCGCCGGCGCACCCGGAGGCGGCGTCGGCGTACCACCCGGGCGCGCGCCCGGCGTACCCGGAGCGCCCGGCGGAGGCGGAGTCGTCGCACCCGGGCCGCGGCGCGGAGGCGGAGCCGCCTTGCTGGTCGCCGCGTCGGCGATGTCCCCCGCGTTCGGCGCGAGCGGCCGCTCCGGCGCACCCGGACCGGGTGGCGGAGGCGCAGCGGGCATACCGGGAGGAGGCGTCCCCGGCACACCCGGCGGAGGCGTCCCGGGAGGAGGCGTCCCCGGCGCACCGCCGGGACCCTGCGGATAGCCGTACTGCGCGGGCGCCTGCGGCACACCCTGCGGCGCGCCGGAACCCGGAAGCGCCGGCGCGACAGTCGTCGCCGGCAGCCCGCTGCCACCCGACATCAACGTCGTCTTCGCCTCCGGCGGCGCAGCGGGCGGCGGAGCGTCGTCGTCCGGCTCGCTCAGCTGCTGCGCGAACACCGTCTCCGGCAGCGGCACCGAACGGTCCTCACCCGCATCCGCGTTCGTGTCCGTACCGGCCCACGGAGTGGCCCCGGCCGGCGCCCCCGCGCCCGACTGCGCACCGCTCCCCCCGGCAGCGGGCCACGCGGCCCCGCTCCCCGACGCGTCCGCGGACGCCGCCGCAGGATCCGGAGCGGAACCCGAGGACGACCCCGAACCCTCCCCCCGACGGTCCGGAATCCCCAGCCGGTCCGCCGCCTCCTGCAACCACTCCGGCGGACTCAACAGGAACGACGTCTGATTCAGATCCACCCGCGCCGCAGGCGCCGGAGCCGGCTCGGACGCCACGTCCTCACGGCCGTACTCCTCCTCGTACCGGCGGATCACCTCACCCACCGGCAACCCCGGCCACAACGTCGCCTCACCACTGTCACGGGCGATCACCAGGCGCTGCGCGCCCCCGTCCGAACGAGGCCCGTCCGCACGGTCCTCCGCCCACACCACGAACCCCAGGTCGAACTCCCGTACCCGCACCTCACGATGCTGGTACGACGGCACATCGCCGTTGACCCACTCCTCCGCACGCTCCTGCGCCTGCGCGAACGTCACCATCGCCGAAGCTCACTCCCCCGCGGAAGAAACCGGAACGGCACGCGCGAACCCACCGTCCACCATCAGATTCGCCACCGTCTCCAGCTCCGGCGGAGACCCCGCCAACCGGGACAGAAAACCGTCGAAGTCGTCCCCGCACGACAGCAGCAGCCGCTCCACCCGCTCCGCCGGCGGCAACGACGGATCCACGTCACGCACATCGTCGTACGCGCAGAACCACACCGAACCCTGCCGCTCGCCCCGCACCTTCACCGCCAGCAGACCACCCTGCACGAACGCCACGCACAGATAGTCCTTGGTCAGATGATCACGCAGGCACTTGTTGACATAGACGAGGTCATTGACCGCCGCCTCGTCCCGCACCGTGAAGAACGGCTGGTCCACCAACAACCCCAGCTCCGCGTCCAACGCCGTCCCCACCGGCGCACAACCACCCGCCGCCTTCAAGAACGACCGGTACGCCCCCGGCAGCCGGTACCCGAGATCCTCCTCGACCCCCAGCACCTGCGACTCCGTCACCGCCACACCCGACTTCGGCAGCCCGAAATGCGCCGGACGCGTCTCCTGCAACGGCCGCGTCCCCCGCTTGCCCTGGTCCACCACCGCCGTCGCCACCCCACCGTGATGCCGCAGCAACGCCTTCACATCGACCGGAACCAGCTCCAGCCGCCGCGAACCCACCACGTGATGCCACGTCCAGCCGTGCGGCGTCGCCACCGCCGGCACCGTGTCCCACAACTCGTGACCACTCGCCGCCAGCGCCGCGTTCGCCGACACGTAGTCCGTCAGCCGCAACTCGTCCACGCCGAAACCCTCCGGCGGATCCGCGATCTCCGCCGCCGCCCGCGCGTACGCCGAAAAATCGGGATAACCACGCTCGTCCACCCGCACACCTCTCGGGTGACGCGCCGCCCGCACCGGATCCGGGAAGTGCACGACCTGCCCGGCATAGGCCGCGTTCGGCGGCACGGCATCTCCCCCGGCCTGGCGGCCGGAAGGTGCCCCCAGCCCGAGCCGACCTGTCGTCATCGCGGTTGCCCCCTGCGGCACTCTGTACGACTCCCACCGCCCCCTACGGACGGTTACGGAACGTATTCGACTGTCACGTCTGTCTCGACTGCATTCCGCCCCGACCCCCACAGCGCCCGCACACCCAACCGCGCGGTCACCGCAGGAATCGCGGTGCCGACAGCCTATGCCGTACGACTCCACCGGTCACCGGCACCGGCCCCCCACCCTTCCGCTTCCGTGACCAGCCGTCACCCTCCCGTGACAGCCCGCCCCGAACAGGGCGTGTCGCCCCGCCCCAGCTTCCGCATCAGCCACCCCATTTGGCACTCTGTGACCTCCGAGGGGATGCTCGGGAGGGGATGACGATCATGAACGCAACGCAGACAGGGCCGCACAGCGGCCCCTCCGGCGACCCTCGCTCCGGCGACCCCCGCATCGGCTGGAGCGCCACCGACACCGCCCACACCCCCACCCTCCACCACCGCCGCGACGGCATCCTGCCCACCATCGCCGCCGCCCTCTCCGTCCGCGGCGACACCCTCACCGGCACCGCCGCACGCGGCGACACACCCCCCGCCCTCCACCCCCTCGTCCAGGACTTCCTCGACACCCTCACCAGCGACCAACGCGACCGCTTCACCGGCCGCTGCGCCGAGACCATCCTCATCTCACGGCACATCACCACCGCCGACAACGCACGCAGCAAACGCGCCGCACGCAAACCCATGACCAACGGCGAAGCCCGCAAAGCCCTCAAACAAGCGAAACTCACCACCCGCCGCATCCGCGAAGACGGCGACCCCCTCCACGGCAGCTACGCCGCCCCCTGCCGCGCCTGCGCCGCCCTCAGCGCCCACTTCGGCGTCCGCACGGTCGACCCGGCCACCACCGCCAACTGACCCACGGCCCCCACGACCACGAACGAAGAACAGATGCACACCGACCGCACCTCGACCACCCGCTTCGCCGTACCCGTCGACGCGGCCCTGCGCACCGCCGGCTGGCAACCCGGACACTGGGACATCAAACAAGCGGAGATCTGGGCCGACACCCTCCGCGACCACACCTCACCCGCCGGACACCGCCACGCCGTCTTCCCCGCCGCCGTCGAAGCCTGGGCCGAATTCGGCGGCCTCCGCATCAGCCCCGGAGGACCCGGCCGGCAGATCGCCCCCGCCACCCTCCACCTCGACCCCCTCCACGGCCTCCACATGGCCCGCACCCTCGGCGACCTCGGCCGCGCCCTCGACACCGAGGTCAGCCCCCTCGGCGCCGAAACCGACACCCAGGCACTCCTCGCCATCGACACCCAGGGCCGCGTCTACGCCCTCGACCACACCGGCGACTGGTACCTCGGCCCCCACATCGACCACGCCCTCACCAGCCTGGTCTCCGGCACCCAGCCCACCCGCCTCACCACCGGCTGACCCCGCGCACCCACCCGGCTACGACGCCGGAATCACCGCCGACACCCGGAAACCCCCCGCGTCCGTCGGCCCCGACACGAACACCCCACCCAGCGCCGACACCCGCTCCCGCATCCCCACCAGACCATTCCCGCCCGACGGCAGCCCCGCCGACGACACCGCCCCCGACGGCGGCTCGTTCTCCACCTGCATCGCGATCTCCGACACCCGATGCGCAAGACGCACATACGTCTTCGCACCCGCCGCATGCTTGTGCACGTTCGTCAACGCCTCCTGCACCACCCGATACGCCGTCGACTCCACCTCCCGCGCATACGACCGCTCCTCCCCCACCACCGACAGATCGACCACCATCCCCGCCGCCGCCGACTGCCCCACCAGCTCACCGATCTCCGACAGACACGGCCCCTCCGCACCCGCCGCCTCGTCCACCGCCCGCGACGCCGCAGCCGCAGCCGCCACCCCCACCGCCGCCAACGGCACCGACGCACTCTCCCGCCGCCGCTCACCCTCCCCGCCCGAACGCAGCACCCCGAGCATCTCCCGCAACTCCGTCAACGCCTGCCGCCCCATGTCCCCCACCAGCGCGGCGTTCCTCACCGCCTTCTCCGGATCCTTCCGCGCCACCGCCTGCAACGCCGCCGCATGCACCACCATCAGACTCACCCGGTGCGCCACCACGTCATGCATCTCCCGCGCGATCCGCGTCCGCTCCTCCCCCCGCGCCCACTCCGCACGCTCCTCCGCACGCTCCGCCAGCAACTGGAGCTCCCGCTCCAGACTGTCCGCCCGCTCCCGCAGGCTCTCCATCAGCCGGCGCCGCGCCCCCACGTACAACCCCAGCAGCAACGGAGGCGCCGTCACCCCCAGCGCCGTCGTGATCGACGCGAACGGCACGATCCAGTCCCCGACGTCCACATCCCCCTTCGCCATGTCCTGCCGCATCCGCACGAACATCACGACGAGCACACCCACCAGCTGCATCCCCGCCAGCGACCCGATGATCCGCCGCGGCACCTCCGACGCCGCCAGCGAATACAGACCGACGATCCCCATCAGGAACCCCATCGCGGCCGGCGTCACGGCGATCGCCACCAGCACCACCGCGATCGGCCACTTCCGCCGCACCAGCAGCACGGACCCGGCCAGGAGACCGAAGACCACCCCCACAGGGACCGGAATCCCCGCCTCCCGCGCGAACGGGACCCCCTCCAGCCCACACTCCAGCGCGGACACCACCGCGAGCCCCACATCGAGCACGGCACTGCGCCGCCGCTCCCACCACCACGGCCCTCCCCGGGCCGTCACAAGCTCTTCCCCCGTCGTGGTCATGCGACCAGCCTACGGGCGCGCGGCGCCCCAAATCCGGCGAGTTTCCACGACCGCGCCACACCACACAGGGTGACCCTTCGGACGCGATACGCCCTGGAATCCCTCGAACTGCTGAATCGATCACCGTTCGAGAGGGGAAGCGCCCATTCCGCCCGGACGGTAGGGACGTGACACACGCACCAGGCAAGTACGCCGACTTCGAGGGCCTGCGGGAGCGGGCGGTGGCGCTGCGACGGGCGGGACTGAGCCGTCGCCAGATCCGCGACCGGCTCCACGTCGACAACAACGACATCCTCAACCGCCTCCTCCGGGGCGAGCCGGCCCCGGAATGGACGAAACGACCGAACGCCAGGGACGACCTGCGCGAGAAGGCGAGGGAGCTACGGCTCCGGGGCTGGACGTACGACCGGATCCAGGTCGAGCTGGGCTGCTCCAAGAGCTCGATCTCGCTGTGGGTGAGGGACCTGCCGAAGCCGGAGCGGAAGCGGAGCCCCGAGGAGGCTTCGGCGATCGCGAGGAGAGGCTGGGAAGCCACGCTCCGACGACGCGAGGAGGAACGGCAGCGGACCAAGCAGCAAGCCAAACAGGCGGTCGGCAACCTGACGCCCCGAGAACTGTTCCTACTGGGAGTCGGCCTCTACTGGGCGGAAGGCTCCAAGGACAAGCCGTACGACCGACGCGAGAACGTCGTCTTCGTCAACAGCGACCCGGGAATGATCCAGGTGTACCTCAGCTGGCTCGACATACTCGGCATCGAGCGGGAACGACTCCGGTTCAACGTCATGATCCACGAGAACGCCGACGTCTCCGGCGCGGAGGACTACTGGGCCGAGCTCACCGGAGCCGACCGCTCCGCGTTCAACAAGACGACGCTCAAGCGCCACAACCCCAAGACGGTGCGGAAGAACGTGGGCGACGGCTACCGCGGGTGCCTCGTGATCAAAGTGCTCAAGAGCGCCGACCTGTACCGTCGCATCGAAGGCTCCTGGTACGGCATAGTGTTGGGAGCCACCCAGCAGACTGACCAAATGTCCGTTTAGCCGGGTTGATTATCCCCTGTGGTGTAATCGGCAACACTATCCACTTTGGATGGATCATTTCAGGTTCGAGTCCTGGCAGGGGAGCCGAGCTCGAGTCAGGGCCCCGACCGGTCACCGGGTCGGGGCCCGCTCTCATGTCTCCCTCCGGAAACACCCCGGTATCCTGCGGATGTCACCCCACCCCAACACAGCCGAAGGGCATCCCGTGAGCGCCAATCGCCCGGCAGCCGTAGTCGTTCTCGCAGCGGGTGAGGGCACCCGTATGAAGTCGGCCACACCGAAGGTCCTGCACGACATCTGTGGCCGTTCCCTGGTGGGTCATGTGCTCGCCGCAGCCGGTGAGCTGGAGCCGGAGAATCTGGTCGTCGTCGTGGGGCACGCCCGCGAGAAGGTCACCGCGCACCTTGCGGGGATCGCCCCCGACGTCCGCACCGCGGTGCAGGCGGAGCAGAACGGCACCGGGCACGCGGTGCGGATGGGCCTGGAGGAGCTGGGCGGTTCCGTGGACGGGACGGTGGTCGTCGTCTGCGGTGACACCCCGCTGCTGACCGGTGAGACGCTGCGGCGGCTGTCGGCGACGCACGCGGCGGACGGCAACGCGGTGACCGTGCTGACGGCCGAGGTGCCGGACGCGACCGGGTACGGGCGGATCGTGCGGGACGACAGCGGTGCGGTGACCGCGATCGTGGAGCACAAGGACGCGTCGGGGGCGCAGCGGGAGATCCGGGAGATCAACTCGGGTGTGTTCGCGTTCGACGGGGCGTTGCTGGCGGACGCGTTGAAGAGGGTGCGGACGGACAACAGTCAGGGTGAGGAGTACCTGACGGATGTGCTGGGGATTCTGCGTGCGGCGGGGCACCGGGTGGGTGCGTCGGTGGCGGGGGATCACCGGGAGATCGCGGGGATCAACAACCGGGTGCAGTTGTCGGAGGCGCGGCGGATCCTGAACGACCGGTTGCTGACGGCGGCGATGTTGTCGGGGGTGACGGTGGTCGATCCGGCGACGACGTGGGTGGATGTGACGGTGTCGTTCGGTCAGGACGTGGTGGTGCATCCGGGGACGCAGTTGCTGGGTGTGACGCTTTTGGCCGAGGGGTGTGAGGTGGGTCCGAATTCGCGGCTGACGGACACCCGGGTGGGTGTGGGGGCGCGGGTGGACAACACGGTGGCGGTGGGTGCCGAGGTGGGTGCCGAGGCGTCGGTGGGTCCGTTCGCGTATCTGCGGCCGGGGACGCGGTTGGGCCGTAAGGGCAAGATCGGTACGTATGTGGAGACGAAGAACGCGTCGATCGGTGAGGGGACGAAGGTTCCGCATCTGTCGTATGTGGGTGATGCGACGATCGGCGATTTTTCGAACATCGGTGCGGCGAGTGTGTTCGTCAACTATGACGGGGAGCACAAGCACCACACGACGGTCGGGTCGCACTGCAAGACGGGTTCGGACAACATGTTTGTGGCGCCTGTCACGGTGGGGGACGGTGCTTATACGGCTGCCGGCTCGGTGATCACGAAGGATGTGCCGCCGGGTTCGCTGGCCGTGGCCCGCGGTCAGCAGCGGAATATCGAGGGTTGGGTGGCTCGAAAGCGTCCTGGGAGTGCTGCCGCGAAGGCGGCGGAGGCGGCGTCCCGGGGGTCGGCTGCCGAGGAGTGACCGGATTCCGCCCCTTCGGACAGGGCGTACCGTGATAAGTGCACATGCGCACCCCCACCTGCTGCGACACCTCTGAGGAGACAGTGCTGTGACCGGGATCAAGACGACCGGCGAGAAGAAGATGATGTTCTTCTCCGGCCGCGCCCACCCCGAGCTTGCCGAGGAAATCGCCCACCAGCTGGGTGTCGGGGTCGTCCCGACGAAGGCCTTCGACTTCGCCAATGGCGAGATCTATGTGCGGTATCAGGAGTCGGCTCGTGGTGCCGACTGCTTCCTGATCCAGAGCCACACGGCTCCGATCAACAAGTGGATCATGGAGCAGTTGATCATGATCGACGCGTTGAAGCGGGCGTCGGCGAGGTCCATCACGGTCATCGTGCCGTTCTACGGTTACGCGCGGCAGGACAAGAAGCACCGGGGTCGTGAACCGATTTCGGCGCGTCTGATCGCGGACCTGATGAAGACGGCGGGTGCGGACCGGCTGCTGGCGGTGGATCTGCACACGGATCAGATCCAGGGTTTCTTCGACGGGCCGGTGGACCATCTGTTCGCGTTGCCGCTGCTGGCGGACTACGTGGGTGCGAAGGTGGACCGTTCGAAGCTGACGGTGGTGTCTCCGGACGCGGGCCGGGTGCGGGTCGCGGACCGGTGGTGCGACCGGCTGGGTGCGCCGCTGGCGATCGTGCACAAGCGGCGGGACAAGGACGTGGCGAACCAGGTCACGGTGCACGAGGTCGTCGGTGATGTGAAGGGGCGTATCTGCGTCCTGGTCGACGACATGATCGACACGGGTGGCACGATCTGTGCGGCGGCGGACGCGTTGTTCGCGCATGGTGCGGAGGACGTCATAGTGACGGCGACGCACGGTGTGCTGTCGGGTCCCGCGGCGGACCGGCTGAAGAACTCGCGGGTGAGTGAGTTCGTGTTCACGAACACGCTGCCGACGCCGGGTGAGCTGAGTGAGTCGCTGGACAAGATCAAGGTGCTGTCGATCGCGCCGACGATCGCGCGTGCGGCGCGTGAGGTGTTCCAGGACGGTTCGGTGACGAGTCTGT
Source organism: Streptomyces fungicidicus (assembly GCF_003665435.1). Taxonomy (NCBI): domain Bacteria; kingdom Bacillati; phylum Actinomycetota; class Actinomycetes; order Kitasatosporales; family Streptomycetaceae; genus Streptomyces; species Streptomyces fungicidicus. Next base: position 3,202,528 of record NZ_CP023407.1, read on the forward strand.
TCGACGAGCAGTAGGGGTGCCGCTGCGGTGCAGTAAGGGTTCTGCACTGTGTCGTGGCGCCGGGTCTCCCGCTGATCGTTTTGGGTGCGGCCTCCTGGTCCGAGTAGACTGCTGAAGTTGCTCGGCGAGGGAGGCCGTACCGCTTTTCATGGAGCGGGTGCGGTGGTCCGTTATCGACGCGCTCTTCGTAGCAGGCCGTTCGTGGCCGGGTGACCACGTCCGTTTCTGACTTCGAGGAGTGACTATGTCCGAGGTGAAGATCTCCGCCGCCACGCGCGACGAGTTCGGCAAGGGTGCGGCGCGCCGTATCCGCCGTGACAACAAGGTTCCGGGTGTTCTGTACGGGCACGGTTCGGACCCGCGGCACCTGACCTTCCCGGGTCACGAGCTGCTGATGGCGCTGCGTACGCCGAACGTGCTGATCGCGCTGGACATCGACGGCAAGTCGAACGAGCTGGCGATCCCGAAGTCGGTTCAGCGTGACCCGATCAAGGGTTTCCTGGAGCACGTGGACCTGCTGCTGGTGAAGCGCGGCGAGAAGGTCCAGGTCGAGATCCCGGTGCAGACCGAGGGTGAGCTGGCCCCGGGTGGTTACCTGCTGGAGCACGTGCTGTCCGCGCTGCCGGTCGAGGCCGAGGCCACGCACATCCCGGAGAGCGTGACGGTGTCCGTGGAGGGTCTGGAGGCCGGTGCCGCCGTCCTGGCGAAGGACATCTCGCTGCCGAGCGGTGTGACGCTGGCCGTCGAGGAGGACGCGGTGGTCCTCCAGGTTCTGGCCGCGCAGGCCGAGGAGGCGCCCGCCGAGGGTGCCGAGGGTGAGGGCGAAGCGGGCGCCGAGGCCTGATCCTCTTCCTGAGTCGTCGTTTCGTCGGCCGCTGTTCCCGTGCGGGGCAGCGGCCGACGTGCTGGTAGAGGCGTGCGCGAGGGCGCGGGTGAAGGAGACATGGACGTGACGACGGATGCGGCGGCCGGTGCGGCGGGTCCCTGGCTGATCGTGGGGCTGGGCAATCCGGGGCCGGAGTACGCGATGAACCGCCACAATGTGGGGTTCATGGTGGCGGATCTGCTGGCGGAGCGGATCGGGGCCCGGTTCAAGCGGGCGGGGAAGGCGCAGGCGCAGGTCGTGGAGGGCCGGATCGGACCGCCGGGGCCGGCGGGCCGGCGGGTGGTGCTGGCGAAGCCGATGTCGTACATGAATCTGTCGGGCGGGCCGGTGAACGCGCTGCGGGAGTTCTACAAGGTGCCGGTGGAGCGTGTGGTGGCGGTCCATGACGAGTTGGACATCGACTACGGGACGCTGCGGCTGAAGCTGGGTGGCGGGGACAACGGTCACAACGGGCTGAAGTCGATGACGAAGGCGTTCGGGCGGGATTACCACCGGGTGCGGTTCGGGATCGGGCGGCCGCCGGGGCGGATGCAGGTGGCGGATTTCGTGCTGAAGGACTTCGCGTCGGCGGAGCGCAAGGAGCTGGACTACTTCGTGGACCGGGCGGCGGACGCGGTGGAGTGTCTGGTGATCGAGGGTCTGGAGCGGGCGCAGGGGACGTACAACTCGTGACCTGCTGAGGGGTGCATCGGCCGACTTGTCGTGCCTTCGGTGCCTGCCGGGCCCGGTCGAGTTGACCGGCCGCAAGGTCATGGCCAAGGATCTCCGCCATGTCTCCCGCTGCCCGTTCCTCCCGTGGCTCCTCCGCCCTGCGTTTCGGCCGGTTCGCGGTGATGGGCACGGTCGCCGCGCTGATCCTGATCGCGGGTGTGTGGGCGTCGTGGGGTACGGCGCAGCACGTGATGCTGCCGAAGGGGCGCGAGCGCGGCACGGTCGAGGTGGCGCGGTGCGGTGAGGGGATCTGTACGGGTCCGTACACGCCGGTGTCCGGGGGGTCGCAGCCGCGTGCCGAGGTCCGGCTGGAGGACTCGGTGGCGGTGGAGAAGGGCCGGACGTACGCGGTGGTGCTGAAGCCGGGTGGCGGGGAGGCCGTCCGCTCGGGTCCCGCGGGGGTGCTGTACGCCTGGGTTCCGCTGGGTGGCGCGTTGCTGCTCGCGTCGGTGGTGGTGGCGGGCGGGCTGTTGCGGACGCGGTGGGCGTGGGTGATGGCGTCGCTGGGGGCGGTGCTGCTGACGGGGGCGTTCCTGGCGGTGTGACGGCGTGGGGAACGAAAAGGGTGCCCCCGGCCTCGTGCGAGGCCGGGGGCACCCTTTTCGTGCCGGTGGGTCAGCCGGTGTTGCGCAGGCCGGCCGCGACTCCGTTGACGGTGAGCAGCAGGGCGCGGGCGAGCAGCGGGTCGGGCTGTTCGCCTGCGGCGGCGGCGTCGCGCTGGCGCTTGAGGAGGGCGACCTGGAGGTAGGAGATGGGGTCCAGGTAGGCGTCGCGGATGGAGAAGGTCTGCTTGAGGACGGGGTCGGCGTCGAGGAGTTCCTGTTCGCCGGTGACCCGCAGGACCTCGGCGACGGTGAGTTCGTGTTCGGCCTTGATGGCGTCGAAGACGTGCTGGAGCTCGTCGGGGACGAGGGTGTCGACGTAGTGCCCGGCGATGCGCAGGTCGGTCTTGGCGAGGGTCATCTCCACGTTGGAGATGAAGTTGCGGAAGAAGTGCCACTGCTGGTGCATCTCGTCGAGCACGGTGTCGAGGCCGGCCTCGCGCAGTGCCTTGAGGCCGGAGCCGACGCCGTACCAGCCGGGGACGATCTGCCGGGACTGGGTCCAGCCGAAGACCCAGGGGATGGCGCGCAGTCCGTCGAGCGAGACGCCGGAGCCGGGGCGGCGGGAGGGCCGTGAGCCCAGGTGCAGGTCGGCGAGCTGGTCGACGGGGGTGGAGGCCAGGAAGTACGTCGGCAGGTCGGGGTCCTCGACCAGCTTGCGGTAGGTGGTGTGGGCGGCGTCGGAGACGACGTCCATGGCGGCGTCCCAGCGGGCGAGTGCCTCGACGGACTGGCGGGGCGCGGTGTGCAGGGCGGACGCCTGGAGGGTGGCGGCGACGGAGAGTTCGAGGTTCTCGCGGGCGAGGGCCGGGATGAGGTACTTGTCGGAGATGACCTCGCCCTGTTCGGTGACCTTGATCTCGCCTTCGAGGGTGCCCCAGGGCTGGGCGAGGATGGCGTCGTGGGTGGGGCCGCCGCCGCGTCCGACGGTGCCGCCGCGGCCGTGGAAGAGGCGCAGACGGACGCCGTAGCGGTGGGCGACGTCGCGCAGCCGGCGCTGGGCGCGGTGGATCTCCCACTGGCTGGTGGTGATGCCGCCGAACTTGGAGGAGTCGGAGTAGCCGAGCATGACCTCCTGGACGTCGCCCCTGAGGGCGACCAGGCGCCGGTAGGAGGGGTCGGCGAGCATGTCCTCGAGGATGGTGTCGGCGGCCTTGAGCTCGTCGGTGGTCTCCAGGAGGGGGACGATGCCGATCTTCGCCCAGCCGGCGTGCAGGTCGATGAGTCCGGCCTCGCGGGCGAGGACGGTGGCGGCGAAGACGTCGTCGGCGCCCTGGCACATGGAGATGATGTAGGACTCGATGACCTCGGGTCCGAAGACGGCCAGGGCCCGCTTGACGGTCTGGAAGACGCCGAGGGTCTTCTCGCCGGCCGCGTCGACGGGCGCGGGGGTGGGGGCGAGCGGCCTCCTGCTGCGCAGTTCCTTGGCGAGGAGCTTGCCGCGGTAGTCGCGGGGCATGTCGGCGTAGCGCCAGGATTCCTCGCCGAGCCGGTCGAACAGCTGGCCGAGGGCGTGGTGGTGGGCGTCGGCGTGTTCCCGTACGTCCATGGTGGCGAGCTGGAGGCCGAAGGCGGCGAGGGTGCGGATCGTGCGGGCGAGGCGGCCGTCGGCGAAGAGTCCGCCGCGGTGTTCGCGCAGGGAGGCCTGGATGATCCGCAGGTCGGCGAGGAGTTCGCCGGTGCCGAGGTAGTCGCGGCCGGGTTCGTGCGTGGTGCCCTTGGCGAGGCGGAGCTTGGTGTTCTCCAGCTTCTGCCGGATGCAGGTGGCCTTGAGCCGGTAGGGCTCCTCGGCGTTGAGGCGCTTGTAGCGGGGGCTGATCTCGGGGAGGGCGTCGAGGTCGGCCCGGAGGGAGGTGAGGAGTTCCTCGGTGGCTCCGGTGTAGCGGATGGAGTTGGAGAGGAAGCCGCGCAGTTCGTCGATCATCTCCAGGGCGTCGTTGATGCCGTGTTCGTGCTGGAGGATGAGGACGTCCCAGGTGACCTGGGGGGTGACGTTGGGGTTGCCGTCGCGGTCGCCGCCGATCCAGGTGCCGAAGGTGAGGGGGCGGGTGTCGTCGGGGAGGTGGACGCCGACGCGCTCGAGTTCCGCGGTCAGGTCCTCGAGGACGTCGCCGACGGCGCCGGCGTGGAGTTCGTCGAGGTAGTAGATGGCGTTGCGGGCCTCGTCGGCGGGTTCGGGGCGGACCACGCGCAGTTCGTCGGTCTGCCAGACGAGGTCGATGTTCTCGGCGAGCCGGGTGTCGAGGCGGCGGCGGTCGGACTCGATGACCGGGGTGTCGAGGAGCGCGGCGATCCGGCGGAGCTTGTTGAGGACGGAGCGGCGGGCGGCCTCGGTGGGGTGGGCCGTGAAGACGGGCCGGATGTTGAGGTTGCGGACGGTGTCGCGCAGGTGCTCGGGGTCGGCGTCCTTGAGGCGGTCGGCGGTGCGGGAGAGCAGTCCGCCCTCGGCGGCGCGGCGGGCGCGCAGTTCGCGGCCGCGGTGCACCTGCTCGGTGACGTTGGCGAGGTGGAAGTAGGTGGAGAACGCGCGGACCAGCTTGGCCGCGGTCTGCAGTTCGGTGCCTCGCAGCAGTTCGGCGGCGGCTTCGCCGTCCTCACGGGTGAGCCGGCGCACCTTCTCGACGAGGTCGAGGAGTTCCGGGCCCTCCTGTCGCACCAGGGTCTCGCCCAGGAGGTCACCCAGTCGGCGGATGTCGGCACGCAGTTCGCTGCTCGTGGTCGCCGTGGATACGGTCTGGTCGTCGGCACTGCTCACAGGTGCGGCTCCTTGCAGTGTTGAAGCTCGTCCGGGAGGGAACCCGGCGTGCGTCTCGCGCGGCGTGCGCCGCTTACGGGCCGGACGTCCGGGAAGAAATCAGAGCGGACCGCGCTGTCCGACCGACTTCAAGGATAGGTGCCGACCCGGACGCGCAGACTCGCGGGCTCTTGCCGCCGGGCGACGCACTGCCATACTTACGTTGCCGTAGGTTACGGAGGCGTAGGTGTGAGTTGCGTCTCCGGCGGTGCGGCACCCACCCTCAGTCCACATACCCCACAGGGGACACGCATGACCTCAAGCTCCGACGTGCTCGACGAAGCCCCGAAGCAACCCCGGTCCGACGACGCCATGCCCTCCGCCACGCTGGGCGGTGAGCGCAAGCGCTCCCTCGAGCAGATCACGCTGCTGCTCTTCATCATCGTCCCCTTCCTTGCGCTGGTGGCGGCGGTGCCGCTGGCGTGGGGCTGGGGGGTGAGCTGGCTGGACCTCGGTCTGCTGGTGTTCTTCTACTACCTCGGGTGCCACGGCATCACGATCGGTTTCCACCGTCACTTCACGCACGGTTCGTTCAAGGCGAAGCGGCCGCTGAAGATCGCGCTGGCGATCGCCGGGTCGATGGCGGTGGAGGGCCCGCTGGTGCGGTGGGTGGCCGATCACCGCAAGCACCACAAGTTCTCCGACGCGGAGGGCGACCCGCACTCGCCGTGGAAGTACGGCGAGACGGTCCCGGCGCTGATGAAGGGCCTGTGGTGGGCGCACATCGGCTGGATGTTCGACGAGGAGCAGACCCCGCAGGACAAGTACGCCCCGGATCTGATCAAGGACCCGGCGCTGCGGGCGATCTCCCGGCAGTTCATCCTGTGGACCCTGGTGTCGCTGGCGCTGCCGGCGGTGATCGGCGGTCTGGTCACCATGTCGTGGTGGGGCGCGTTCACGGGCTTCTTCTGGGGCTCGCTGGTGCGGGTGGCGCTGCTGCACCACGTGACGTGGTCGATCAACTCGATCTGTCACGCGGTGGGCCGGCGACCCTTCAAGTCGCGGGACCGTTCGGGCAACGTGTGGTGGCTGGCGGTGCTGTCGTGCGGTGAGTCCTGGCACAACCTGCACCACGCCGACCCGACGTCCGCGCGGCACGGCGTGGAGCGCTGGCAGCTGGATTCCTCGGCCCGGCTGATCCGCTGGTTCGAGCAGCTGGGCTGGGCGTACGACGTGCGGTGGCCGTCACGCTCGCGTATCGATTCGCGCCGGAACTCCGCGGAAGACAGCGTCCGGCGCGGGAAGGAACGCGTCGAGGCGGCATGATGGTCGGTGTGGCCACCGACTCCAGCAGCACCCCGAACAGCGAGAAGCCCCGGCGCGCCCGCCGCACCCGGATGACCGGTGCGGAGCGCCGCCAGCAGCTGCTGGAGATCGGCCGCACCCTCTTCGCGGCGAAGGGCTTCGAGGGCACGTCGGTGGAGGAGATCGCGGCGCGGGCCGGGGTCTCCAAGCCGGTGGTGTACGAGCACTTCGGCGGCAAGGAGGGTCTGTACGCCGTGGTGGTGGACCGGGAGATGCGGCGCCTGCTGGACATGGTGACCGGTTCGCTGACGGCGGGCCATCCGCGGGAGCTGTGCGAGCAGGCGGCGTTCGCGCTCCTCGACTACATCGAGGAGTACACGGACGGTTTCCGCATCCTGGTCCGGGACTCCCCCATCCCCCAGTCGACGGGGTCGTTCGCCTCGCTGATCTCGGACATCGCCACCCAGGTGGAGGACATCCTGGGCCGCGAGTTCAAGAGCCGGGGCTTCGATCCGAAGCTGGCGCCGCTGTACGCGCAGGCCCTGGTCGGGATGGTGGCCCTGACCGGCCAGTGGTGGCTGGACGTCCGCAAGCCGAAGAAGGCGGAGGTGGCCGCGCACCTGGTCAACCTGGCCTGGCACGGTCTGGACGGCCTGGAGCCCAAGCCCCGGCTGATAGGCCACCGGAAGAGCTGAACCGGTAGCGCACTGCGATCGTTCTCGAGCCGCACGCCCTGAGATCAACTCCCCTTGCGCGCGACGGCGAAGACGCGGCGGAAGGGGAACGGGGTGCCGTGGGGGCCCGTCGGGTAGGCGGCGCGCAGGGCGGTGCGGTACTCGGCGACGAAGGCGTCCCGGGCCCGCGGGTCGTCGGCGAGGGCGGTGAGGACGGGGCGCAGTCCGGTGCCCTTCACCCAGTCGAGGACCGGGTCCTCGCCGGTCAGCAGGTGGACGTAGGTCGTCTCCCAGGCGTCGGCCGCGCAGCCCAGGGCGGTCAGGTGCTCCAGGTAGGCCTCGGGGCGGAGCACGGCGTCGTCGTGGCGCAGGACGCCGTCCAGGCGGTCGCGCCAGCGCGGGGAGCCGGCGATGTCGCGCATCAGGGTGTGGCTGGGGGCGTCGAAGTTGCCGGGCACCTGGAAGGCGAAGGTGCCGCCGGGGGCGAGCCCGGCGATCCAGTCGGCGAACCTCTCCACGTGTCCCGGGACCCACTGCAGCGTGGCGTTGCTGACGATCAGGTCGTACGGCTCGTCCGGGGTCCAGGTCCGGACGTCGGCGTGGGCGAAGTCGAGCCGGCCGCCCCCGGAGACCGGGCCCCCGTGGTCGGCGCGGGCCCTGCCGAGCATCTCGGGCGAGTTGTCGTAGCCGGTGATCCGGGCCGTCGGCCAGCGGCCGGCGAGCAGCGCGGTCACGTTGCCGGCGCCGCAGCCGAGGTCGGCGACGCGGGGCGGGTCGCCCGGGAGGCCGGGGACGCGGGCGAGCAGGTCGGTGAAGGGCCGGGCGCGGTGTCCGGCGTGACGCAGGTACTGGGCGGGGTCCCAGGCGGGGGTGGCGGCTGCTGCGGACATGGGGCCTCCCGGGGGTGGTGGACGGGTACCCACCCTCACTCCCCAGACATCTCGACGTCAAGAGACTTCACATCAAGAGACTTCACATCGACACAACCACTACACTGATCGCCATGGAGGACGAGGTCGATCGGCTGGTCGCAGCGTGGCGCCGGGAGCGCCCGGACCTCGACGTGGAACCGCTCGAGGTGCTCAGCCGGGTGAGCAGACTGGCCCGGCACCTGGACCGGGCACGCCGGCTCGCCTTCACCGAGCACGGGCTGGAGTCCTGGGAGTTCGACGTGCTGACCGCGCTGCGCCGCGCGGGCACCCCGTACCAGCTCTCCCCGGGGCAGCTCCTCACGCAGACGCTCGTCACCTCGGGCACGATGACCAACCGCATCGACCGCCTCACCAAGAAGGGCCTGGTGGAGCGGCTGCCCGACCCCAGCGACCGGCGCGGTGTGCTGGTCCGCCTCACGGCCGAGGGCCGCGACCGGGCCGATCAGGCGCTGGCCGGACTGCTGGCGCAGGAGCGGGCGATCCTGGCGGAACTCACCCGCGCCCAGCGCGGCGAACTCGCCGGTCTGCTACGCCAGTTGACCGCCCCGTTCGACAACATCCCCGGTTAGGTCGACGGGCCCGACACCCGCCCGCCGGGCGAGGGCCACCGCGGCCAGCGTGGAGTGCACGCCCAGTTTCCCGAGCACGTTCTGCATATGGGTCCGCACGGTGTGCGGGGACAGGTACAGGCGCTCGGCGACGGCCTTGCGCCCCAGTCCCGCGACCATGCACCGCAGCACCTCCCGCTCGCGCGGGGTGAGGGACTCCACGAGCCGTTCGCTCTCGGTGCGGTGCCGCCGGGCCGCGGTCAACTCCCGCAGCACCCCGGTCAGCAGGGCGGGCGGCAGATGCGTCTCGTCGCGCAGCACGCCCCGGATGACGGTGAGCAGACGGTTCAGCGAGCAGTCCTTGGCCACCCACCCGGAGGCGCCCGCCTGCAGCGCGAGCGCGGCACGGGCCGGGTCGTCCTTCTCGGCGAGGACCACGATCCTCACCAGCGGCTGCGCCGAACGCACCCCGGTGACCAGCGACATCCCGTCGACGAGCCCGTCCTCGTCACCGGCCTGCACGGGCACGGCCGGCCGGCCGCCCGGCACCTTGCCGCCCAGATCGGCGTCGACGAGGAGCACGTCGAACCGCCGCCCCTCGGCGGCCGCCCGCTCCAGGCAGCGCAGCGCGGCCGGGCCGCTGCCCGCCGCGGACACGTCGACGTCGGGCTCTGCGGCCAGGGCCGCGGCCAGCGACTCCGCGAAGATGCGGTGGTCGTCGACGACCAGGACTCGAATGCGCACCACGAAACCCCCTTCCCCGAGCTCCTCACAGAGCAGGGGACTACCCCATCGTCGGAGGTCGACACCGGCGCGGGTACGACGCCGAGGCCCCTGTCACTGCACTCACCTGACCCGGGACGGGCCGCCGCGGCCGCACGGCCGCCGCCGCGCGACAACCGCCACCCCCGCCCCGGACGCCGTACCCGACCGTCTCGCCCCCGGAACGGCGCCGGCCCCCACCGGCGCTGTTCATCAGGGTACGGGCGGGGGCCGGGAGCGGAAGCGGATTTGCAGAACTGGCGGCCTGACGCGTTTATGGTGAGCCGCATGTTTCGTCTTGAGACAGAAGTCGACAAAGCCCGACGCGATCTGCTCCACAGGCGGCTGAGGGACACCAACACCGCGGCCTCGGCGGTCCTGCGCGCCCTGCGCGGAACCCCGGCCGCACGCGAATCGCCTTTGCACGTGTGGGCGTCGGATGCGAACGGCGAGCTGGCCGGCGGCCTGGTCGGCCACACCTGGACGGCCTGGCTGCACGTGACGTACCTCTGGGTCGACGACCGCCACCGGGGAGCGGGCCTGGGCTCCTCGCTCCTCGCCGAGGCGGAACGCGTCGCCGCCGGACGCGGCTGCACGGCCTCCCGCGTGGAGACCTGGGACTTCCAGGCCCCGGACTTCTACCGGCGCCAGGGCTACGAGGTGGTCTGCGTGATCCCCGACTACCCGCCGGGGATCACGGAGTACACCCTCACCAAACAGCTGCGCTGAGCGGTCAGCGCACGCGCCGCGCGCCCGCCGAGGGCACCGCCTCGAAGACGCGGGGAGCGGCGAAGCCGGCCGCCGCGAAGGCCTCTTCCACCGCCTTGGTGACGGCGGGGACGTCCGCCTCCTCGGCCAGGACGATGGCCGAGCCGCCGAAGCCGCCGCCGGTCATCCGGGCGCCGAGGGCGCCGGCGGTGACGGCGGTGTCCACCACCAGGTCGAGTTCCGGGCAGGAGACGCGGAAGTCGTCGCGGAGGGAGGCGTGGCCCTCGACCAGGACCGGGCCGATGGCGCGGGTCTCGCCCGACTCCAGCAGCCGGACCACCCTCTCCACCCGCTGGTCCTCCGTCACCACGTGCCGGACCAGGCGGCGGACCTCCTCCTCGTCGCCCAGCCGCCCGAGCGCCGCGTCCAGTTCCGCGTACGGGACGTCCCGCAGGGCGTCGACGCCCAGCAGGGCCGCGCCCTTCTCGCAGCCCGCGCGGCGCTTGCCGTACTCGCCCTCGCTGTGGCTGTGCTTGACCTGGGTGTCGACGACGAGCAGGCGCATGCCCTCGGCGGCCAGGTCGAAGGGGATCTGGCGCTGGGAGAGGTCGCGGGTGTCGAGGAACAGGGCGTGACCGGTCTCGCAGCACGCCGAGGCCGTCTGGTCCATGATGCCGACGGGGGCGCCGACGTAGACGTTCTCCGCGCGCTGGCACAGCCGGGCCAGCTGCCAGCCGCGCAGGCCGAGGCCGAACAGGTCGTTCAGGGCGAGCGCGACGACGACCTCCAGGGCCGCCGAGGACGACAGGCCCGCCCCCGCCGGGACGCTCGAGGCCAGGTGGATGTCCGCGCCGGTCACGGTGTGCCCGGCCTCGCGCAGCGCCCACACCACGCCCGCCGGGTAGGCGGTCCACCGCCTGTCGGACTCGGGGGTCAGGGCGTCCACCGCCAGTTCCACGACCGGCCCGTCCACGTCCGCGGAGTGCAGCCGCAGCACTCCGTCGTCCCGCCGGGTCACCGCGGCGACCGCGGTGTGCGGCAGGGCGAACGGCATGACGAAGCCGTCGTTGTAGTCGGTGTGCTCACCGATGAGGTTGACCCGGCCCGGTGCCGCCCACACCCCGTCCGGCGCGGCACCGTACAGCTCCTCGAACCGCTCGGCGACGGACCCCGCGACGGCCTCGCTGGACTCGCTCATGCCCTGACCCCTGCCCCTTCGTGACGTTCTAGTCGGTCTGCTCGGCGCGCTGCTGCGCGAACTCCCACGCGTCGGCGACGATCCCCGCGAGGTCCGTGCGCGACGGATTCCAGCCCAGCCTCTCGCGGGCCGTGGCGGCCGACGCGACCAGGACCGCCGGGTCGCCGCCCCGGCGCGGGGCCACGACCTCGGGGATCGGCCGGCCGGTGACCTTGCGGACCGTCTCGACGACCTCGCGGACGGAGAAGCCCTCGCCGTTGCCGAGGTTGCAGACCAGGTGCTCGCCCGGCGCGGCGGCCCCCAGCGCGAGCAGATGGGCCTCGGCCAGGTCGGCGACGTGGATGTAGTCGCGCACACAGGTGCCGTCCGGCGTCGGGTAGTCGTCGCCGTAGACGGAGATCGACTCGCGCCGGCCCTGGGCCACCTGCAGCACCAGCGGGATGAGGTGCGACTCGGGGTCGTGCCGCTCGCCCTGCCGTCCGTACGCGCCGGCCACGTTGAAGTAGCGCAGGGAGACCGCGCCCAGCCCGTGGGCGGCCGCCTCGCCGCTGATCATGTGGTCGACGGCGAGCTTGGAGGCGCCGTAGGGGTTGGTGGGCCGGGTGGGCGCGGACTCGGTGATCGGCACCTGCTCGGGTTCGCCGTAGGTGGCGGCCGTGGAGGAGAACACGAGCCGGCGCACGCCCGCCTCGCGCATCGCGCCGAGCAGCGCCATGGTGCCGCCGACGTTGTTGTCCCAGTACTTCTCGGGCTTCGCCACCGACTCGCCGACCTGTGAGAAGGCGGCGAAGTGCAGCACCCCGTCGTACGACGAGTCCAGCCATTTGGCGGCGTCGCGGATGTCGCCCTCGACGAACGACGCGCCCGTGGGAACGCCTTCCCGGAACCCGGTGGACAGGTTGTCGAGGACGACGACCTCGTGTCCGGCCTCGATCAGATGCTGGGCGACGACCCCGCCGACATACCCCGCACCGCCGGTGACCAGGTACTTCCCGCTCATGAACTCGCTACCTCCCGCAGTCGCTGGGCCGCGCGCTCCGGCGGCACGTCGTTGATGAACACGTTCATGCCGGACTCGGAGCCCGCGAGGAACTTCAGCTTGCCGGACGTGCGGCGGATGGTGAAAAGCTCGAGGTGCAGCGCGAAGTCGTCACGCGTCACGCCCTCGAAGTCCTCCAGCTGCCCGAACGGGGCCTGGTGCCAGGCCGCGATGTACGGCGTCGGAGGCTCGTTCTCCCCGAAGATCCGGTCGAAGCGCTTCAAGAGTTCCAGATAGACCTGGGGGAACTCTGTGCGCGCCGCCTCGTCCAGCCCGAGCAGGTCGGGCACCCGGCGCAGGGGGTAGAGGTGGACCTCGTAGGGCCAGTGCGCCGCGTAGGGCACGAAGGCCACCCAGTGTTCACTCCGGAGGACGATCCGTTCCTCCGTCAGTTCCCGCTGCAGCACGGCGTCGAAGAGGTTCTCCCCGCCGGTCGCCTCTTTGTGTGCGGCCACTTGGCGCAGCATCAGGGCGGTGCGGGGGGTGGTGAAGGGGTAGGCGTAGATCTGCCCGTGGGGGTGCTGGAGGGTGACGCCGATCTCGGCTCCCCGGTTCTCGAAGCAGAAGACCTGTTCGACGGAGGGCAGATGCGACAGCTCGGAGGTCCGGTCGGTCCAGGCGTCGAGCACCAGCCGGGCCTGCGGCTCGCTCAGCGAGGCGAAGGACGCCTGGTGGTCGGAGGTGAAGCAGACGACCTCGCACCGGCCCGAGTCGCCGGCCAGGGAGGGGAAACGGTTCTCGAAGACCACCACGTCGTACGAGGAGTCCGGGACCTCGCTCAGCCGGTCGCCCCGGGAGGGGCAGAGGGGGCATTCGTCGGCCGGCGGGTGGTAGGTGCGGCCCTGGCGGTGGGAGGCGATGGCGACGGAATCGCCCAGCAGCGCGTCGTGGCGCACTTCGGAGGTGGTGACGGTGGCGTCCAGCGGGCGGCGGTCGACGGCGTCCCGCACGGTGTCGTCGCCCAGGTCGTAGTAGACGAGCTCGCGACCGTCGGCCAGCCGGGTCGAGGTCTTCTTCACTGCGGCACTCCTCTGCACCCACCAGTCACCCAACACAATCGAACATAACACATCACAACTCACCAGCGCGCGGCTCTCATCACGATCAAACAAAGAACATCACCAGAAGTGTTCAGTTACTGAACACAGAGGCATAGGTTCCGCACCGGATCAGTTCGCGAACGAAGCGAGTGTGTATGCAAACCCCCACATATCTGGCCGCAGAGCTTCGACTCCCCACCAACTGGCTGGACTACACGATCCTCGGGATCTACTTCGTCGTGGTGCTGGGCATCGGCTTCGCGGCCCGCCGCTCGGTCAAGACCAGCCTCGACTTCTTCCTCTCCGGCCGCTCCCTGCCCGCCTGGGTCACCGGCCTCGCCTTCGTCGCCGCCAACCTGGGCGCCACCGAGATCCTCGGCATGGCGGCCAACAGCGCGCAGTACGGCGTCTACACGACCCACTGGTACTGGATCGGCGCCATCCCCGCGATGGTCTTCCTGGGCCTGGTGATGATGCCGTTCTACTACGGCAGCAAGGTCCGCTCGGTCCCCGAGTTCCTGCTGATGCGCTTCGACAGAGCGGCCCACCTGCTCAGCTCGATCCTCTTCGCGGCCGCCGCCATCCTGATCGCCGGCGTCAACCTGTACGCCCTGGCGATCGTCGTCGAGGCCCTGCTCGGCTGGCCGCAGTGGGTGGCCATCGTCGTCGCCGGCTTCTTCGTCCTGGCCTACATCACCCTGGGCGGCCTCTCCTCCGCGATCTACAACGAGGTCCTGCAGTTCTTCGTCATCCTGGCCGCGCTCATCCCCATCACCGTGCTCGGCCTGAAGAGCGTCGGCGGCTGGGACGGCCTGTCCGACTCCCTGAGCGCGTCGCACGGCGGCGACTTCATGACCGCCTGGGGCGGCACCGGCATCGGCAGCGACAACCCGCTCGGCGCCAACTGGCTGACCATCGTCCTCGGCCTCGGCTTCGTCCTCTCCTTCGGCTACTGGACGACCAACTTCGCCGAGGTGCAGCGCGCCCTGTCCGCGAAGAACCTCTCGGCGGCCCAGCGCACCCCGCTCATCGCCGCCTTCCCGAAGATCTTCATCGTGTTCCTGGTGATGATCCCGGGCCTGGTCGCCGCGGTGCTGGTGCCCAGCATCGGCACGCCCGACTCTGACCTGCAGTACAACGACGCCATCCCGTACCTGATGGAACAGCTCCTGCCCAACGGCGTCCTCGGCATCGCCGTCACGGGTCTGCTGGCCGCGTTCATGGCCGGCATGGCGGCCAACGTCTCCTCGTTCAACACGGTCTTCACCACCGACATCTGGCAGAGGTACGTGGTGACCGACCGCGAGGACGCCTACTACGTCCGCTTCGGCCGCCTGATCACCGCGATCGGCGTCCTCGCCTCCATCGGCACGGCGTTCCTGGCCAGCTCCTTCTCCAACATCATGAGCTACCTCCAGACGCTGTTCTCCTTCTTCAACGTGCCGATGTTCGTGGTCTTCATCATCGGCATGTTCTGGAAGCGCGCCTCGATGAAGTCCGGCTTCTGGGGCCTGATCGCCGGCACCACCGCCGCGATGGTCAACTACTTCGTCATCTACAAGCAGGGCATCATCGACATCCCGTCCGACCAGGGCGCCAACTTCGTCTCCGCGATCGCCGGCTTCGTGGCGGGCGCGGTGGTCATGGTCGCGGTGTCCCTGTTCACCGCCCCCAAGCCCGCCGACGAACTCCAGGGCCTGGTCTACGGCACGCGCTCACCCGGCATGGCGGAGCCGCCCGCGGAGGGCGACGACGCGTGGTACCGGAAGCCGGCGCTGCTGGGCTGGGGCGCCGTCGTTCTCGCCGCCGCCTGCTACATCCCGTTCTCGTTCTGAACGCGGGAGGATTGAGGGACCATGTCCGAGCACTTTTCCGAGCGTGATCTTCAGCAGCAGGTCTCCGATCTGGAGACCAGGTCGACGACGGCCGCGCGGCTGTTCGACATCCGGCGGATCATCGGTGGGCTGTTCGTCCTGTACGGCGTGATCGTGACGATCGCGGGGTTCACCGCGTCCGACGCGGACATCGACAAGGCGCAGGGGGTCAACATCAACCTGTGGACCGGGTTGGGGATGCTGGTCCTCGGCCTGCTGTTCCTGCTCTGGCTGAAGCTGAGGCCGACGGCTCCGCCGCCTGAGCCCCTGCCGGGGGAACGGGAGGAGTAGCCGCGGGCCTCGCGGCGCCCGGCGCCATACCGGTACCCGGCGCGGGTGTGGGCCGGGGGTGGGTCTGCGCAGCCCGGCGCCAACGGGGTGCCGTCGCGCCCACCCGTGCCGCCCCAGCGGCACGACTGCCCGCGGAGTGCGGCGGTGTGGCGGGTTCGGCGGTTAGCCGCTTACGGCGCGGAGGGGGCGGGGCGGGGGTGGTCGCCCGCAGTGGCTGGCGCGTCCGCGCCCTGTGCCCCTTCCAGCCGGGACAGTCGCGCCAGTCCGAGGACGTCCACCCCCGACACGACCCCGCACCACCCACCGCCCCCAGGCGTTCAACCCACCGGCCCCGCGCGGTCCAGGAGGCCCGTGCGGGCGGCCAGTGCCGCCGCCTCCAGCCGGGACCCCACCCCCAGCTTCATCAGCACCCGCTGCACATGCGTCCGCGCCGTCGACGGCGCGATCCCCATCCCCGCCGCGATCAGCCGCGTGTCCTCCCCCTCCGCGACCCGCACCAGCACCTCCACCTCCCGAGGCGTCAGCATCTGCAACAGCCGCGCCCCCTCGTCATCCGGCTGAGCCACCGGATTCAGCAGCTCCCCGAACGCCCCCTGCAACAACTGCGGCGCCACAGCGGCCTCCCCCGCCCGCGCCTTCATGATCGCCCGCTCGACCCCCTCGATCCGCTCGTCGTGCCGCACGTACCCCGACGCCCCCGCCGCGAAAGCCGCCGCGATCCCCCGAGGCGACGGCACCGGCCCCAGCACCACCACCGCCACCTGCGGCCGCTCCCGCTTGATCTTCACCACCGGATCGAACGCCCCCGGCTCCGCCGGCCCGGCCGTCCCCAGCAGGCACACCTCCGGCGCCCTGCTGATCACCAGATCCGCCGCCCCCGCCGCCGGCGCCGCGGCCGCCAGCACCCGGTGCCCCCGCAGCTTCAGCGCCGAGGCCAACGCCTCGGCGAGCAACCGGTGGTCGTCGACCACCATCAGCCGCACACCCATCGAACAACCAACCCCCCAGACCAACGCACCCCCGGATGCCCCCGGAAGCTACACGCTTGTTCGACGTCGCGCTCCCCCTACCGGCGAGAATCGCCCCGGATCGCCGAACTTCCCGTATTCGGTGCCGATGAGCCCATGATGAGCGGTACGCGCACGGCCCCGTCCCTGAACAGGGACGGGGCCGTGGAAATTGTCCGACCGACGATCAACTCGTACCGAACGCGATCACCAGATACTCCTTGCGGTCCGTTCCCGCCGAGAAGTCACTGGCGTACACACTCGACATGTACAGACCCCCCTTGGAGAACAGGATCTCCGCGTAGTCCGGGGACATCCGCGCCTCCACGTCCCGCACGTTCTCCGTCGCCGGGTTCTCCATCAGCGTCGTCTGCTTGAAGGTGCCGCCGTCGATGCTGACGATCTGCCCGCCCTTGTCGTACGGCGGACGCTTGTACGCCAGGACGTTGTTGCCGTCCATCCGCAGCGGGTAGATCTCGTAGTCGTCGCCCGCGTCGGCCCGCTGGCCGGTCTGCTTGCCGGTCGCCAGGTCGAAGGCCACGATCTCGTTGGTCTGGCCGTACGACTCCCCGCTGCCGTCGTGCTCCTCGGTGGCGATGTACAGCCGGTCGTTGCCGACGGCCAGCCCGCTGCACTTCTCGATCTTGTAGATCGCGTCGCAGCGCGCCGCGAAGTCCTCGCCCGGCGCGGAGATGCGCGTGCGCAGCTTGCCGGTCTTGTTGTCGACGGAGAAGAAGTCCGAGATGCCGCTGCCGTCACCCGCGGAGTCACCGACGTCGGCGGCCACGACCAGCGGGTCGGTGGAGACCACGGCCGCGTACTCGATGCCCTCGTCCATCTTGTACTCGGTGATCACCTTCCCGGTCTTCGGGTCGATGTTCTGGATGTGCAGCTGACGCGCCTCGTACTCACCGCACTTGCGCACCGCGACGAGCTTCGCGCCGCCCGCGTACCCGGAGTCGTAGCAGGAGTCGGACGTCTTCGGCGCCCAGAGCTGCTTGCCGGTGGCGACGTCCCAGGCGGCGCCGCCGCTGGTGCTGCCCGCCGCGACGGTGCCGCCGCTGACGGTGACGTTGTTGAAGCTGATCGGCATCGTGCCGGACTGGGCGGTCTTGGTCCAGACCTCCTTGCCCGTCTCGAGGTCGATCACCGCGACCTGCGTGCAGGACTGCGGGTCGCCCTTCGTCGGCATGTCGGGCTTGAAGATGATCGCCGTCTTGTTGTCCTCGGTGGTGCGGCCGCTGCCCTCGCACACCGGTCCGGGCAGGTCGATCGTCCACTTCTTGGTGCCCTTGGCGCGGTCGTACCCGACGACCTCGGCGATCCCGCTCTTGGCGTACACCGTGTCGGTCAGCCAGGAACCGGCGGTGGAGATGCTGGTGACGTCCTTGGGCGTCTTGGGCGCGGGCACCTGGAACAGCACCTTGGAGCCGGTGTCGGCCGGCGCCTTCTCCTGGGCCCCGGAGGAGCCGCTGCCGCTGCCGTTCTCACCCCCGCCGCCACCGTTGGTCTTGTTCTTGCCGTCGCCCCCGGCGGTGTTCTTGCTGTCGTCGTCCTTGCCGGACGAAGACGCGTACCAGACACCGCCACCGACGATGAGGGCGATGGCCACGACCGCGGAGACGATGATGGCGATCTGCGAGTTGAACTTCTTCCCGCCACCCCCCGGCTGCGGCTGCATCGGCATGGTCGCCGGCTGCGGATACCCGTAACCGGGCTGCCCGTAGCCGGGCTGGCCATAACCGGGCTGCCCGTAGGCCCCGGGCTGCTGCGGCTGCCCGTAGGCACCCGGCTGCTGCGGCTGCCCGTACGGCCCGGGCTGCGCCTGCCCCGGATACCCGTACCCGGCGGCCGGCGGCTGCTGCTGCTGCGGATACCCGTACCCCGGCCCCTGCGGGGCGGCCGGAGGCGCGGACGGCTGCGGCGCCTGAGGATAGCCGTACCCCGGCTCGGGAGCCTTGTTCAGATCAGGCCCGCCCGCCGGAGCGGACGGCGGCTGCTGCGGAGACTGCGCGGGCTGCTGCTGCGAAGGATCCTGCGGCGGCCCGAACCCCGGCTGCTGCGGGGGCTGGTTGGGCGGCGGAGGCGGCTGGGTCATGGCGTGAGTACCTCGGGGAAGGGGACGACGGGCGACGGAAAGGGGACGGGCGGGACCCTCACTTGCCGTAGGCGAGCATCAACTTCTCCTTCGACTCGTCGTTGCCGGTCAGCCGGGTGGTCGAGATGTAGAAGCGTCCGTCGACCCAGTCGATCGACTTGCTGAAGAAGCTGTTCTCGATGTCCGCGACGCCCTGCGGGTTCTGCATCAGCTTGGCCGGCTCGTGGCTGCCGCCGCCGACCGGAATCGCCACGATCTGGCCGCCGGCGTCGTACGACGGGTCGACGTAGGCGACGAGCTTGCCGCCCTCCACCTTCAGCGGCTGCATGGACTCCCCGGCGGGGGACTTGACCCGCCACCGCTCCTTGCCGCTGTCGAGGCTGATCGCGACGATCTCGTTGGCTCCGGTGGTCGCCTTGGTGGGCAGGTACAGGGTGTCGCCGTCGACGACGACGCCCTCGCAGCCCTGGAGGTCGCGCGCGAGGATGGCCCAGCCGCAGCCGGGGGCGAAGTCCTCGTCGACGGTGACCTGCGAGCGGAACGTTCCGCTACCGGTGAAGGCGGAGATGTTCCAGGCCTTCTTGTCCTCGTTGGTGCTGTAGATGACCACCGGGTCGACGGAGTAGGCGCGCTCGACGCGCCACCCCTTGTCGAACTTCTGGGTCCACTTCACCTTGCCGGTCTTCGGGTCGAGCTCCCGGAGCTCGTCGTGCTCGTTGTCGCCGCCGGCGCCGCAGGACGCGACCTGGAGCAGCCGCTCGCCGCCCGCGAAGGCGCCGGGGAAGCAGGGCGCGTCGCCGTACTTCTTGGAGTCGAACAGCTTCTTGCCGCTGGTGACGTCGTACGCCGTGCCGGACTGCGAGCGGCCCACCATCAGGGTGTCGCCGGTGAGGGACATCTCGATGGAGAGCACGGAGTCGAACAGCGCGCCCTCGGCGACCTCCTGCGTCCAGCCCTTCTCGCCGGTGTCGAGGTCGACGAGCTGGAGCTGGTTGCACTTGGCGCGGTCGCTGCTGCCGCTCATGTAGGCGATGACGACCTTGTCGTCGGCCGTCTTGTCCTGGGTGACCGCGCAGATCTTCTGCGGGAAGGCGATGGCCTCCCAGGCGGGCTTGCCGTCGGCGACGTTGTAGGCGAAGAGCTCCTTGTAGGCGGCCTTGACGGCCGTCTTGCCGGTGACCCACATGCCGGGGGCCTCGGCGCCGGAACCGGGCGCGTCGGGCGCCTCCTTGTACCAGAGCACCTTGGACTCACCGGCCTGGCGGCCCTCGTTGAGGTCCTCCGGGTCCTCGCCGCCGTCGCCGCTGCCGTCGCCCGGGTTGACCGGGGCGCCTGAGGCGTCCGGCTTGGGGTCGTCGGTCTGCTGGGCGACGGGCTTCTTGTCCTTCTTCCCGTCGTCGCCGCCGGAGACGGCCCACACGGTGCCGCCTATCAGCAGCAGCGCGGCCACGGCGGCGCCAACGACCAGGGCGGGCTTGCCCTTGAACGGGTTGCGGGAGCCGGTCCCGCCGGGCGGCGGCGTGCCGGGCGCCCCGGGGAACTGCGGCTGCGTCGGGTATCCGTACCCGGGCTGCTGCCCGTACGGCCCCGGCTGCTGCGGCTGGCCGTAGGGGCCGGAGGCGTACGGTCCGCTGTTGTACGGGCCCGGCTGCTGCGGTGCCTGCTGCGGGTATCCGTACCCCGGCTGCGGCGCCCCGGCCGGAGGCGGCGGCGTCTGGGGCGCCCCCTGCGGGGGCGGCGGGGTCGGTGCCCCGAAGCCACCTCCCGGCGGCGGATCCTGCGGCGCTCCGAAGCCGCCCTGAGGCGGCTGGTTGGGCGGCTGAGTCATCAGCGCGTTCCCCCTTACTCACTGATTTTTAGCCACGCCCTGAGGCACCCGGTGGACTCAGAGTCGTCTTCATACTGTTTTCAGACGGCCTCTTTCTATCACCCGGCACCGGCAGGTCACCGGGCCGCGCCCTCCCCTGTTCCCAAGGGAGAACCGGCCTGTGATGCCCCCGTTACGCGCCTTCACGCCCTCTTCACGCCACCCGCGCCCCCCTGCACGCGGAACCGGCCCGGCGCTCTCAGGCGTCCTCCGCCAATTCCAGCCAGCGCAGCTCGAGTTCCTCGCGCTGACCGGAAAGCTCCCGCAGCTCGGCGTCCAGTTCGGCCACTTTCGCGAAGTCGGTGGCCTGCTCGGCGATGGCGGCGTGCAGCGCGGTCTCCTTCTCGGAGATCTTGTCGAGCTGCCGCTCGATCTTCTGGAGTTCCTTCTTGGCGGCGCGCTGGTCGGCGGCGCTCTTCTCCGGCGCGGCGCCCCGCGCCGGAGCGGCCGGTACGGAGGCCGCCGCGGCGGCGGTCTCCTCCATCCGCTTGCGGCGCTCCAGGTACTCGTCGATCCCGCGCGGCAGCATCCGCAGGGTGCCGTCGCCGAGGAGGGCGAAGACCCGGTCGGTGGTGCGCTCGACGAAGAACCGGTCGTGGGAGATGACGATCATCGAGCCGGGCCAGCCGTCGAGGACGTCCTCGAGCTGGGTGAGGGTCTCGATGTCGAGGTCGTTGGTGGGCTCGTCGAGGAAGAGGACGTTGGGCTCGTCCATCAGCAGGCGCAGCAGCTGGAGGCGCCGCCGCTCACCGCCGGACAGGTCGCCGACCGGCGTCCACTGCTTCTCCTTGCTGAACCCGAAGGTCTCGCACAGCTGCCCGGCGGTCATCTCGCGACCCTTGCCGAGGTCGACCCGCTCCCGGACCGCCTGCACGGCCTGCAGCACCCGCCAGGACGGGTCGAGTTCGGCGACCTCCTGGGACAGGTAGGCGAGTTTGACCGTCTTGCCGACGCGGACGGCGCCGGCCGCGGGCTGCGCCTCGCCCCCGGTGCGGGCGGCCTCCGCCAGCGCCCGCAGCAGGGACGTCTTCCCCGCGCCGTTGACCCCGACGAGACCGATGCGGTCGCCGGGGCCGAGCTGCCAGGTGATGTGCTTGAGCAGCACCTTGGGGCCGGCCTGGACGGTGACGTCCTCGAGGTCGAACACGGTCTTGCCCAGCCGCGAGGAGGCGAACTTCATCAGCTCGCTGCTGTCGCGCGGCGGGGGGACGTCCTTGATGAGCTCGTTGGCGGCCTCCACGCGGAAGCGCGGCTTCGACGTCCGTGCGGGAGCGCCGCGCCGCAGCCAGGCCAGCTCCTTGCGGACCAGGTTCTGCCGCTTGACCTCCTCGGTGGCGGCGATGCGCTCGCGCTCCGCGCGGGCGAAGACGTAGTCGGAGTAGCCGCCCTCGTACTCGTACACGGTGCCGCGCTGCACGTCCCACATGCGGGTGCAGACCTGGTCGAGGAACCAGCGGTCGTGGGTGACGCAGACGAGCGCGGACCGGCGCTCGCGCAGGTGCCGGGCGAGCCAGGCGATGCCCTCGACGTCGAGGTGGTTGGTCGGCTCGTCGAGGACGATCAGGTCCTGCTCCTCGATGAGCAGCTTGGCGAGCGCGATCCGGCGCCGCTCGCCGCCGGACAGCGGTCCGATGACGGTGTCCAGCCCCTTGGGGAACCCCGGCAGGTCCAGTCCGCCGAACAGTCCGGTCAGTACGTCCCTGACCTTGGCGTTGCCGGCCCACTCGTGGTCGGCCATGTCGCCGATCACCTCGTGCCGGACGGTGGCCGCGGGGTCGAGGGAGTCGTGCTGGGTGAGCACCCCGATGCGCAGCCCGCCGGAGTGCGTGACGCGCCCGGTGTCGGCCTCCTCCACCTTGGCGAGCATCCGGATGAGGGTGGTCTTGCCGTCGCCGTTGCGCCCCACGACCCCGATCCGGTCCCCCTCGGAGACGCCGAGGGAGATCCCGTCGAGCAACGCGCGCGTGCCGTACACCTTGCTGACGTTCTCGACATTGACCAGATTGACGGCCATTACTCTCCTGCCCGGTGGATCGATCAGCTTTCAAGCGTAGGCCCTGACGGAGGGCTGCCGGAACGTGAGAAGGCGGCCGCTCTCCGTGAGCGGGCGGGCGGCTGCCGTGGAGGGCGGCGGCGGGTTCAGACGAGCGCCGCGCCCGGTACCGGGCCCGCCGCCGTGCGCACGGTGCGGCAGGTGCCGGAGGCCCGCAGCGCGCCCGCGATCGCCTCCGCGCCCTCCGCGTCCCGGGCGAGGAACGCCGTGGTCGGCCCCGATCCCGAGACCAGCGAGGCCAGTGCCCCGGCGGCGCGTCCGGCGGCCAGCGTGTCCGCCAGTTCGGGGAACAGCGACAGCGCCGCCGGCTGAAGGTCGTTGGAGACGGCGGCGGCGAGCGCGTCGGCGTCCCCCTTTGCCAGTGCGCCCAGCAGGTCCTGCGAGGCGACGGGCCCGGGGATCTCCCGCCCCCGCGCCAGCCGGTCGAACTCCCGGAACACCGCCGGTGTCGAAAGGCCCCGTGCGGCCATCGCGAACACCCAGTGGAAGGCGCCGCCCACCTCGAGCTCCGTCAGCCGCTCACCGCGGCCCGTGCCCAGTGCCGCCCCTCCGACCAGGCTGAACGGCACGTCGCTGCCCAGCTCGGCGCAGAGGGCGAGGAGCTCCTCGCGCGAGGCGCCGGTCCCCCACAGCGCGTCGCAGGCCAGCAGGGCGCCCGCGCCGTCCGCGCTGCCGCCCGCCATGCCCCCGGCGACGGGGATGTCCTTGGCGATGTGCAGGTGCACGTCCGCGTCGCGGCCGTACCGCTCGGCGAGCGCCAGGGCGGCGCGGGCGGCGAGGTTCGTACGGTCCAGGGGGACCTGGCCGGCGTCGGGGCCCGCGCAGGTCACCCGCAGCTCGTCGGCCGGGGTGACGGTCACCTCGTCGTACAGGCCGACCGCGAGGAAGACGTTGGCCAGGTCGTGGAAGCCGTCGGGGCGGGCCGCGCCGACCGCGAGCTGGACGTTGACCTTGGCGGGGACTCGGACGGTGACGCTCACTGCTGGCCCGGCTCCTTCTTCTCGGTGTGCTGGGCGTTCTCGGCGATGCGCGCGAACTCCTCGACGGTCAGCGACTCCCCCCGGGCCTGCGGGGAGACCCCCGCGGCGACCAGGGCGGCCTCCGCGGCGGCGGCCGATCCCGCCCACCCGGCGAGCGCGGCCCGCAGTGTCTTGCGGCGCTGGGCGAACGCCGCGTCGACGACGGCGAAGACCTCGCGCCGGGAGGCGGTCGTCTTCGGCGGCTCGGCGCGGCGGACCAGCGAGACCAGGCCGCTGTCGACGTTCGGCGCCGGCCAGAACACGTTGCGCCCGATGGCACCGGCCCGCTTGACCTCCGCGTACCAGTTGGCCTTGACCGACGGGACGCCGTACACCTTCGAGCCGGGGGCGGCGGCCAGCCGGTCGGCTACCTCCGACTGGACCATGACCAGGGTGCGCTCGATGCTCGGGAAGCGCTCCAGCATGTGCAGCAGCACCGGGACCGCCACGTTGTAGGGGAGGTTCGCGACGAGCGCGGTCGGGGCGGGTCCCGGGAGCTCGGTGACGTGCATCGCGTCGGAGTGGACCAGCGCGAACCGGCCGGCCCGCGCGGGCATGCGGGCGGCGACCGTCGCGGGCAGCGCGGCGGCGAGCACGTCGTCGATCTCGACGGCGGTGACCCGGTCGGCGGCCTCCAGGAGCGCCAGCGTGAGCGAGCCGAGGCCCGGGCCGACCTCGACGACCGTGTCGTCGGGGCGGACCCCGGCGGTGCGCACGATGCGGCGGACCGTGTTGGCGTCGATCACGAAGTTCTGGCCGCGCTGCTTGGTGGGCCGGACGCCGAGGGCGGCCGCCAGTTCACGGACGTCGGCGGGGCCCAGGAGGGCGTCAGGGGTGGGGCTGGTCACGGGACAAGGGTACGGGGCACGGTGACCGGGCAGGTCACGCCTGTGGATAACCGAAGGCGCGGGCCGTGTTCGCGCCGAGGGCGGCGGCGAGGGTGTCCTCGTCGACGCCCCGCACGGCCGCCATCGCCCGCACGGTCACCGGCACCAGGTAGGGGGCGCCCGGCCGCCCCCGGTAGGGCACCGGGGTCAGGAAGGGCGCGTCGGTCTCGACCAGGACCAGCTCCAGCGGGGCCACGGCGAGCGCGTCCCGCAGGTTCTGCGCGTTCTTGAAGGTGACGTTCCCGGCGAACGACATGTAGTAGCCGGCGCTCGCGCAGATCTCCGCCATGTCGGCGTCCCCGGAGTAGCAGTGGAAGACGGTGCGCTCGGGGGCGCCCTCCTCCTTCAGCACCCGCAGCACGTCGGCGTGGGCGTCCCGGTCGTGGATGACGAGGGCCTTGCCGTGCCGCTTGGCGATCTCGATG
Source organism: Streptomyces fungicidicus (assembly GCF_003665435.1). Lineage (NCBI taxonomy): Bacteria > Bacillati > Actinomycetota > Actinomycetes > Kitasatosporales > Streptomycetaceae > Streptomyces > Streptomyces fungicidicus. The sequence goes on from NZ_CP023407.1 coordinate 3,227,188, forward strand.
TGGGCGCGGAAGGAACGCTCCTGCGCCTCCTTGCCCCCGGGGCCGGTGCGGAAGTGGTCCAGTCCGGTCTCGCCGACGCCCTTGACCTGGGGCAGCGCGGCCAGCCGGTCGATCTCGGCGAGCGCCTCGTCCAGTCCGGCGTCGCCGCCGGGCTCGCGGGCGCCCTGCCGGGACCAGCCGTCGGGGTCCCCGTGGACGATGCGGGGTGCCTCGTTGGGGTGCAGGGCGACCGTCGCGTGGACGGCGTCGTACGCCGCGGCCGTCTCCGCCGCCCACCGGGACCCCTCGAGGTCGCAGCCGACCTGCACCACCGTCGTCACGCCCACGGACGCGGCCTTGGCGAGGGCCTCCTCCACCGTGCCGGACTGCATGTCGAGGTGGGTGTGCGAGTCCGCGACCGGTGTCCGCAGGGGTTCCGGGAGCGGCGGGGCGGCGTTCTTGTCGGGGGCGTTCGCAGGCATGTCCCCGATCCTACGGAAAGCGGCGCGGGCGTCAGCCCGCCCTGCGGAAGGGGTGCAGCAGGTCCGACAGATGCCAGTGGTGACGCCCCGCCGGCGGCGGGGCGTCGTCGGGCTCCCACACGGCCTCGACGGGCCCGGCGGGCGGCACCCGGCGCTCGCGGTGGGCGGCGTTCCGGGCGGAGGCGACCCGGCCCGGCCGCATGATCCGTACGACGTGGCCGTCGCAGTGCCGGCAGGCCGGCCGGCTGAGCGGGGAGGGGACGATCCGTCCGTCGGCGACGTACAGCACGAACTCGTGGCCGTCGGCGCCGGTGTGGTGCTCTATCTCGTACGACTGCTCCCAGCCGTGGCCGCAGCGCATGCAGGCGAAGGAATACGACTCGTTGACGACGGCGGTGGCGCCCGCGCGCAGCGCGGCCCGTCCGGTGATCTCGGTCATGCCGACTCCTGTCGGTCCTCTGGAGGGGCGGATGCGCCCCGCCCACCAGTGGACTCCTCCGCGGACCGGAAGGCAGGCGGGGCAGCCGAGTGTTGGAGCCGATTTGGGGTCCCCTTGCCCGACCGGCCTCCGGACGGCCCCGGCGCTTTGCCTTCCGCACGGCTGCTTTACCCGCCCGTGGGGCGTCCGCTCACCGGAGGAGCGGCCTGCTCAGAGGGGTTTCGCGTCCCCGGCGCCGTTCACGCCCCCGCGTTCTTGGCCGCCACCACCGCGTCGAAGACCTGCCGCTTGGGCAGCCCGGCCGCCGCCGCCACCGCGGCGATCGCCTCCTTGCGCCGCTCCCCGGCGTCCTCCCGCACCCGCACCCGCCGCACCAGCTCCGCCGCGTCGATCTCCTCGGGGCCCTGCTCCGGGGCGCCCTCGACGACCACGGTGATCTCGCCGCGCACGCCCTCGGCCGCCCACGCGGCCAGTTCGGCCAGCGGCCCCCGCCTGACCTCCTCGTACGTCTTGGTCAGCTCCCGGCAGACGGCGGCCCGGCGTTCCCCGCCGAACACCTCGGCCATCGCGGCGAGGGTGTCGTCGAGGCGGTGCGGGGCCTCGAAGTAGACGAGGGTGCGGCGCTCCCCGGCGACCTCCCGCAGCCGTCCCAGCCGCTCGCCGGCCTTCCGGGGCAGGAACCCCTCGAAGCAGAACCGGTCCACGGGCAGCCCGGACAGGGCGAGCGCGGTGAGCACGGCGGACGGGCCGGGCACCGCGGTGACCTTGATGTCCCGCTCGACGGCCGCCGCGACCAACCGGTACCCGGGGTCGGAGACCGACGGCATCCCCGCGTCCGTCACCAGCAGCACCCGCGCCCCGCCCGCCAGCTCCTCGACCAGCTCGGGCGTACGGGCGGACTCGTTGCCCTCGAAGTACGACACGACCCGGCCCCCGGGTGTGACGCCGAGCGCCTGGGTGAGACGGCGCAGCCGCCGCGTGTCCTCCGCGGCGACGACGTCGGCGCCCGCCAGTTCCTCCGCGAGCCGGGGCGGCGCGTCGGAGATGTCGCCGATGGGGGTGCCTGCGAGTACGAGGGTTCCGGTCACGCCCCCATCCTCCCAGGAGCGGACGGAGGCGGGGCATACCGGCCATGAGCGGGACTCGCACAGCGCCGTTCCCTACGATGGCGCGGTGACCAGTACCGCGTCCTCCACGGACACCCGGCAGGACCAGGCACCGCACGAGCAGCGGCCGTCGTGGCAGCAGCGGCTGCGCCGTTTCGGCTACCCGGCGCCGGGGCGGGCGCCCTCGGGGGACGACGTCCGCGACCGCCTGGTACCGCCGTACACGGAGCCCTCGCCCCGGCTGTGGGACACGCTGGGCGTGCCGCCGCGGCTCGGGGGGCGGCTCACCCGCTGGTCGGCGTGGGGCGGTCCGCTGCTGGTCACGCTGCTGGCGGGGGTGCTCCGGTTCTGGAACCTGGGCAGCCCGAAGGCGGTGATATTCGACGAGACGTACTACGCCAAGGACGCGTGGGCGCTCATCCACCGCGGCTTCGAGGTCAACTGGGACAAGAACGCCAACGATCTGATCCTCTCGGGCGGCCCCGTCCCCATCCCGACGGACGCGGCGTACGTCGTGCATCCGCCGGTCGGGAAGTACGTGATCGGGCTGGGCGAGCTGATGTTCGACTTCGACCCGTTCGGCTGGCGGTTCATGACCGCCCTGCTCGGCACGGTCTCCGTGCTGATGCTGTGCCGGATCGGCCGGCGTCTGTTCCGCTCCACGTTCCTCGGCTGTCTGGCGGGCGCGCTGATGGCGGTGGACGGGCTGCACTTCGTGATGAGCAGGACCGCGCTGCTCGACGGCGTGCTGATGTTCTTCGTGCTCGCGGCCTTCGGCTGTCTGGTGGTCGACCGGGACCGGGCGCGGGAGAGACTCGCCGCGGCGCTGCCGGTGGACGCCGACGGCCGGGTCCGCCCGGACGCGTACCTCGCGGAGAACACCCGGATCGGCTTCCGGCCCTGGCGACTGGCGGCCGGCCTGATGCTGGGCCTTGCGATCGGCACGAAGTGGAACGGCCTGTACATCACGGCCGCGTTCTGTGTGATGACGGTGCTGTGGGACGTCGGCGCGCGCCGGGTGGCGGGCGCCCGGCGGCCCCGTACGGCGGTCCTGAAGCGGGACCTGGGCTGGGCGTTCCTGTCGACCGTGCCGGTGGCGGTGGTCACCTACTTCGCGTCCTGGATCGGCTGGATCCTCTCCCCGTCCGACGGCACGGGCGGCTACTACCGCGACTGGGCCACCAAGGACGGCAGGAGCAGCGACTGGTCCTGGCTGCTGCCCGACTGGTGGCGCAGCCTGTGGCACTACGAGAACCAGGTCTACGACTTCCACGTCGGCCTGTCCTCGCCGCACACCTACGAGTCCAACCCGTGGAGCTGGATCGTCACGGGCCGCCCGGTGTCGTACTTCTACGAGTCCCCGGCCCCCGGCACGGACGGCTGCCCGGCGGACGCGGGCGAGAAGTGCGCCCGCGAGGTCCTGGCGCTGGGCACGCCCGTGCTGTGGTGGGTGGGCTGCTTCGCGCTCCTGTACGTCCTGTGGCGCTGGCTGTTCCGCCGGGACTGGCGGGCCGGCGCCATCGCCTGCGGCCTGCTGGCCGGCTACGCCCCCTGGTTCCTCTACCAGGAACGCACGATCTTCTTCTTCTACGCCATCGTCTTCCTCCCCTTCCTGTGCCTGGCGGTGGCGATGATGCTGGGCGCCCTCGTCGGCCCACCCCGCTCCACCGACGCCCGCCGCGTCGCGGGCGCGACGGCAGCGGGCGTCCTCACCCTGCTGATCGCCTGGAACTTCATCTACTTCTGGCCCATCTACACCGGCACGTCGATCCCCATCGACGACTGGCGGGCGCGGATGTGGCTGGATACGTGGGTCTAGCCGTGTTGGCGCCGCCGTCCTGCGGCGGACCGGCCGCCGACAGGTTGATTCCGACGTCCGGCGGAAAGACTGCCCTGGAGCCGGGAGCGAGCGCGGCCTGACCGCCGCGGGGCGAGTGCCGGTTCCGGATCCGCAGGGGGTACTGATGGATCAGGGGTTGGCTGCGATCTTCGCAGGCGTAGCGGGCCTTGTCGGTACGGGCGTCGGGGGGATGGCCACGGCGTACGGCGCGCGCACCGGAGGCAACAAGATGCTGGAGACCGCGCATGCCCAGGTCCGGGCCCAGTCCAGTGCTGAGCACGGTCACTGGGTACGAGAGCAACGCCGGCAGGCGTGTACGGAGATAATCGACACCTACGGGATCTTCATGCTCGCGCTCAATCGCGTGACGGACAACGTCTGGGTGAGCGTTCCGCCGACGGACAGCGACCTCGAAGCCGTGACAGTCGACGCACGGAACTTCCATCTCGCCGCCGAACGTCTGGCTCTGTGGGGTCCGGACGAACTCGTGGCGCTCGTTCCGCCGATCAGAGCGGCGGTGGAGGGCCTGCACTCCCTCGCCTTTGCCTCGTGCGACGTCGTGGCGACGGCCAACCCTGTCGTGATCGATGACCACTACGACGCGTGCCGCGTCATGGGCGACTCGGCCAAGGCGGCGAGAGGGGCGTTCATGGCCGCCGCCCGCCGCATCCTGGGCAGTCCCTGACCTCCCTCACCGAGCTCCCGGGAGTCTCTGTTCGGACAACAAAGGGGAACGGCGGGCCCGGGGGGCGGCTGTGGCGCATAGAGTGCTCACTCACCCGGGCTTTTTGAACGCGTTCATAAGATGCGGGAGGCCCGGTCGAGGGGGAGCGTTCGATGGGCAAGGGGGTCAAGGCCGCCGTCGTCGGGGGTGTCTTCGCGGTGATGCTGGGCGGGGCCGGGTACGGCGCCTACAACATCGTGTCCGCCGTCAGCGGGGGCGGCACCGGCGGGGCGGAGACAAAGAAGTCCGGGCCGCCGGACGCGGCGGAGGTCGCGGAGACGACCGGCAGTTTCTTCGCGGCTTGGGAGAAGGGCGAGGCCGCGCGGGCGGCGTCGTACACGAACGACGCGGAGCAGGCGGGCGCCCTGCTGACGGCGTACGGCGACGACGCCCGCATGGGCGAGGTCGCGATCACGCCCGGCAGGCCCGCCGGGACCACCGTGCCGTTCACCGTGAAGGCGACCGTCACCTTCGACGGGAAGTCGAAGCCGCTGACGTACCGGAGCGAGCTGACCGTCGTGCGCGGGCAGACCACCGGGCGGCCGCTGGTCGACTGGGGGCCGTCCGTCGTGCACCCGGACCTGAAGGAGGGGGACACCCTCGTCACCGGGGAGTCCGCGCAGCCGGCCATCGAGGCCGTGGACCGCGACGGCAAGGTGCTGACGAAGGAGAAGTACCCCTCGCTCGGCCCGGTCCTGGACACCCTGCGCCAGAAGTACGGGGAGAAGGCGGGCGGCACCCCCGGCGTCGAACTGGTGATCAGGCACGCCGACGGCGCCACGGGCGAGGCCGCCGCCGACACCCCGCTGCTGACCCTCGCCGAGGGCAGGCCGGGCAGGCTGCGCACCACCCTCAGCGCCGGGGTGCAGGCCGCGGCCGAGAAGGCGGTGCGGCAGTACGCCGAGTCGTCGGTGGTGGCGGTGAAGCCCAGCACGGGTGAGGTGCTGGCGGTGGCCAACCACCGCGAGGACGGCTTCAACGCGGCCTTCCAGGGCCGGGTCGCCCCCGGCTCCACCATGAAGATCGTCACCGCCGCCATGCTCATCGACAACGGCGTGACCTCGATGAACGGCCCGGCCCCCTGCCCGCCCACCGCGACCTGGCAGAGCCAGACCTTCAAGAACCTCACCGACATGGAGCCGAACGAGGGCGCCAGCCTCGCCAACAGCTTCCTGCGCTCCTGCAACACGGCCTTCATCAAGCTCATCGACGAGGAGCCGCTCACCGACTCCTCGCTGACCGAGGAGGCGCAGGAGCGGTTCGGACTCGGCCGGGACGACTGGAAGACGGGCATCGCCTCCTTCGACGGCAGCGTCCCCGCCTCCGGCGGCCCGGACCGCGCGGCGAACGCCATCGGCCAGGGCGAGGTGCAGATGAACCCGCTGAACATGGCCTCCGTGACGGCCACCGCCATCACCGGCGCCTTCCGCCAGCCCCACCTGGTCTCTCCGGAGCTCGACGACCGGGAGCAGGCGCAGGCGCGCGGACTGCGGGCGGACACCGCCGCCCAGCTCAAGCAGATGATGCGGCTCACCGCCACCCAGGGCACCGCCCAGCAGGCCATGGCGGGGCTCAGCGGCGACATCGGCGCGAAGACCGGTTCCGCCGAGGTGGACGGCAAGGCCACCTCCGACAGCTGGTTCACCGGCTTCCGGAACGACGTGGCGGCCGCGGCCATGGCCCAGCAGGGCGGCCACGGCGGCGACGCGGCCGGGCCGATTGTCGCAGCCGTGCTACGAGCGGGCAGCTGATCGCGTAACGGACCGGCCGGGACCCTAGGGTGGGGGCCGTCGTCGGTACACGAGCGCCAGAGGCGTCACGAGGGCCGCGGGGGGCCCGGCGGACAGCGGAGGAACGGACAGCAGTGGGCAACAGAAGGAACGTCGCCGAGCGGCGCAGGACGAGACCCGCCGTGCTCGGCGGAGCGATCGCCGTGGTCGTAGGCGGCGCCGGATTCGGTGCCTACGCGCTGCTCGGCGGCGGCGACGGGGACGGCACGCGGACGTCCTCCGCGCAGCAGGCCGAGACCGTCAGGACCGGCCCGCTGTCCGCGGCCGAGGTCACCGGCGCGGCGGAGCGGTTCCTCACCGCCTGGCAGGCCGGGAAGGTGGGCGAGGCGGCCGCCGCCACCGACGACCCGAAGGCCGCGACCGCCCTGCTCACCTCCTACGCCAAGGACGCCCGGATCGAGGACCTCACCCTCACCGCGGGCGCCCGCACCGGCGGCAAGGTCCCCTTCGCCGTAAAGGGCACGGTGTCGTACGACGGGGCCGGCAAGCCGCTGGCGTACGACAGCGCGCTGACCGTGGTCCGCCGGGCCGGGGACGGGGAGCCGCGGGTGTCCTGGCAGCCGTCCGTCGTGCACCCCGAGATGAAGGACGGCGACAAGCTGGTCACCGGCGAGGCCGGCACACCGCCGGTCAAGGCGCTGGACCGGGACGGCGGTGAGCTGACCACCGCCGACTACCCGTCCCTGGGGTCGGTGCTGGACGGGCTGCGCGAGAAGTACGGGGAGAAGGCGGGCGGCGAGGCCGGCGTCGAGCTGCGGATCGTACGCGGCAAGGAGTCGAAGAAGGCCGAGCTGTCCGACAAGACCCTCCTGGAGCTGAGCGAGGGCACGCCCGGCACGGTGAAGACCACGCTGAGCCCCTCCCTGCAGGCCGCCGCCGAGGCCCAGGTGACGAAGAAGGACCGCGCGTCGCTGGTGGTCGTACGCCCGTCGACCGGCGAGATACTCGCGGTGGCGAACTCCTCGCACGGCTTCAACACCGCGTTCCTGGGTTCGCTCGCCCCGGGTTCCACCATGAAGGTGATCACCTCCTCGCTGCTGATCGAGAAGGGCCTCGCCTCCATGGACGAGAAGCACCCGTGCCCGAAGTACTTCAGCTACGGCGGCTGGAAGTTCCAGAACGACGACAAGTTCCAGATCAAGGACGGCACGTTCAAGGCGAGCTTCGCCCGCTCCTGCAACACGGCCTTCATCAGCCAGGCGCCCGAGCTGGCGGACGACGACCTGACCAAGCAGGCCCAGGAGGTCTTCGGGCTGTCGAGGAACGACTGGCAGGTCGGCGTGCCCACCTTCGACGGCTCGGTCCCGGTGCAGACGAAGGCGCCGATGGCGGCCTCCCTGCTCGGCCAGGGCGGGGTGCGGATGAACCCGCTGAACATGGCGTCGGTGTCGGCGACCGTGCAGTCCGGCGTGTTCCGGCAGCCGTATCTGGTCTCCCCGGACGTCGACGGACGGAAGACGGCGACGGCCTCGCGCACCCTGTCGGCCGGCACGCTGGCCCAGCTGCGGGAGATGATGTCGTACACCGCCTCCTACGGCACCGCCGCGGAGGCGATGGCCGGGGTGAGCGGTGAGCGGGGCGCCAAGACCGGGTCGGCGGAGGTCGACGGGCAGAAGAAGCCCAACGGCTGGTTCACCGCCTACCGCGGGGACCTGGCCGCCGCGGGCGTGGTCCAGCGGGGCGGCCACGGCGGCTCGACCGCGGGACCGCTCGTCGCGGCGCTGCTGAAGAGCGGCGGCTGAACGGGCGCCGTCCGGGGTCAGTGCGGGACGGGTTCGGCGGCGCTGTACGTCCGCCGCAGGAACCGCGCCAGGGTCTTGGTCTCGAACTGCACCACCGACACGCCCTGCGCGGTGTGGAACTCGACCACGGCCTGCACCCGGCCGCACGGCCACACCCTGACCTCGCCCCTGCCCGTGGGGGCGAGCATGCCCCGCTCCAGCAGCTCCCGGTCGACGATCCATTCCCGGGGCGCGGCGCCCGGAAGGGTCACGCGGACGCAGAGCGGGTCGTCCTCGGGGTCGTAGCGGAGCACGACGGGTACCGCTCCCACGTCCTCGTCGAGGACATCGGTGACGACATGGACTCGCGCGTACTGCTCGACAACGGACATCGTGGGCCCCTTACGCTGCGTCGACCTGCATGAAAGGCGTGCAGTCCGTATACCCGCCCCCCGTTCAATCGTGCACCGAATCCGGAATTCGCGCGTCCGAGAGGCGCATATCACAGCCGGGGTCAGCGTGAGGTAAAACAACCGGCTCGCTCTTGCGCAGCGTTTGCAACAGGCCACATCATCGAGTCCGTGCACGCACCTGACGGATTCATCAACGCCCCCGTGTCCGCCGCGGTCGGAGTGGTCGCCGCCGCCGCCGTCGCCGTGAGCCTGCGCGGCGCCCGCCGGGAACTGGGCACGGAGCGCGCCGCGCCCCTGGCCGGGCTGGTGGCGGCGTTCATCTTCGCCGTGCAGATGCTGAACTTCCCCGTGGCGGCGGGAACCAGCGGCCATCTGCTCGGCGGCGCCCTCGCCGCGATCCTGGTGGGCCCCTACACGGGGGTCCTCTGCGTCTCCGTCGTGCTGCTCATGCAGGCCGTCCTCTTCGCCGACGGCGGGCTGACCGCGCTCGGCGTGAACATCACCGACATGGCGATCGTCACGACGGTCGTCGCCTACGCGCTCTTCCGCGGTCTGGTGAAGGTGCTGCCGCGCACCCGCCGTTCGGTGACCGCCGCGTCCTTCGTCGCCGCGCTGGCCTCGGTCCCGGCGTCCGCCGCCGTCTTCACCCTGCTCTACGCGATCGGCGGCACCGCCGACGTCTCGATCGGCAAGGTCGCCACCGCCATGGTGGGCGTGCACGTCCTCATCGGCCTCGGCGAGGCCGTGATCACCGCGCTGACCGTCGGCGCCGTCATCGCCGTACGGCCGGACCTGGTGTACGGGGCGCGCGGACTGGGGCAGCGGCTCAAGCTGCGGGTGAACGGCGAACTCGTCGACGCCCCGGACACCGGGCAGACCGGGGAGCCCGTCCCGGCCGCCGCCCGCTCCCGCCGGAAGGTCTGGGCCGCCGGCCTGGTCACGTCGCTGCTCCTCGCCGGTTTCGTCAGCTTCTACGCCTCCGCGAACCCCGACGGCCTGGAGAAGGTCGCCACCGACCACGGCATCGACGAGAAGGCCGAGGAGCACGCGGCCGCCGGCTCCCCGTTCGCCGACTACGGCGTCGAGGACGTCGACGACGCCCGTCTCTCCGGCGGACTCGCGGGCGTGATCGGCGTCGGCGTGACGGTCGTCGCCGGCACCGGCGTGTTCTGGCTGGTCCGCAGGCGCCGCGGCGCCGAGACGGCCGACACCGCCGCCCCCAGCGGCACGAGCGTCTGACGTGGGAGCCGGCCACGCGCACAAGCTCTACCGGCACGGGCGCTCCCCCGTGCACGCCCTGCCGCCGCACACCAAGCTCGCCGCGGTCTTCGCGTTCGTGCTGGTCGTGGTCTCCACCCCGCGGGAGGCGATGTGGGCGTTCGCGGTCTACGCCGTACTGCTCGCCCTCGTCGCGTACGCCGCCCGCGTCCCGGCAGGGTTCCTGCTCAAGCGGCTGCTGATCGAGGTCCCGTTCGTCGCCTTCGCCGTCCTCCTGCCGTTCGTGGCGGAGGGCGAGCGGGTCGGCGTCCTCGGGCTGTCGCTGAGCGTGAACGGACTGTGGGGCGCCTGGAACGTGCTGGCCAAGGGCACCCTCGGAGTGGCCGCCTCGGTCCTCCTCGCCTCCACCACCGAACTGCGCGACCTGCTGACGGGTCTCCAGCGGCTGAGGCTGCCGCCGCTGCTGGTGCAGATCGCCTCCTTCATGGTCCGCTACGGCGACGTCGTCACCGACGAGATGCGGCGCATGCGGATCGCCCGCGAGTCCCGCGGCTTCGAGGCGCGCGGGGTGCGGCACTGGGGCGTCCTCGCCAAGTCGGCGGGCGCGCTGTTCATCCGCTCCTACGAACGCGGCGAGCGGGTGCACCTCGCGATGCTGAGCCGCGGATACGCCGGTTCCATGCCGGTGATCGACGAGGCGGCCGCGTCCCGGGCGCAGTGGTCGTACGCCCTCGCCCTCCCCTGTGCCGCCCTCGTCGTGTGTCTGCTGGGATGGACCCTGTGAGTACCGCTTCCCTGGAGGTCTCCGGCCTCGCCTTCGCCTACCCCGACGGCCATCAGGCCCTGTTCGGCGTCGACTTCTCGATCGCCCGCGGCGAACGGGTCGCGTTGCTCGGCCCGAACGGCGCCGGCAAGACCACCCTCGTGCTCCATCTCAACGGCATCCTGACCGGGGGCGCCGGCACGGTGACGGTGGCCGGGCTCGAGGTCGGCAAGCGGCACATGGCCGAGGTCCGGCGCCGGGTCGGCATCGTCTTCCAGGACCCGGACGACCAGCTCTTCATGCCGACGGTGCGCGAGGACGTGGCGTTCGGTCCCGCGGCGGCCGGGCTCCGGGGACCCGAGCTGGAGGAACGGGTCGACCGGGCGCTGGGCCTGGTCGGCATGGCGGAGTTCAAGGACCGCCCGCCGCACCACCTCTCCTTCGGCCAGCGCCGCCGGGTGGCCGTGGCGACCGTCCTCGCCATGGAGCCGGAGATCCTGGTCCTGGACGAGCCCTCCTCCAACCTGGACCCCGCCTCCCGCCGCGAACTCGCCGACATCCTGCGCTCCCTGGACGTCACCGTCCTGATGGTCACCCATGACCTGCCCTACGCCCTGGAGCTGTGCCCGCGGTCGCTGATCCTCAGCGACGGCGTGATCGCGGCGGACGGCGCCACCGCCGGACTGCTCGCGGACGACGCCCTGATGCGCGCCCACCGCCTGGAGCTTCCCTACGGTTTCGATCCGCGTTCCGTACCGGCCACGCCCGGCCGTCCGTAGACAATGGGCGCGTGACGAACGAGAAGCCCGCCGAGGAGGGCGCCTCACTGCTGCTCGACGAGCAGTTGTGCTTCGCGCTGTACGCCGCCCACCGCGCGGTGACGGCCGCGTACCGTCCGCTCCTCGACGAGCTGGGGCTGACGTATCCGCAGTACCTGGTCCTGCTGGTGCTCTGGGACCGCGGCGAGACGACCGTCAAGGAGCTCGCGTCCGCCCTGCGGCTCGACTACGGCACGATGTCGCCGCTGCTGAAACGGCTGGAGACGGCCGGTCTGGTGCACCGGGCGCGTGCCGCGCACGACGAGCGGACGGTGCTGATCGCGCTCACCGGCCGGGGCGAGGAGCTGCGCGAGCGTGCGGCGGTGCTGCCGGGCGCGCTGCTCTCGGTGGCGGAGCTGAGCGGGCCGGAGGCCGCGCACCTGCGCGCCACGCTGTGGCAGCTGGCCGGCCGCGCGGACGCGGCGGCGGAGAAGGCCCGCTAGGGACGGCGGTTCCCCGGCCCGGACCGGGACGCCGGCCGCAGGAATCGCGGGTGAAAAATGGCTGTTACACCCACTGGCACAGGAGGGTGGAGCGGGCGAGGGGAAGGGACGCGGGACGTGGACGTGCACGGCACAGTGGCGGGGGGCTTCGAGCCGGTCGGGGAGGCGTTCGCGCGGAACTTCGGCACGCTCGGCGACCGGGGGGCGGCCGTCGCCGTCTACCGGGACGGCCGCAAGGTCGTCGACCTGTGGGCCGGCGTGAAGGACGTCGACGGCACCGAGCCCTGGCGCCGGGACACGGCCCAGGTGGTGCGCTCGGCGACCAAGGGCGTCGCCGCCGCCGTACTCCTGCTGCTGCACCAGCGCGGCGAGCTGGACCTGGACGCGCCGGTCGGCCACTACTGGCCCGGGTTCAAGGCGCACGGCAAGGAGCGGCTGCTGGTCCGGCACGTGCTGAACCACCGCGCCGGGCTCCCGGTCCTGGACGACCCGCTCACCCCGGCCGAGGCGGCCGACCCGCCGCGGGCCGCCGAGGCGGTCGCCGCGCAGGCGCCCGCCTGGGAGCCGGGCACCGACCACGGCTACCACGCGCTGACCTACGGCTGGCTGGTCGACGAGCTGGTGCGCCGGGTGACCGGCAGGGGCTGCGGCGAGTGGATCGCGTCGGAGATCGCCGCCCCGCTGGGCCTGGACCTGTGGGTGGGGCTGCCGGACGAGCAGGCCCACCGGGTGGGCACGGTCGGCAGGATCGAGGGCCCCGAGCCCTCCGGAGCGCTCCGCGCCCGCCCCAAGCGCTCGGTCACCGACGCCTACGCCGACCCGGCCTCCCTCACCCGCCGCACCTTCGCCGCGATCACCCCCTTCCCGGACCACAACGACCCGGCGTTCCGCGCGGCGGCCCTGCCCGCCGCCAACGGCATAGCGACGGCGGACGGCCTGGCCCGCTTCTACGCGTCACTCATCGGCCGGGTCGACGGCGTCCGGCTCCTCGACCCGGCCACCGTCGAGGCCGCCCGCGCCGAGGAGTCGGCGGGCCCCGACCGGGTGCTGGTCGTCGGCACCCGCTTCGGACTCGGCTACATGCTGCACGGCAGCGCCTCCCCCTTCCTGGCCCCGGGCTCCTTCGGCCACCCGGGCCGCGGCGGCTCCCTCGGCTTCGCCGACCCGGAGTCGGGCATCGCCTTCGGCTACGTCACCAACGGCTTCCGCAGGACGGTGACGGCGGACCCCAGGGCCCAGGCGCTGATACGGGCGGTACGGGCCGCGCTCGGCGGCTGATCAGACGTGGATCGGGTGGGAGATCCGGCCCGAGGCGTCGTCGATCTCGCCGTGCGCCTTGGTCAGCATCTGCATGGCGAGTTCGTTCAGCGCCCGCGCACCGGCGATCTCCTCCCCGACCCGGGGCTGATTGGAGTCGGTGTGGTGCCGGTTCGCGTGCCCTTCGGCCCGTACCTCGGTGCCGTCGGGCAGCCGGACCAGGGCGGCGGCGCGGGTCTGCCGCTCGTCCTCCATGAACTCCATCTCGACGTGCCATCCCACTGCGGTGTGCATCATGCGGATCACCTCCGGAATACCTAGTTCCAGGGTGCCTCCCGCTCCGCTCCCGTGCACCCGCCCGTACGACGGCGGAGCGGCTACCCCGTGCGCAGCATCAGCCCGATGCCGACGACCAGCAGTCCGGCCGCGGCGATCCGCGGCGCGCCGAACCGCTCCTTGAAGAACACCGCCCCGATCGCGGCGCCCACGATGATCGACGACTCCCGCAGCGCCGCGATGGGAGCGAGAGCCGCGCGGGTCTGGGCCCACAGGACGAGCGCGTACGCGGCGACGGACAGCGCGGCGCCGAGGAGTCCGAGTCCGGCGTGCGGGCGGAGCCGGGCGTACGTCTCCCGGCGCCAGCGCCAAAGGGCGTACGCCGGGATCACCGTGCCCTGGACGGCCATCAGCCAGGCGATGTAGCCGAGGGACGAACCGGAGGCGCGTACCCCGAGCCCGTCGACGACCGTGTAGACCGCGATGGTCAGGCCGGTCGCCAGGGCCGCGCCGATCGCCGCCCAGTCGGGCCGGCTGCCGCGCAGTCCCCACAGGGCGACGCCGGTCAGGCCCGCGCAGGACAGGGCGATCCCGGCGGCGGCCCAGCGGTCGGGCACCTCGTGCGCGAACACGGCGGCGAGGAGGGTGACCACCAGCGGCGCGCTGCCCCGCGCGATCGGGTAGGCCTGGCCGAAGTCGCCCAGCCGGAAGGACTTCATCAGCAGCGCGTAGTACGCCATGTGGACCGCGGCCGAGAGGAGCAGGTACGGCCACGCCCCGGCCGCCGGGAACGGCAGGAACGGCACTGCGGCGAGCCCGATCAGCAGCCCGCCGCCGGAGATCAGCGTGAACCCGACCAGTTTGTCGGTGATCCGGTGCGCGATGGCGTTCCAGCTGGCGTGGGTGACCGCGGCGAGCAGCACGGCCGCGGTGACCAGCGGGGTCAAGGGGTGCGCTCGCGAGTCGTTGTGTACACCTGGGACACCATGTACCGTTGGGCCATGACCGAGATGCCCATAGAGTCCATTCGTGACGTGCGCGCCCACCTGGCCGAGGTGGTCGAACGGGCGGACCGGGACGACACGCCCACGGTCATCACCCGGCGAGGCAAGCAGGTGGCCGCAGTCGTGTCGATGGAGGTCCTTCGCAAGTACCAGGAATGGGAAGAGCGCGAGATCAACCGGATCATCGACGAGCGCATGGCGAACCCGGCAGCCGGTATCCCGATCGAGGACGTCATGCGGGAGACGCTGGAGCGCGGTGAGTAGCGGCTACCGCACCGTCTTCCGGCCGGAGGCTCAGGCGGAGCTTCGCAAGATTCCCCGGGACATGGCCCTGAGGATCCTGGTCAAACTGACGGAACTGGAAACGGACCCGCTCGGCTTCCGCACCACGGCGCTCGTCTCCCGGCCCGACCGGCGCCGGCTCCGTGTCGGCGACTACCGCGTCATCTACACGATCGACAACGGCGAGTTGACGGTCTGGGTCGTTCATGTCGGACACCGCTCCACGGTATACGACACCTGACACGGCGTCCGTCTTCTTCCGCCGCCCCGGCCGCGGAAGCAGCCGGTGAGGGCTCTCCGTCCCCACGGAGCCCTCACCGGCCGGTCTGTGCGGTCGTCCCTGGCGGTCAGGCCCGGACGAGTTCCCGGTTGTCGTCCTTCTTGTCGTCCTCCGTGCGCAGGCCCTCGCCCTCGACGTCCACGTTGGGCAGGATCCGGTCCAGCCACTTCGGCAGCCACCAGGCCTTGTCGCCGAGCAGGGCCAGCACGGCCGGGACGATCGCCATGCGGACGACGAACGCGTCGAAGAGGACGGCGACGGCGAGGCCGAAGCCGATCATCTTGACCATCTGCTCGCTGGAGCCGATGAAGCCGGAGAACACCGCCATCATGATCACCGCGGCCGCGGTCACCACCCGGGCGCTGTACTTGAAGCCGGTCACCACGGCCTGGGCGGGCTTCTCACCGTGGACGTGGGCCTCCCGCATCCGGGTCACGAGGAACACCTCGTAGTCCATGGCCAGTCCGAAGACCACACCGACCATGAAGATCGGCATCATCGACATGATCGGGCCGGTCTCCTCGACGCCCATCAGGCCGGACAGCCAGCCCCACTGGTAGACCGCGACGACCGCGCCGAGGGCGGCCAGGACGGAGAGCAGGAAGCCGAGGGCCGCCTTCAGCGGGACCAGGATCGAGCGGAACACCACGATCAGCAGCAGGAACGCCAGCCCGACCACCAGCACCAGGTACGGCACCAGCGCGTCGTTGAGCTTCTGCGAGACGTCGATGTTCATGGCCGTGGAGCCGGTCACCAGGACGTCGGCTTCGGTGCCGGCCTTGATGTCCGCGCCGGTGTCACGGATGTCGTGGACCAGGTCCTCGGTGGTCACCGAGGACGGCTTGGAGTCGGGGATCACGGTGATCGTCGCCGTGTCGCCGGCCTCGTTGGGGGCCGCCGGGCTGACGTTCACGACGTTGTCGAGGCCCTTGATGTCGTCGCCGGCCTGCTGGAACACGGCCTTCGGGTCGTCGCTGTCCTTGGCGTCGACCACGACCACCAGGGGGCCGTTGAAGCCGGGGCCGAAGCCCTCGGAGAGCAGGTCGTAGGCGCGGCGCTGGGTCGTGGACGTCGACTGCGAGCCGTCGTCGGGCAGGCCCAGTTCCAGCGAGGCCGCCGGGACGGCCGCGGCGCCCAGGCCGACGACGCCGAGCAGCAGCACGGCCACGGGACGGCGCACGACGAAACTGGCCCAGCGGGTGCCCATGTTGGGGCGCCGCGGCTTCTTCGCGGCCCGGCCGCCGCCGAGCAGCTTGCTCTTCTCACCGGCGGGGCGGACCCGGCGGCCCGCGTAGCCGAGCAGGGCGGGGATCAGGGTGAGGGCGATCAGGACCGCGAGGGCGACGGTGCCGGCGGCGGCGACGCCCATCTTCGTCAGCATCGGGATGTTGACGACGGACAGGCCGACCAGGGCGATGACGACGGTCAGGCCGGCGAAGACCACCGCGGAGCCCGCGGTGCCGACGGCCCGTCCTGCCGCCTCCTCGCGCTCGCGGCCCTCGGCCAGTTCGGCCCGGTAGCGGGAGACGACGAACAGGGCGTAGTCGATCCCGACCGCGAGGCCGATCATCGAGGCCAGGATGGAGGTGGTGGACCCGAGGTCCAGGGTGCTGGCGAGGGCGGTGATGCTCGCGACGCCGATGCCGACGCCGACGATCGCGGTGAGCAGCGGCAGTCCGGCGGCGAGCAGCGAGCCGAAGGTGATGACCAGGACGACCGCGGCGACGCCGATGCCGATGACCTCGGCGGCCCCGGTGTGCGGGACGGCCTGGAGGGCGTCGCCGCCGATCTCCACGGTCAGTCCGGCGTCACGGGCGTCCTCGGCGGCGCCCTCGAGGGCGTCGCGGGAGGAGTCCTCCAGCTCCATGCCGGAGACCTTGTAGCTCACCGAGGCGTAGGCGACGGTGCCGTCCTTGCTGACCCCGCCGCCCTCGTAGGGGTCGGTGACGCGGGCGACCTCGGAGCCGTCGGACAGCTCGCCGACGGTCTTCTCGACGGTCGCCCGGGGGCCGGCGTCGGTCATCTTCCCGCCGTCCGGGGCCTTGAAGACGACGCGTGCGGTCGCCCCGTCGGCACTGGAGCCGGGGAAGCGTTCCTCCAGCAGGTCGAAGGCCTTCTGCGCCTCGGTGCCGGGGATGGAGAAGGAGGAGCTGCCGGCCGCCGGGGCGCCGGCCGCGCCGGCGCCCGCGAGCGCCAGCAGCGCCACCCAGAAGAGGGCTGTGAAGTGCCGTCGCCGGAAGGCGAACCGGCCGAGTCGGTAGAGCAAAGTGGCCACGAGGGCGTACTCCCGGTCAGGTCGTGGTTGCTTCGGGGCAGGTGTGATCAGCCCGACGACGTGAGCGGTGACGTCAGGTGGTGGTCGGCCGAGGGGACGGTCAGTGAGGGGGCACGCCGAGGGCGGGGAGCACCACGGCGTCGATGTACGAGGTGAGGAACGCCTGAGTGGGCGGCAGGTCGTCGATCAGCGTCCGGGTGGCGAACGCGCCGACGAGCATGTGCACCATGAAGTCCAGCGCCGGGTTGTCCGGGCGGATCTCGCCCCGGTCGACCGCCCGCCGGATCATCCGCCGGAACTCCTCCATCTCCGGTTCGACCAGGAGGTCCTTGAACGCCTGGCGGAGATCGTCGTTCTGGTGCACCGCCATGGCCAGGGCCCGCATCAGCGCCGCGTTCTGCGCCATGACGCAGTCGTCCTCGCGCCCTGCGATGGCGTGCAGGTCGCCGCGGAGGGTGCCGGTGTCGATGTCGGCGATGCCGCCGGGCTTCTGGCTGCGCATCGCTCTCACCACCAGCTCGGCCTTGCCGCCCCACTGGCGGTAGAGGGTGGCCTTGCTGGACCGGGTGCGGGCGGCCACGGCGTCCATGGTCACGGCGTCGTACCCGACCTCGCGGAGCAGGTCGAGCACGGCCCGGTACAGCTCGGCCTCGCGCTCGGGGGTGATCCGGCTGCGACGCGTCGTCGCTACTTCGTTCATAACCGCTCACCCTTCCGCTCCGACGTCCACCGCGTCAAAGGAACGACACGGTTTCGTACAGGACGAAGGTACTCCTTCCCGCTAGCGAAACGAAACGGTTTCGTTCGTGTTCTGCGTCACGGTTGTCGGTTACTCATAAGTTGCCGGGGTCCGGGCCCCGGCAAAGCATGGGAAAGGTGACCTATCTGCGTCTGCCGCACCTCAAGGACGACCTGCTGTGCTTCGTGGCGGAGGACGACCTGTGGCTCGCCCCGCTCGACCGCCCGGGCCGCGCCTGGCGGCTCACCGCCGACCGCACCAAACTCGGACACCCCCGCTTCTCCCCCGACGGCCGGCACATCGCGTACACGAGCTGGCGCAGCCTCGACCCCGAGGTGCACCTCGTCCCGGTGGACGGCGGACCGGGGCGGCGCCTCACCTACTGGGGCAGCAGCGACACCCGGGTCTGCGGCTGGGCGCCCCCCGACGACGGCGGCCACGCCGAGATCCTCGCCGTCGCCTCGCACGGCGAGCCCTTCTCCTACTTCACCTGGGCCTACAAGCTCGGCCCCGACGGCAGCCCGGGCCGCAAGCTGCCCTGGGGCCCGGTCTCCGACATCCAGGTCGCCGACGTCGCCGGGGAGCGCAGGTCACTGCTGCTCACCGGCACCCCGCCGCACGAACCGGCCTCCTGGAAGCGCTACCGGGGCGGCGCCACCGGCAGGCTGTGGCTGCACGGGCACCGGCTGCTCGACGGCCTCGACGGCCATCTGCACTCCCCCATGTTCGTCGGCGGGCGGATCGCCTTCCTCTCCGACCACGAGGGCGTCGGCAACCTCTACTCGTGCGCGTACGACGGCACCGGCCTGCGCCGTCACACCGACCACGACGCCTTCTACGCCAGGCACGCCTCCAGCGACGGCACCCGGGTCGTCTACCAGTGCGCCGGCGACCTGTGGATGGTGGACGACCTGTCCCCCGGCGCCGTCCCGCACCGCCTCGACGTGACGCCGGGCGGCAGCCGCTCCGGGCGGCGCCCCTACCAGGTGCCGGCCGCCCGGCACCTCGACGGGATCTCGGTCGACGAGACCGGCCGCGCGAGCGCCGTCGTCGTGCGCGGCAGTCTGTACTGGCTCACCCACCGCGACGGCCCGGCCCGCATCCTCACCGACACCCCGGGCGTACGGGTCCGGCTGCCGGAGATGCTCGGCGCCGGCGACCGGGTTGCCTATGTGACGGACGCCGAGGGCGACGACGCCGTCGAGATCGCCTCGCTGCCCCGGGCCACCGGCCAGCGCGATCCCCGGCGGCTGGCCCGGGGCCGGCTGGGCCGGGTGCTGGAGATGGTGGCCGACCCGGAAGGGCAGCGGCTGGCCGTCGCCGCGCACGACGGCCGGCTGCTGCTCGTCCCGACCGACGAGCCGGCCGACGGCACGGAGGGCGAGGTCACCGAGCTGGCGCGGTCCGTCAACGGGCCGGTGCGCGACCTCGCCTTCTCCCCCGACGGGGCATGGCTGGCCTGGTCCCACCCCGGGATCGGCCGGTCGCTGCGGCAGATCAAACTCGCCCGGATCGAGGACCGCACGGTCCTCGACGTCACCAACGGCCGGTTCGAGGACGAGAACCCGGTCTTCACCCGGGACGGCCGCTATCTCGCCTTCCTGTCCTGGCGCGGCTTCGACCCGGTGTACGACGTGCACACCGGCGACCTGTCGTTCCCGCTGGGCTGCCGCCCCTATCTGGTGCCGCTGTCGTCCGCGACCCCCTCGCCGTTCGCCCTGAGCCCCGAGGGCCGTCCGGCCGCCGGCGGCCTGGACCCGGTCGAGCGCGAGGAGGCGGAGGAGGGCGCCGAGGGCGCCACGGTCGCCGTCGAGGCGGAGGGCCTGGAGAACAGGGTCACCCCCTTCCCGGTGACCGCCTCCAAGTACTCGGGCCTGTACCCGGTGGCGGGCTGCGGCCTGGTCTGGCTGCGCTGGCCGATCTCCGGCGCGCTCGGCGAGACCTTCGTCAACCCCGACGACACCAGCGGCCGGCCGGCCCTGGAGCACTTCGACATCGGCAAGGCGAAGAGGACCGAACTCGTCTCCGACCTGGACTTCTTCGCGGTGAGCGGCGACGGCTCCCGGCTGGTCGTGGTCGACGAGGGCGAACTGCGCGCGGTGCCCGCCACCGAGTCCGGCGACAGC
This sequence comes from Streptomyces fungicidicus, assembly GCF_003665435.1. Taxonomy (NCBI): domain Bacteria; kingdom Bacillati; phylum Actinomycetota; class Actinomycetes; order Kitasatosporales; family Streptomycetaceae; genus Streptomyces; species Streptomyces fungicidicus. The sequence goes on from NZ_CP023407.1 coordinate 3,247,163, forward strand.
GACTCCACGGTGTGGATCGACGCCCGCCGCATCCTCCACCAGGCCGACCCGGCGGCCGAGTGGCGCCAGGCGTACGCGGAGGCCGGGCGGCTGATCCGCGCCTACTTCTGGGAACCGGACATGTGCGGCATCGACTGGGACGCGGTCCTGGAGCAGTACCGCCCGCTGGTCGAACGCGTCGCCTCCCCCGACGAGTTCGCGGACCTGCTGCGCGAGGTCCTCGGCGAACTCGGCACCTCCCACGCCTATGTGACCGCCGCCCGCCGCAACGAGGGGCCCCCGCACTACCAGCGCCGGCAGGGACTGCTCGGCGCCAACCTGGTGCCCCGCGAGGAGGGCTGGACGGTCAAGCGGATCCTGCCCGGCGACTCCTCCGACTCCCGCGCCCGCTCCCCGCTGGCCGGCACCGGCATCCGCGAGGGCGCGGTCCTCACCCATGTCGACGGCCGCCCGGTGGACCCGGTCGCGGGCCCGTATCCGCTGCTCGCGGGCGCGGGCGGTACGACGGTGGAGCTGACGTTCGTGCCCGCCGGCGCCGCGGGCCCGCCCCGGCGGGTCGCCGTCGTCCCGCTGGTCGACGAGACGCCGCTGCGCTACCAGGACTGGGTGGCCAAACGCCGCGAGGTGGTGCGGGAGTTGAGCGACGGGCAGTGCGGCTATCTGCACATCCCCGACATGGGCGGCTCCGGCTGGGCCCAGTTCAACCGCGACGTGCGCATGGAGATGTCCCGTCCGGCGCTGATCGTGGACGTGCGCGGCAACGCCGGCGGCCACATCAGCGAACTCGTCGTGGAGAAGCTGACCCGCACCATCATCGGCTGGGACCTCACCCGGGACGCCCAGCCGGTGTCGTACGCCTCCAACGCCCCGCGGGGACCGGTCGTCGCGCTGGCGGACGAGGCGACCAGCTCCGACGGCGACATGATCACCGCCGCCTTCAAACTGCTCCAGCTGGGCCCGGTGGTGGGCCAGCGCACCTGGGGCGGCGTGGTCGGCATGACCGGCCGGCACCAACTCGGCGACGGCACGGTGATCACGGTGCCGATGAACGCGGCCTGGTTCGACGCGTACGGCTGGTCCGTGGAGAACAAGGGCGTGGCCCCGGACCTGGAGGCGCTGCGCACCCCGCTGGACTGGGCCGAGGGCCGCTACGCGGTGCTCGACGACGCGGTACGGCTCGCCCTGGAGCTGCTGGAGTCCAATGCCCCCGCCACTCCGCCGACTTACCGCGACGTCCCGGACCGCTCCCGGCCCCGGCTGCCGCCGCGGGCATGAGAAAGGGGTGCCCTTCGCCGGGGCACCCCTTCCGGTCACTCATGACGCGTCAGGCGTCCGTCGCGCTCGGCGTCAGACCTCGTGGTCCTGGTCGAAGCGCTCCTCGGACGGCCGCTGACGCTGCTGCTCGTCCATGCCCTCGTCCCGGCGGCGGCCGCGGTTCTGCAGCTGCTCCTTGCCCTGCTGGGCACGCTGCTTGGCCTGCTGCTGGAACTGCTCGGACTTCTCCTGGAACTGATCCTTCATACCCATGTGGGTTCACTCCCGTTGTGGGGTGGGGGAACTTGCCCGACCAGATTCACACGGGCCATCACCCTGCGCATGTCGATCAGTTACGGACCGTGTTCCGGTGCTGTTCGTCGGCGTTCCCGCCCGCCCCGACCAGTCCCGTGCGGAGGCCGGTGAGCCGGTCCCCGAAGCGCCGCATCTCCCGCTGGCCGACGGTCCCGATGATCCCCGGCAGGGCTCCGCGCACGCCCTGCATCCCGCGCAGCCACCACTGCCCGTAGACATGGCTCGCCCGCCGTTCGACGCCGGCCACGAGCCGGTCCACCGCGGGGCCCAGCGGGTAGGTCTTGTTCGACGGCCACGGCAGCCGCTGCCGCAACTCCCGCATCACGTCGTCCTGGTCGGCCCCGCGCACCATGTCGGTGTCGGTCCACGACAGATACCCGACGCCCACCTTCACGCCCCGGTGCCCGACCTCGGCCCGCAGCGCGTGCGCGTACGCCTCCACACCGGACTTGGAGGCGCAGTACGCCGTCATCATCGGCGCCGGGGTGAGCGCGGCGAGGGAGGCGATCTGCAGCAGATAGCCCCGGCTCTCGGTGAGCAGCGGCAGGAACGCCCGCGCGGTGACCGCCGATCCGACCAGGTTCACCTCGATCACCCGCCGCCAGGACTCCGGATCGGAGTCGGCGAACGGACCGCCCGTCGCCACACCGGCGTTGGCGACCACGATGTCCACCCGGCCGAACCGCTCCCGGACCTCCTCGGCGACCCGGGCCATCGCCTCGTGGTCGGTGACGTCCGCGTGCCAGTGGTCGCTGTCGCTGTGCAGCCGCGCGCAGACGTCCTTCAGCGCGTCCGGCTCCAGCCCGACCAGCGCCACCCTCACCCCGCGCGCGGAGAGCTTGCGGGCCATCAACTCCCCCACGCCGCGCGCCGCTCCGGTGACGACGGCGACCTTTCCCTCGAGATCTACCCTGCTCATGCGCTCTCCTCGGCGGGTGCGGCGTGGATGTGGGCGGCGGCGAGGTCCCGGATCCTCCGGGTGACCTGGCCGGGCGCCTCGACGGGCGTCATGTGGCCGACGCCGGGCAGTTCGGTGACGCCGACGCAGTGGGGCAGCGCCGCGGCGATCGCCCGGGCGTGCACGGGCGGGGTGAGCCGGTCGTCGGCGCCGGCGACGATCTCCACCGGCACCCGCAACTGCCGTACGCCGTCGTCGAGATCGAGCCGGTCGAGCACGTGCGACCAGGAGTGGCGCACCGCCCGCGGACAGGCGTGCACGATACGGGCGCAGGCCTCGACCATGTCCGGGGCCGAGGCGGGTCCCATCGTGCCGTACCTGAGTATCCGGCGGGCGAGCGGCGTGACCGGTCCGAGCGGGGCGCGGGAGCCGAGTATGCGCCCGGTCAGCCAGGTCCGCAGCCGGCCCGGCCGCAGCGGCAGCACCGTCGACTCGGCGACCAGCCGCGAGCTGCCCGTGCTGCACAGCAGCACGGCCGCCGCGTGCGCGCGGAACGCGGGTCTGGTGGCGGCGGCCATCACCGTCATCCCGCCCATGGAGTGCCCGGCGATCACGGCCCGTTCGCCAGGGCCGAGGGTGGCGGTGAGGACGGCCTCGAGGTCGTCGGCGAGCGCCTCGGTGCTGCACGCCGGGCTCGCCGGGGTGCGTCCGTGGCCGCGCTGGTCGTAGGCGATGACCCGGTGGTCGGCGGAGAGGTCGCGGATCTGCGCCGCCCAGAAGGCGGTCGAGCAGGTCCAGCCGTGGGCGAGGACGACGGCGGGCGCCCCGTCGGGGCCGTGCACCTCGACGTGCAGCCGGGCGCCGTCGGCGGAGAGCGCGGTCAGTTCGCGGGCGGCGGCGGGCGGGGCGTACGGCCCGGAGCCGACGTGGGTGAGGCGGCTCACGCGGTCACCCCGGCGCTCTCCCCGGCGGTGGCGGCCGGGGAGCCGGCGGACGCCCGCAGCACGGCGTACTCGGCGAGGTCCACGCGCCGGGTCTCCCGCCGGAACTCGCTCGTGGTGCCCGGCCAGATGGTGGTGTTGCGTCCGCTCTCGTCGAGGTACCAGCTGGTGCAGCCGCCGGTGTTCCACACCGTGCGCTTCATCCGCTCCTGCACCCGGTGGTTCCAGGCGCGTACGGCGCTGGGGCGGGCGTCGAGGGCGACCCGGCCGCCGAGCACGTCCAGCTGGCGCAGGTAGTCGGCCAGGTAGTTCAGCTGGGACTCGATCATGAGGATCATGGAGGAGTTCCCGAGGCCGGTGTTGGGCCCGATGATCGTCATCCAGTTGGGGAACCCGGCGGCCGCGGCGCCGCGCAGGGCCTGCATGCCGCCCGCCCAGCTCTCGGCGAGGGTCTTCCCCTCCGCGCCGACCACCCGCTCGGCGATGGGCATGTCGGTCACGTGGAACCCGGTCCCGAACACGATCGCGTCGACCTCGGCCTCGGTGCCGTCGGCGCCGACGACGGTCGACCCGCGCACCTCGCTCAGGCCGCTCGCGACGACGTCCACGTTGGGCCGGGCGAGCGCCGGGTAGTACGTGCTCGACAGCAGGATCCGCTTGCAGCCGATGCGGTAGTCGGGGGTGAGTGCGGCGCGCAGGGCCGGGTCCTTGATGGCGCGGCCCATGTTGCGCTTGGCCAGCTGCTCGACGAAGCCGAGCTCGCCGGGGTGCTTGGTGAACGCCTGGACCTGCAACTCCCTTACGCCCCAGAGCAGTCCGCGCCGCATCTTGGTGGTGAAGGGCAGCCTGCGGTGCAGTGCGCGCTCGGCGGCGCTGATGGGCCGGTCGACGCGGGGCAGCACCCAGGCGGGCGTGCGCTGGAAGAGCGTCAGCCGTGACACGAGCGGCTGGACGGCCGGCACGATCTGGATCGCCGACGCCCCGGTGCCGACCATGGCGACCCGCTTGCCGCGCAGGTCGTAGTCGTGGTCCCACTGGGCGGAGTGGAACACCTTGCCGGGGAAGGTGTCGAGGCCGGGGACGTCCGGCAGTTTGGGCTCGGACAGCGGGCCGGTGGCGGACACCACCACGTCGGCGCTGAGGTGGCCGCTGCTGGTCTCGATGTCCCACCGCAGCCGCTCGGTGTCCCACACCATCCGCTTCACCTCCGAGTCGAGGCGGATGTGGGGCCGCAGCCCGAAGACGTCGGTGACGTGCTCGAGGTAGGCGCGGATGTGCTGCTGCCCGGAGAAGGAGCGGGGCCAGTCGGGATTGGGCGCGAAGGAGAAGGAGTACAGGTGCGACGGCACGTCGCAGGCGCAGCCGGGATAGCTGTTGTCGCGCCAGGTGCCGCCGACGCTGCCCGCCCGCTCCAGGACGACGAAGTCGGTGATCCCCTCGCGTCGCAGCCGCACGGCGGCCCCGAGCCCGCCGAATCCCGACCCGACCACCGCCACCCGTACGTGTTCGTGCTCGTGCTCGGCCATCCCGAAGCCTCCACGCGTCGCTCAGTAACCCTGCCAGTGAACACTGGCGCAATGGGGAGAGTAGAGCAGGCGCGTACTGATGGGTAGGGGGCGGGCGAGGAAAGTTACCGCCGGTACGGCCTAGGCTGCTGACGTGGCAGAGGACACCTCAGGACCCGGCGAGCGGCGCGAGTACCGCATGGACGAGCTGGCCCGGCTGGCCGGCATCACCGTGCGCACCCTGCGCTTCTACCGCGAGCGCAAGCTGATTCCGCCACCCCGCAGGGAGGGCCGAATCGCCTGGTACGACGACCAGCACCTGGCCCGGCTGCGCACGATCACGGCGCTCCTGGAACGCGGCCACACCCTGAACGGCATAGCCGAACTCGCCGAGGCCTTCGACCACGGCCGGGACGTCGGCGACCTCCTCGGCATGGACAACCCCACCGAGGAGACCCCGGTCCGCCTCACCCCCGAGGAGCTCGCCGACCACTTCTCCGGAGAGGTCACCCCGGAGAACCTGGCCGCCGCGCTGGACCTCGGCTATCTCGGCGTCGACGGCGAGGAGATCGTCCACATCAGCCGGCGTCTGCTGGACGTCTCCTCCGCACTGGTCCGCGAGGGGATCCCGCTCGCGGAGGTGCTCCGCACCGGCGCGGAGGCCCGCGTCCACGCCGACGCCCTGGCCGACCTCTTCGCCGCCCTGATCCTGCGCCACGCCCCGGAGGAGACCGTCCACCGCCTGCGCCCCCTGGCCCGCAGCGTGGTCGACGCCGAACTCTCCCTGGCCCTGGACCGCCGCCTGCGCAAGCCTGACTAGCGCGCGAGCCGGACCAGTGCCTGTTGCTAGGCGTTCCCCACGTACCCGAGGTCGACGGGTGTCACCGGCGGTCCGTTCCGGCGGACGTCGGCCAGCAGCTCCGGCAGCCGCGGCGGCCACAGCTGCTCGGTGGCACCGGCCAGCTCCCGGGGCGACCACCACCGCCACCGCAGGATGCCCTCCTCGGCGTGCAGGGCGAGGAGGTCGCCCTCGGGGTCACGGCGCGGTCCGGCGGCGAGGAAGATGTGCTCGCTCTGCCGCACCGGCACTCCGGCCCGGGTGAAGTCGTGCTCCCACCGGCACAGCAGGGTGCCGTCGAGCGCGATGTCGTCCCACCCGGTCTCCTCGCGCAGCTCCCGCCGCGCGGCCTGCCCGGGCGTCTCCCCCGGCTCCATGCCCCCGCCGGGCAGCGCCCAGTGGACGCCGACCTCGTCGTTGTCGTACCGGAACATGAAGACGGCGCCGTCCGGATCCAGCACGGCGACCCGGGCGGCCCGCCGGGGCGTCCGCATCAGCCGGCCGCCCGCTCGAAGACGACCGTCACCGGCGCGTGGTCCGACCAGCGCTCGGCGTGTGTGGCGGCGCGCTCGACGTAGGCCTTCACCGCACGGCCCGCGAGCCCGGGCGTCGCGACGGCCAGGTCGATCCGCCATCCGGTGTCGTTGTCGAAGGCCCGTCCCCGGTAGGACCACCAGGAGTACGGTCCGTCCACGTCCGGGTGCAGCGCCCGCACCACGTCGACGTATCCGCCGTCCGCCGGGTCGAGCACCCGGGAGAGCCACTCCCGCTCCTCCGGCAGGAACCCGGAGCTCTTGGTGTTCCCGCGCCAGTTCTTCAGGTCGGCCTTCTCGTGGGCGATGTTCCAGTCCCCGCAGACGACGACCTCGCGCCCGTCGGCGGCGGCACGCTCCCGCAGCCCCTTGAGATGGGCGAGGAACTCGCCCATGAACCGCATCTTCTCGTCCTGCCGCTCGGTCCCGACCTCCCCCGAGGGCAGATACAGCGAGGCGACGGTCACACCGGGCAGGTCGACCTCCACGTACCGCCCGGCCGTGTCGAACTCCGCCGACCCGAACCCCACACGCACCCGGTCGGGCTCACGCCGGGTGTACAGGGACACCCCCGCACGCCCCTTGGCGGCGGCCGGCGCGTGCACGACATGCCACCCCTCGGGCTCCCGCACGGTCTCCGGCAGCTGCTTCGCCTCCGCCCGCACCTCCTGCAGACACAGCACATCGGCGGAGGTCCCGGCCAGCCACTCCACGAATCCCTTCTTGGCGGCGGCCCGCAGTCCATTGACGTTGACGGAGGTCACAGTGAGCATCAGGGAACGATACGACACTCCCCGTCCGGTCGTGTTTTACCGTAATCGGCATGGATATCCGCCCGGTCCCCTACGACCACCCCGACGCCGTGAAGCTGGACAGTGAGGTCCAGGCCGAGTACCACGTCCGCTACGGCGACGGCGGCGACGCCACCCCCATGGACCCCGCGGACTTCAGGCCCCCGAACGGCGTCTACCTGATCGCGTACGACGAGTCCGGCGTCCCCGTGGCCTCCGGAGGCTGGCGCGTCCAGGACGCCAACGGCGAGGGCAACCGGGACGGCGACGCCGAGCTCAAGCGCATGTACGTGATCGAGCAGATGCGCGGCCGCGGCCTGGCCCGCCGCATCCTGGCCGCCCTGGAGGACGACGCCCGCGCCGCCGGCCGCGTCCGCATGGTCCTGGAGACCGGCACGAAGCAGCCGGAGGCCGTCGCCCTGTACGCCTCCAGCGGCTACGAGCCCTGCGAGAAGTTCGGCTACTACCGCTTCCACGCCGACAGCCTCTGCTACGCCAAGCCCCTCTGACCCAGGGCTTCGGGTCGCTCTCCGGCAACCCCCGTAAATAGTCGGGGTGTTGTCGGCGCCGCACCCTAGGGTGGGCCTCCCGATCGCATCGAGCGGTCGACGCGTTTCAAGGGGAGGTCACGCACTTGCGTACACGAAGATCCGCGGGAGGAACGGCACTCGCCGCCATCGCCGCGTCAGTGACCCTGTTCGTCAGCCCGGCCCAGGCCCAGGGTCAGGCACAGGACCAGAGCCAGAGCCAGAACAGCGTCGTGCTGCCGGTGACCTCGCACTGGCAGACGCTCGCCGACAGCCGGCACGTCTACGTCTCGGCCCCCGGACAGGACTCCGTGGTGGCCACCGACCACGACGGACAGGTGATCAAGACCGTGGAAGGCCTCGACGGGGCCCGCGGCATGACGCTCACCGCCGACGAGTCCCACCTGTACGTCGCCCTCCCCGAGGCCGACGCCATCGCGGAGATCGACACGGTCACCCTGACCGAGACCCGTCGCTTCCTCACCGGCACGGACACCGAACCGGAGAATCTCGCCCTCGCCGGCGGCCGGCTCTGGTTCTCCTACCAGGCGACCGTGTTCGACAGCGGCATCGGGTCCGTGGCCGTCGCCGAGACCGCCCCGAGCGTCGATCTGGACGACAACCCGGTCTGGTACGGCAAGCCCCGGCTCGCGTCGTCGCCGGGTGCGCCCGACCGGCTGGTCGCCGCGGAGAGCGCGGGTGCGGCCGGAATGCGGGTGTACGACGTGGCGTCCGGCACCGCCGAGGAGATCGCCTACACCGACGGCGTCGTCGACGTCGAGGACCTGGCCGTCACGGCGGACGGCAGCAGCGCGATCACCGCGAACGGCGGCACCTACTACCACCAGCGGTGGTCGCTGCCGGACCTCACGGAGGAGACCGGGTACGACACGGGGGCCTACCCCAACGCCGTCTCCATCGCCTCCGACGGCACCGTGGCCGCGGGAGTGATGGCCTCCGGGGACTGGGACATCTTCGTGTACCGGCCGGGTGAGACCGCCCCCTTCCGCACCGTCTCGCTGAACTACGGTCATATGGAACTGCTGGAACGGGGAGTGGCCTGGGTACCGGACGGCAGCCGCCTGTTCGGCACCCGTTTCCCGTACTCCGGCGAGGTCGTCCTCGACATCATCGACGACGTGCACAAGGCGAACAGCGACATCACCCTCACCGCGCCGCAGACGCACCCCTACGGCCAGCCGGTGACGATCAGCGGGAAGCTCACTTCCCTGGTGCCGTTCCCGAAGCACAAGGTGGTCACCGTCACGCGGAACAACGAGCCCTTGACGACGGTGAAGGTGAAGTCCGACGGCAGCTTCCACTTCACCGACCTGCCGGCCGACTACATGCGCTACCCCGAGTACGTCGTGACCTACGCGGGCGACGCCGAGCACGTGTCCGGCAGGGCCGCCGTGACGGTGGAGATCGTCACCTAGACGGCAGTTCCGAGCGGGGCCGGACGACCGGCGTCCGGCCCCGTCCTCACCCGTGACAGGAGACCTTTCCCATGAATGTTCCGGAGCCGGCGGCGGACGGCGGCCGCAGGACCGACGTCTGGCCGTTGATCCGCGCCGAGCGGGCGGCGCTGGCGGCCGATCTCGCGGGCCTGACCGACGAGCACTGGCGAACGCCCTCGCTGTGCGCCGGTCTGACCGTGCGTGAGGTGCTGGCGCATCTCACCGCGGGCGCGAGCCTCAACTCCGTGCGCTGGATGGCGGGCGTGATCCGCTGCCGGTTCGACTTCGACAAACAGGTGGCCGTGCAGCTGGCCAGGCAGCTGGGCGCGGGTCCGGCCGAGACCCTCGAGCGGTTCCGGCGCGTCGTCCCGAGCACGACGAAGCCTCCCCTGCCCGCCGTCGCCATGCTGGGCGAGACGCTGGTGCACGGGGAGGACATCCGGCGCCCGCTGGGCATCCGCCGGGACTACCCGATCGGTGCCGTCACGCGGGTGGCCGCGTACTACCAGGGCTCGGACCTCGTGGTCCTCGCCAAGGGACGCATCGGCGGGCTGAGACTCGCCGCGGACGACGGCCCCTTCACCACCGGCTCCGGACCCGTGGTGTCCGGGCCCACCGTGGCCCTGGTGATGGCCATGACCGGACGCGCGGCGTACTGCGACGAACTCGACGGCGACGGCGTGGAACTGCTCCGCAGCCGCTGCGGGACCGCCTGAGAAGCCGGTTCCGCCGCGGCCGATGATTCCCGCAGGCCGGTGGAGTCTGCCCCGACGGGGAGCAGTCACGCGTCCGACCACATGAGGCAAGGAGTCAGTGATGGCGGTAGGCATCTTCGCCGGTATCGCGGTACGGGACTACCGGAGCGCGCTGGAGTGGTACCGGCGGCTGTTCGGAGCGGAGCCGGCCTTCTTCCCGAACGACGTCGAAGCGGTGTGGCAGCTGGCCGAGGACCGGTACGTGTACATCATCGAGGACGCCCGCCGCGCCGGCGGTGCGGTGGGCATGGTCTGGGTGGACGACCTCGAGTCCGAGGTGGCGGAGATCGGCGAGCGGGGGCTGCGGCCGGTGGACGTCGAGAAGCACGGCGATGTGTGGAAGTACGTCTACCACGATGCCGACGGCAACGAGACGGGGATCGGTGGCAGGGCCTCAAGGCCCGAGTGAGGGCGTGCCGTTCCGCGGCAGCCGGTACGACATGTCAAAGCCCCGGTCGGGAAATCCCTACCGGGGCTTTGAGCTGCGTGGACCTGAGGGGATTCGAACCCCTGGCCCCCTCGATGCGAACGAGGTGCGCTACCGGACTGCGCCACAGGCCCTTGCAACGAGTGAAACTTTAGCACCCCGATCCGGGTGCTCGGAAATCCGTTGTCCTGGGCCTATTCGTTGGCGGCCTTCGGGCGCTCGCCGTCCTCGTACTGGTCGAAGAGGGGGGTGCGGCCGCGCTCGCGGGAGCGGCGGGCGGAGGCCGCCCGGCGTGCGTCGGTGCGGTCGCCGTCGTCGTCGGAGGCGTCGGCGTCCGGCTCCTCGGCGGCGGCCCGCGCCTCGTCGGCGGGCACGGCGCTGGAGCGTGCCGAGCTCCACGTGTCCGGGGCTCCGAGGTCCACGTCCCTGGTGGCACGGGGGGCGACCGGGGCGGTCACATACGTCGGGAGCGGCACCGGGACCGGGTCCCAGCTGTCGCCGCCCCGGCCGGGCCGGTGCTGCCGCTCGCGCTGCTGGTCGACCCACTCGGCGTGGTCGGTCTGCTCGACGAGCGCGCGCCGGTCCGCGGCGAGGGCGGAAAGGCCGGGGTCGGTGGTGATCCCGGCTTCCGGGCCCTCCGGTTCGTCGGGGTCGGCGTCCTCGACGGACGGGCGGCGGCGCGGCTGGCGCTCCCGCTCGCGCAGCCGCTGGGCCGCGACCTCGGCCTGACGGCGGTCCATCTGGTAGGCGAAGCGGCGGCGCTCCTGGGAGCGCAGATAGACGATGTAGGCGCTCAGCAGCAGGGCCGGTACGCCGGGCGCCCACAGGAACGCCAGTCCGCCGACCGCCGCGACGACCGCGCCCAGCGTGAAGGCGGCGAACAGCAGGGTGGTGGTGCGCCGGCGGCGGGCCAGTGCCTTCGTGCGCCGGGCGCGGGCCGCGGCGGCCTGCGCGGCCCGTGCGTCGGGGTCACGGCGGGCGGCCGGGACGCGTCCGCGCGCGGCGGCCGGTTCGGGCGCCCTGCGGTCCACGCGCTCGCGCGGCGGCCGGACGGGTTCCGGTTCCGGCCGCTGCGCGGGGGGTGACGGTAGGGGCGCCTGGGTCTGCGGACGGGTCTGGGACACGGCGAAGGCCCGGACGTCCACCGAGTCGGTGGCCGCGTCCGGGTCGTGGACGCCGTGCTCCTCCTCGTCGGTGGAGCGCGCCCGCAGGTCCTTGGCGTACCGGCGCTCCATGCCCGCCCGTCCGGACAGCAATCGGATGGCGGTGCTGAAGCGTTCCGTCGGACGGGCCTCGTTCAGCTCGTCCTGCCTACGGAGCCACATCGGCACCAAGTAGGCGGCCCAGGCCCCGACGATGACTGCGTAGATGAGGCCGCTGCTGCTCACGCCTCACACGGTAGAGGGGTTTGCACGGGGCCATCCGCCAATTGGGCCGGTGTGTCGCACGATCTGGCTGATATTTCGAACTTTTCTTGTGATCGATGCGATCAGACAGCCACTCGAACCCGGAATTCCGCGCCCGAAGGCGGTCATCCATCGCTCAAATTCGAACGTATATTCAATTTCCCGGTCCGTGCGGGATTCCCGGGTGGTGCCGCTCGCGTCCGGGCAGCTCGTGGCCCGACCGCCCCCGGGAGCGTGCCCGGCGCCACCGGGCGAGCAAACCGTCGGGGACTTCCTCCGCCGTGAGCGCGTAGACGAGATGGTCGCGCCAGGCGCCGTCGATGTGGAGATAGCGCGGACGCAGCCCTTCCTCGCGGAATCCGAGTTTCTCCACGACCCTGCGGCTGGGCCCGTTCTCGGGGCGAATGCAGACCTCGATGCGGTGCAGTCCGACGGTGCGGAAACAGTGGTCCACGACCATCGCCACGGCGGTCGGCACCACTCCCCGGCCGGCCACCTCCTCGTCCACCCAGTAACCGATGTGGCCCGAGCACATCGAGCCCCAGGTGATCCCGGCGACCGTCAACTGACCGACCAGACGGCCCTGGTACTCGATGACGAACGGCAGCATCCGGCCCGCGTGCGCCTCGGAGCGCAGATGGCGGACCATCTGACGGAAGGTCGGCCGGTGGGTGACCGGTCCGCTGGGCGTGGGCGGCGGGATGGTCGCCTCCCAGGGCCGCAGCCAGTCGCGGTTGCGCCGGTTGACCTCGCGCCAGGCCTTCTGGTCGCGCACCTTTATCGGCCGGAGGACGATGTCGCCGTCCACCAGCACGGCCGGCCAGTGTGGGCTGTTCAGCTCGCACCCCCGCCGGTGGCGTCCGCCCGCGGATGGTCCCCGCCGCGCAGCTGGTCGACGGCGTGCTTCAGCAGCGGCTCCAGGACGGCCAGGCCGTCCTTCACCCCGCCGCTGGACCCGGGCAGGTTGACGATCAGCGTGCCGCCCGCGACTCCCGCGAGGCCCCGGGAGAGGGCGGCCGTGGGCACCTTGTCCCGGCCGTACGCGCGGATGGCCTCCGCGATGCCGGGGACCTCGAAGTCGATGACCCGGCGGGTCGCCTCGGGGGTGCGGTCGGTGGGCGAGACGCCGGTGCCGCCGGTGGTGACGATCACGTCGTAGCCGGCGTCGGCTCCCGCGCGCAGGGCCGCTTCCACGGGGTCGCCGTCGGGGACCACCCGAGGGCCGTCCACGGCGAATCCGAAGCGCCTGAGCCCTTCCGCGACCAGCGGGCCGCCCTTGTCCTCGTAGACCCCGGCGGCCGCCCGGTTGGAGGCGGTGACCACGAGCGCGGCGTACGACGCGAGGAGTGCTCCGCCGATTGTCGCGTCCCCTGTCATGACCGGCTCCAGTCGCCCGACTTGCCGCCGGTCTTCTCCTCGACCCGCACGTCCGTGATGACCGCCTCCTTGTCGACCGCCTTGACCATGTCGATCACGGTGAGCGCGGCGACGGAGACCGCGGTGAGCGCCTCCATCTCGACGCCCGTGCGGTCCGTCGTCCGCACGGTCGCCGCGATCTCCACGGCGTCGTCCGCGACCGACAGGTCCAGTTTCACACCGGACAGCGCCAAGGGGTGGCACAGCGGGATCAGGTCGGGGGTGCGTTTGGCGCCCATGATGCCCGCGATCCGCGCGGTGGCCAGGGCGTCGCCCTTGGGGACGCCCTCGCCGCGCAGCAGCTCGATCACGCGCGGGGCGACGAGGACGCGGCCGGTGGCCCGCGCGGTGCGCGCGGTCACGTCCTTGCCGGACACGTCGACCATGCGGGCGGCGCCCGCCTCGTCGATGTGGGTCAGACGGGACTGCCCCGAGGGGGCCGAGGGGTCGGAGGGTCCGGGGGTCGCCCCCCGGGAAGGCACGGTCATGATCGTGTGGCGCTCCCGGTCCTGGCCCGTGGCGGTGCGGCGCGCGGGCCTGCTGTGCGCGACACGGTACCGCCAACCGGTCCCGCTCAGCCGAGCAGGACCACCTCGACCTCGGTGCCGGGCGCGACGGACTCGGCGTCCTCGGGGACGACGATCAGCGCGTCGGCCTGTGCGAGGGCCGCCACGAGATGGGAGCCGGCGCCGCCGACGGGCGTCACCGTGCCGTCGGTGTACCGGGCGCGCAGGAACTGGCGGCGTCCCCGGGGCGAGGTGAGCGGGCGGTCCGCGGTGAGCTTCGCGCGGGCCCTCGGCCGGTGCACGTCCGTCAGGCCCATCAGGGTGCGGATGGCGGGGCGGACGAACAGCTCGAAGGAGACGTAGGAGGAGACCGGGTTGCCGGGCAGGGCCAGCAGCGGGGTGTGGTCGGGGCCGATGGAGCCGAAGCCCTGGGGCTTGCCCGGCTGCATGGCCAGCTTGCGGAACTCGACGCCGCTGCCGGGCTCGTCCTCGTCCGCCGCGTACGACAGCGCCTCCTTGACGACGTCGTACGCCCCGACGCTCACCCCGCCGGTGGTGACCATGAGGTCGGCGCGCACCAGCTGGTCCTCGATGGTGTCCCGCAGGGTCGTGGCGTCGTCGGCGACGGCGCCCACCCGGTAGGCGATCGCGCCGGCGTCCCGCGCGGCGGCGGTGAGGGCGAAGCTGTTGGAGTCGTAGATCTGACCGGAGCGCAGTTCCTCGTCGGGCTGGACGAGTTCGCTGCCGGTGGAGAGCACCACCACGCGCGGGCGCGGCCGGACCCGTACGGTGCCGCGGCCGATCGCGGCGAGCAGGGAGATCTGCGGCGGCCCGAGGACGGTGCCGGCCGCCAGGGCGCGGTCGCCGGCCTTGACGTCGCTGCCCTTGGCGCGCACGTGCGCGCGCGCCTCCGCCGGCCGGTGGACGCGGACCTGCCCGGTGGCGCCCCCGGGGTCCAGGCTGCCGGCGCGCATCCCGGTGACCGGGCCCTCGCCGAGGCCGCCGTCGGTCCACTCGACGGGGACGACGGTCTCGGCGCCGGGCGGGAGCGGGGCGCCGGTCATGATGCGCGCGGCCTGGCCGGGGCCGACATGGAGGAGGTCGGCCTGTCCGGCGGCGACGTCCCCGACGACCTCGAGGGCCGCCGGGTACTGCTCGCTTGCGCCCGCGACGTCCGCGACCCGTACCGCGTACCCGTCCATGGAGCTGTTGTCGAACGGGGGCAGGGAGACCGGCACCGTGATGTCCTCGACGAGGACGCAGCCCTGGGCGTCGAGGAGATGCAGTTCGATGGGTTCGAGGGGCCGGACGGTCGCGAGGATGTCGTCCAGGTGCTCGTCCACCGACCAGAGGTGGTCCGGTCCTGCGGTGCGGGGCGCGGCGGTGCTCAACGTTGCTGCATCTCCTCGGTCACGTAGCGCTGGAGCCAGGTCCGGAAGTCCGGTCCCAGGTCCTCACGTTCGCACGCGAGTCGGACAATGGCACGCAGGTAGTCCCCGCGGTCGCCGGTGTCATAGCGGCGGCCCTTGAAGACGACGCCGTGCACCGGACCGCCGATCTTCTCGTCCGCCGCGAGCTGCTGGAGGGCGTCGGTGAGCTGGATCTCGCCGCCGCGGCCCGGCTCGGTCCTGCGCAGTATGCCGAAGACGGCCGGGTCGAGGACATAGCGGCCGATGACGGCGTAGTGGGACGGCGCGTCCTCGACGGCGGGCTTCTCGACCAGGCCGCTGACCTTGACGACGTCGGCGTCCGTGGTGGTCTCGACGGCGGCGGAACCGTAGAGGTGGATCTGCTCGGGGGCCACCTCCATGAGGGCGATGACGCTGCCGCCGTACTCCTGCTGGACGTCGATCATGCGCTGGAGCAGGGGGTCGCGCGGGTCGATCAGGTCGTCGCCGAGGAGGACGGCGAAGGGCTCGTCGCCGACGTGCGGGGCGGCGCACAGCACGGCGTGGCCGAGGCCCTTGGGGTCGCCCTGGCGGACGTAGTGCATGGTGGCCAGGTCACTGGACTCCTGGACCTTGGCAAGGCGGCCGGCGTCGCCCTTCTTCTGAAGAGCCGACTCCAGTTCGTAGTTGCGGTCGAAGTGGTCCTCCAGGGGGCGCTTGTTGCGGCCCGTGACCATGAGGACGTCGTCGAGACCGGCGGAGACGGCCTCCTCGACCACGTACTGGATCGCCGGCTTGTCGACGACCGGCAGCATCTCCTTGGGAGTGGCCTTGGTGGCCGGCAGGAACCGGGTGCCGAGACCGGCCGCCGGGATGACAGCCTTGCTGATCCGAGGGTGTGACTGAGACATGTCGGACACCATATCCGGTGCCATTGTGCGGAATCTGTGGCTCCGAATATTTGCTGCTCATATGAGCATTTTCGGAACGGTACAGGGACGAACTTGAGACACAACGATCGCGCCGACGAGTCTGACAAGCGGGAACGGCGCCGGGAAATCCTCTCGGTGAGGAACGGGTTGACACCCGATGACGTGCGGGTGTCGGCCGCCGCGCTGGCCCGGCGGGCACTGGAGCTGCCCGAACTCGCGCACGCGCGCACGGTGGCCGCGTACGTCTCGGTGGGGAGCGAACCCGGCACGCTCGCGCTCCTGGACGCGCTCCGCGCCCGCGGGACCCGCGTGCTGCTGCCCGCGCTGCTGCCCGACAACGACCTCGACTGGGGGGCGTACGAGGGCGGGGAATCACTCACCCGGGTCCAACACGGCACGCGAATGGCGCTCTTCGAGCCGTCGGGGCCGCCGCTCGGACCGGACGCCGTGACCGGGGCGGACGTGGTGCTGCTGCCGGGCCTCGCCGTCGACGCGCACGGGACGCGTCTGGGACGCGGCGGCGGCTCCTACGACCGGGTCCTCGCCCGCCTGGACCGCGCGGGCGCGCACCCGTCCCTGGTGGTGCTGCTGTACGACACGGAGGTCGTCGCCCGTGTCCCCGCCGAGCCGCACGACCGGCCGGTGCACGCGGTGGTGACACCGTCCGGGGTGCGCCGGTTCGACTGAGCCGCCGGTTCCGCCGCACACGCGGAAGCGGCCCCCACACGCGTGTGCGGAGGCCGCTTCCGGCGGGACGGTGACGGGGTCAGGGCTTCAGCAGCAGGGTGTCGCTGGTGCTGCCCTCGACCGCCTTCTCCGAGTACGACCACTCCAGCAGCTCGCCCTCGGCCCACTTGTCCGTCTGGTCGACGTAGTGGGCGCTGTAGGCGTGGCCGGAGGCGCCGGTGAGGTTGATCCACCGGGACTTGTCGAGGTCGCCGAGGTTGACCACCATCCGCATGGACGGCACCCACACGACCCCGTAACCCCCGGCGGCGTTCCAGCCCGTCGCGTTGACGGTGGCCTCGCCGCCGCCGAGCTTCCACGGGCCGCGGTTGAGGAGGTACTGCAGGAAGCCCGGGCCCTCGGTGCCGAGGGTCTGGTTCTTCAGGAACAGGCGGTGCAGCCGGCCCCAGCTCCAGGTGTCGATGTCCTTGCCGAGCTTGGCGGTCAGCTCCCAGCGGGCGTCGATCATGGCGCGCTTGAACAGCTCGTCACGGTTCTCCGCGGCGGGGCGGGTGCCCGACTTGGGCGTCGTCCACCAGTCGCTGTCCTCCTTGTCCATCAGCTTGCGGACCACCTCGAACCAGCGGTCGCCGCCGTCCGGCTGCGCCTGGTCGGCGGCGCGCTGACCGCACTCGCGGACCTTGGCCGCCTCGTCGGCGGGACCGGTGGTGTTGACCGGCTCGACCCACAGGCACTGGCCCTTGACCCGCAGTTCCTTGGGCAGCTTGTGGGCGAAGGCGAGCCTGAGGATGTTGCGCCAGACCGAGTTGAAGTAGGCGGCGGCCGCCGAGTCTGCGTCCTGGGTGTAGTCCCAGCCCTCCAGCAGCTTCTGCGCCTCGCGGACGTCCGCGTCCTCGGTGTCGATCTTGAGCAGGTGCGGCACCAGCAGCTTGGCGATGGTGCTGGAGTTGTCGAGCTGCATCTGCCGCATGTCGTCGGTGGAGATCTTGCCGCCGTCCTTGATCTTCGACTGGATCAGCTCGGTGATCCGCTGGCTGCGGGCGCCGTAGCCCCAGTCGGTGGTCAGGGTGTACGGGTAGTCCTTGCCGACGACGGCCTGGTTGGCGGTGACGATGTAGCCGCGCTCCGGGTTGTGCTCGTAGGGCAGCGCGTCCTGCTCGATCCAGCCGGTCCACTCGTAGTCGGGGTCCCAGCCGGGTGCGGGGAGGGAGCCGTCGTGGTTCTCCGCGCGGGTGGGGATCTTCCCGGGGAGGGTGTAGCCGATGTCGCCCTCGGTGTCGGCGAAGACGAGGTTCTGCGAGGGCACCTCGAACAGGGCGGCCGCCTCGCGGAAGTCGTCCCAGTCCTTCGCGCGGTTGATCGCGAAGACGGAGTCCATGGTGCGGCCGGGGTCCAGGGCGGTCCAGCGCAGCGCGACGCCGTAGCCGTCGCCGCGGTCGGGCGCCGCGCTGTTGACGGTGGCCTTCTTGCCGGTCTTCACGAGCTCGCTGGAGCGGTCGGAGAGCAGCGGGCCGTTGTTGGTCTCGCGGACGACGATCTTCTGCGCCTTGCCGCCGGCGACCTCGATCGTCTCCTCGCGCGTCTCGAACGGCACGACCTTGCCGTCGTACTGGTAGCCGTCGCCGGTGATCTTCTCCAGGTAGAGGTCGGTGACGTCGACGCCGGAGTTGGTGAGGCCCCAGGAGATGTCCTGGTTGTGGCCGATTATGACTCCCGGCATGCCCGCGAAGGTGTAGCCGGTGACGTCGTACTGGCACTTGGCGGAGACGCTGCGGCAGTGCAGGCCCATCTGGTACCAGACGGACGGCAGCGCGGCCGAGAGGTGCGGGTCGTTGGCGAGGAGCGGCTTGCCGGTGATGGTGTGCTCACCGGCCACCACCCAGGAGTTGGAGCCGATGCCGTCGCCGTTGACACCGACGGCCGTGGGGAGGTCCTCGAGGACCTGCTGGAGACCGGTCAGCTGACCTTCCAGGGCGGAACCGCCGGTGCCGGTTCCGGTGCCGGTACCCGTGCCGGTTCCGGTGCCGGTACCCGTACCGGTTCCCGTGCCAGTTCCAGTGCCGGTTCCGGTTCCGGTGCCGGTCTCCGTACCCGTCCCGGTCCCGGTGCCCGTTCCCGTGTTCTCGCCCTGCTCGTACGCCCCGGTGAGCTCGTTGTACTGGCCCTCCTGGATCACCGGCTTGTTCCGGCTGTACGGGTACTCCGGGTACAGGTCGGCGATCTGCTTCGGGCCGAGGCGGCTGGTCATCAGCGCGCGGTCGATCTCGTCCTGCATGTTGCCGCGCAGGTCCCAGGCCATCGCCTTCAGCCAGGCCACGGAGTCGACCGGGGTCCACTCCCCGGGCCTGTAGTCGTTCTCGAAGCCGAGAGCCGCGTACTCCAGGGAGATCTCCGCGCCCTCCTTGCCCTCCAGATAGGCGTTGACCCCCTTGGCGTACGCCTGGAGGTACTTCTTCGTGGCGGGGGAGAGCTTCTTCTCGTACTCCTCCTTCGCGACCCGGTCCCAGCCCAGGGTGCGGAGGAACTCGTCGTTGTCGACCTGGCCCTTGCCGAACATCTCCGAGAGGCGGCCGGCGGTCATGTGCCGGCGCACGTCCATCTCGTAGAACCGGTCCTGCGCCTGGACGTAGCCCTGCGCCATGAACAGGTCCTCGTCGGAGGAGGCGTAGATCTGCGGGATGCCGTAGCCGTCGCGTTTGACGTCGACGGTCCCCGACAGTCCCTGGAGCGTGGCCGAGCCCTCGGTCTGCGGGAAGGAGGCGCGCACGGTGCTGACGGACCAGTACCCCCCGTAGGCGACACCGCCGATCAGGGCCAGCACCAGGACCAGCACGATCAGCCGGCCTTTGCGCCCTTTCTTCCTGCCGGACTTGCCGGGCTGCTGACCCGTGGAGGCGGTGGTGTCGGTGGGCATCGCTGTCCTTGCTGTCCTAACGCGAGCGGCAGGTCGGGCTGTGCTTTTAACTGAGCGCTGGAGCAACGATAGGCGCAGGGGCCCGCGGTACTTGACGCGGAGTACGGAACCAGCCCGGACGGACGTTCGATCTTGCCGTCAACAGCGTCAAGAACGCGTCAAGAGTTAGGTAAGGTAACGAAGTAGTTTGCCGCGGAAGCGGTGGCTCGCACGCGATGTACGTGAGCTCACGCGCGGTGCGCAGGAGCCAGGGAAGGGAACGCCGCTGACTGTCCACCACCTCAACCAGCTTCTGCTCGTCTGTTCGGTCGTCCTGCTCGTCGCCGTCGCAGCGGTCCGGATCTCCTCGCGCAGCGGGCTCCCCAGCCTGCTCGTCTACCTCGGCATCGGCATCGCCATGGGCCAGGACGGCATCGGCGGCATCCACTTCGACAACGCCGAACTGACCCAGGTCATCGGCTACGCGGCCCTGGTCGTGATCCTGGCCGAGGGCGGTCTGGGCACCAAGTGGTCGGAAGTGAGACCGGTGCTGCCCAGCGCCGCCGTGCTCGCGCTGGTCGGTGTCGCGGTCAGCGTCGGCGTCACCGCGTCCGCCGCGCACTTCCTGGTCGGCCTGGAATGGCGGCAGGCGCTCATCATCGGCGCGGTGGTGTCCTCGACCGACGCGGCGGCCGTCTTCTCGGTGCTGCGGAAAATACCCCTCCCGTCGCGGGTCACGGGCGCGCTGGAGGCCGAGTCCGGCTTCAACGACGCACCCGTCGTCATCCTGGTCGTCGCCTTCTCCTCGGCCGGACCGGTCGAGCACTGGCAGGTCCTGGTCGGCGAGATAGCGCTGGAGCTGGCCATCGGCGCCGCCATCGGGCTCGCGGTCGGCTGGCTGGGCGCCTGGGGACTGCGGCACGTCGCGCTGCCCGCCTCCGGCCTCTACCCGATCGCCGTCATGGCCATCGCCGTCGCCGCCTACGCCGTCGGCGCCATCGCCCACGGCAGCGGCTTCCTCGCCGTCTATCTCGCCTCGATGGTGCTGGGCAACGCCAAACTGCCGCACTGGCCCGCCACCCGCGGCTTCGCCGAGGGGCTCGGCTGGATAGCCCAGATCGGCATGTTCGTCCTGCTCGGTCTGCTGGTCGCCCCGCACGAGCTGGGCGACGACATCGTGCCCGCGCTGGTCATCGGGCTGGCGCTCACCATGCTGGCCCGTCCGCTGAGCGTCGTCCTGAGCCTGCTGCCGTTCCGGGTGCCCTGGCAGGAGCAGACGCTGATGTCATGGGCGGGACTGCGCGGCGCGGTGCCCATCATCCTGGCGACGATCCCCATGGTCCAGGGCGTCGACGGGAGCGAGGAGATCTTCAACATCGTCTTCGTGCTGGTCGTCGTCTACACCCTCATCCAGGGTCCGACACTGCCCTGGCTGGCCGGAAAGCTGCGCCTCGGCGGGGACACCGCCGCCGACCTCGGCATCGAGTCGGCGCCCCTGGAGCGGCTGCGCGGGCACCTGCTGTCGGTCGGCATCCCCGAGGGGTCGAGGATGCACGGCGTGGAGGTCGCCGAACTGCGGCTGCCGGCCGGAGCCGCCGTCACCCTCGTCGTACGCGACGGGACGTCCTTCGTGCCGTCGCCGGCGACGGTGCTGCGACGCGGCGACGAGCTGCTCGTCGTCGCCACGGACCCGGTGCGGGACGCCGCCGAGCGGCGGCTGCGCGCGGTCGGCCACGGCGGCAAGCTGGCCGGCTGGCTCGGCACCGACGGACCGGCGACCGGACGCTGACCTGGTGCTCCTTCTCACAGGAACCCCCGCGAAAGATACCTGTACGATGCAAACGCACCCCAGATCGAACCAACTCTGCCTGACGCAGAGCTGGCGCGACCGTATGGCGGCCGGAACGCCCTGAGCTGTGGCCCCGGCATCTACCGCAGTCAGCGCAAGAGGACAGCTCTCGGCGCGCCCGCGCGGGCCGCGCTACCAGGTGGCGGAAAGGCACGGGCCGTGGCATCCACGGTCACCCCGTCGAAGGACTCGGCGGCCGCCTCCCGGCCGGGATACGGCCGTCTGCTGCGCACCCCCGGCGCGTGGACGTTCCTGCTCCCCGGCTTCGCGGCACGCCAGCCCTTCGCGATGCTCACCATCTCCCTCGTGCTGCTGGTGCAGCACACCACCGGCTCGTACGGCGCGGCCGGCGCCGTCGCGGCCGTCACCGGCGTCTCCATGGCGCTGTTCGCGCCCTACGGCGGCCGGCTCGCCGACCGCTACGGACAGCGCGCCGTCCTCGTTCCCGGCGTACTGCTGCACACGGCTTCCGGGCTGGCCCTCACCGCGCTGGCGCTGACCGGCGCGCCCCTGTGGGCGCTGTTCGTGGCCGCCGTGCCGACGGGCGCCTCGGTGCCGCAGATCGGGCCCATGGTGCGGGCCCGCTGGGGCGTCACCCTCAAGGGCTCCCCGCTGATGACCACGGCGGCTGCCTTCGAGTCGGTCACCGACGAGTTCACCTTCGTCGTCGGGCCGCTCCTCGCCACGGCGCTGTGCACGGCCGTCGACCCGGCCGCGGGCCTGATCACCGAGGCCGCGCTCACCCTGGTCGGCGGTCTGCTGTTCGCCGCCCGGAAGGGCACCCAGCCCGAGGTCGCCGCCCGCGACGGCCGCGCGCGCGTGGAGCACGTCTCCGCGCTGCGGGTGCCCGGGGTGCGCGTGCTGATCGTGACCTTCCTGGGCATCGGTTCCGTCTTCGGCGGCATGCAGGTCTCGCTGGCCGCGTTCAGCGAGTCGATCGGCAACCCCGGCCTGAACGGCGTCCTCTACGGCGTCTTCGCCGCGGGCAACATGCTGTCCGGCGTCGTCTGCGGCGCGATCGCCTGGAAGAAGGCCCCGCAGCGGCGCCTGGTGATCGGCTACGCGGCGCTCGCGCTGACCGCCTCCGCCCTGTGGACCACTCACTCGGCGCTGTCGCTGGCCGGGATCGGCCTCCTGGTCGGCATGTGCATCGCACCGGCCCTGATCACCGGCTACACCCTGGTGGAGAGCCTGGTCCCGGCGGGCGCCCGCACGGAGGCCTTCACCTGGCTGACCGGCGCCGTCGCGCTCGGCCAGGCAGTCGCCGTCACGGCCGCCGGACAGCTGGAGGACCGCCTCTGGGACGGCGCCGGATTCCTGGTGCCGATGGCCGGCACGGTGCTCGCGCTCATGACGCTGCTGGCGCAGCGGTCGCGGCTGGTTCCGGCCCCGCGCGGGCGCACGGTGGCACGTGGCGTGGGTCACCGCGAGCCCGTCGCAGTGGACTGAATCCCGGGAATGCGTCACTATGGACCGTCGTTAGCACTCATCGAGTGAGAGTGCCAGGAGGAAGACTAGTGCCGACCTACCAGTACCAGTGCACCGAGTGCGGCGAGGGCCTCGAGGCGGTGCAGAAGTTCACCGACGACGCCCTGACCGAGTGCCCCAACTGCCAGGGCCGCCTGAAGAAGGTGTTCTCGGCGGTCGGCATCGTCTTCAAGGGCTCCGGTTTCTACCGCAACGACAGCCGCGGCTCCTCGTCGAGCAGCTCCCCGGCGTCGAAGCCGTCGGGCGCCTCGTCGTCGACGTCCTCCGCGGCCTCCTCGACGTCTTCCGCTTCGTCGTCCTCCTCCTCGAGCTCCGGTTCGGGCTCGAGCTCGTCGGCCGGTTCCACCACCGCCGCGTAGGACCGCTCTTCCCCGGAACCCCGTCGTCCGCCGACGACGGGGTCTTCGGCGTTTCCGGGGGCCGTTAGGGTGCGGGCATGGCGAACAAGGCGAACGCCCGGATCGGCGTGATCGGCGGCTCCGGTTTCTACTCCTTCCTCGACGACGTGACCGAGGTGCAGGTGGACACCCCGTACGGGGCGCCGAGCGACTCCCTGTTCCTCGGCGAGGTGGCCGGCCGGCGGGTCGCCTTCCTTCCCCGGCACGGGCGCGGCCACCATCTGCCGCCGCACCGGATCAACTACCGGGCCAACCTCTGGGCGCTCCGCTCGGTCGGGGTGCGCCAGGTCCTCGGTCCCTGCGCGGTCGGCGGTCTGCGGCCCGAGTACGGGCCGGGCACGCTGCTGGTGCCGGACCAGCTGGTGGACCGTACGAAGTCCCGGACGGGCACCTACTTCGACGGGCTGCCGCTGCCCGACGGCACGGTGCCGAACGTGGTCCATGTGTCCCTGGCCGACCCCTACTGCCCCACCGGACGGGCCGCGGCGCTGAAGGCGGCCCGCGGCCGGCACTGGGAGCCGGTGGACGGCGGCACGCTGGCGGTGGTCGAGGGGCCCCGCTTCTCCACCCGCGCCGAATCGTTGTGGCACCGGGCGCAGGGCTGGTCGGTGGTGGGCATGACCGGCCACCCCGAGGCGGCGCTCGCCCGTGAACTGGAGCTCTGCTACACCTCCCTCACCCTGGTCACCGACCTGGACGCCGGCGCCGAGACCGGTGAGGGCGTCTCCCACGACGAGGTGCTGCGGGTGTTCGCCGCCAACGTGGACCGGCTGCGGGGCGTGCTCTTCGACACGGTGGCGGCGCTGCCGGAGACGGAGGCACGGGACTGTCCGTGCACCTCGGCGCTGGGCGGCATGGACCCGGGATTCGCGCTGCCGTAACGGCTCACGGGCTGCTCACGGGCTGCTCACGGGGCGGCGGAACTGCCCGTTCGGGTGGGGTGGTTGTCCACAGGTCCGGGGTGGATGCACAGGGCCCGGCGGGCCGCCGCGGAAGGCCTCATCGTGGGATCCGCAAGCCGGTCCCTCGTCGCAGGTGGTGATCCCCGTGTCCCGTCCTCCCTCTCCTCCCGCCCCCTCCCCCGTCGTCCCGCGCCCGCCCGGCGCGGACGTCCCTCCGCCGTGCGAGGTGCCGCACTTCGCGCCGGTGCGGGTGCGTGGCGGCCTGCCGCTGCCGGGCCGGCTCGTCCGGCACCGGAGGCGGGCCGTGGCGGTGGGCCTCGCGGTCACGGCGGCGGCGCTCGTGGCGGCGGGCCCACGGGAAGCGGACGGGGCCCGCGGCCGTCCCGGGGGCTCTCCGGCGGCCAGGACGGCGCCTGCGGCCCCCGGTGATCCTCCCCCACGGCCCCGGCAGGCGGGCGCGACCGTCGCGGCGCCGGTGCGGATCGCCGACGCGGCGGCGGTGCGGCTGCTGCGTCCCGGCGACCGGGTGGACGTGATCGCCGCCGGGGAGGCGGTCTCCGGGGGCGGGGCCCGGGTGGTCGCGCGCGGGGCACGGGTGACCGAGGTGCCGGAACCGGTGGACGGCGCCGGCGACGAGGGCGCTCTGGTGGTGCTGTCGGTACCGCGCGCCACCGCCGCGGACCTCGCGGGCGCGGGCGCCTCGGCGCGGCTGGCCGTGACCCTGTGGTGAACGGCGCCCCGCCGGCGCGCATCCTCGGCACGGCGGGCGGCTGCCCCCCCCCCGGGGCTCGATTGGACACACCGGCATACGGGTGACGTAGGTTGCGGAGCGTTTTCTTCCGCAGGCTGTGCACAAGGAATGAGGGCTCGAAGTGAGCGACCAGGAGAAGACGAGCGTGCTGCAGGGCTTCAAGGCCTTCCTGATGCGCGGGAACGTCGTCGATCTGGCTGTCGCGGTGGTCATCGGCGCGGCCTTCACGAACATCGTCAACGCGGTCGTGAAGGGTGTCATCAATCCGCTGGTGGGAGCCTTCGGCACGCAGAACCTGGACAGCTACAGCTCGTGTCTGAAGGCCCCCTGCGAGGGCACCGGCGACGACGCGACCGGCATCACGATCATGTGGGGCTCGGTCCTCGGCGCGACGCTGCAGTTCGTCATCACCGCGGCGGTCGTCTACTTCCTGATGGTGTTGCCGATGGCGAAGTACCTGGCCCGGGTGGAGGCCCGCCGGAAGGCGAAGGAGAGCACGCAGGAGGTCATCGAGATCACCGAGCTGGAAGTGCTCAAGGAGATCCGCGACACCCTCGTCGCCCAGCGCGGCCAGGGCCCGGGCGAGCGCTAGTCAGATGTGGTGGGGCGGCTTCTCGTCCAGGAAGCGCTTCAGATCGGACGCGCTGTCGCCGGACGGGCGCTCGCCCCATCCGCGGTCGGTGTCGTCCGAGGACTGCTGGTCCAGCGGGTCGTCGAAGACCAGCGCCGGCTTCGGCTCACGCGGCCGGGGATCGGGGGCGGTGCTCATACGTCCAGAGTACGGCCGCGCCCGACCGGGCATGACTGGCCGCATGACAGCTGACGCTCTGACGGATGTGGCCGGTGTGCGCGTGGGGCATGCGACACGTGCCGGTGCCGGGTGGCTCACGGGCACCACGGTGGTGCTCGCGCCCGAGGGCGGGGCCGTGGCCGCGGTGGACGTGCGCGGCGGCGGCCCCGGCACCAAGGAGACCGACGCGCTCGATCCGCGCAACGTGGTGCAGAGGATCGACGCGATCGTGCTGACCGGGGGCAGCGCGTACGGGCTCGACGCGGCGTCCGGGGTGATGGCCTGGCTGGAGGAGCGGGGCCGCGGGGTGCGCGTCGGTCCGGACCCCGCGCATGTGGTGCCGGTGGTGCCGGCGGCGTGTGTCTTCGACCTGGGCCGGGGCGGCGACTTCCGGGCCCGGCCGGACGCGGCCACCGGCCGGGCCGCGGTCGAGGCGGCGGCGCGTGAGCCGGGCGGGCCGGTGCCGCAGGGGTGTGTGGGCGCCGGCACGGGGGCCGTGGTCGGACAGCTGAAGGGCGGCGTCGGCACGGCGAGCACGGTGCTGGACTCGGGCGTCACGGTGGCCGCGCTGGTGGTGGCCAACGCGGCGGGGTCGGCGGTGGATCCGGAAACGGGGGTGCTGTACGGGGAGTTGTTCGGGGGCCGGGTGCGCTACCCGGAGCCGGAGGTGCACGAGGCCGCGCTGCGCCGGCTCGCGGAGGTCGCCGCGCGCCACGCCGCTCCCCCGCTGAACACCACGCTGGCGGTGGTCGCCACGGACGCCGCCCTGTCCAGGGCACAGGCGCAGAAACTGGCCGGCACCGCACACGACGGCATCGCGCGGGCGGTGCGGCCGGTGCATCTGCTGAGCGACGGCGACACGGTCTTCACCCTGGCCACGGGCGCCCGCCCGCTCGACCCGGCGGACCCCCTCGCCCTCAACGAGGTCCTGGCGGCGGGCGCGGACACGGTGACCCGCGCGATCGTCCGCGCGCTGCGCTCCGCCGCCCCGACGGACGGACCGGGTGGATCGTGGCCGTCGTACGGGGAGTTGTACGGCGAGCGCTGACGACGGCCCTACCGCCGGGAACTTGTCGCGCGGCCCGCGCGTTTTCCAGCCACACGTTTTCTCGGTTCCTGGACATGACGTCCGACCGAGGGGCTACGGTATGCACCCACAAGGTGACATGCAGCAACGCCGGGAGAAACCTTGAGCGTTCCGTACGAGACGGCAGCGTACGAATCACCCGACTCGCCCGAGTCTCCGGAGGAGCACCTCGCGCGCCTCCTCGGCCGCGCCCTGAACTCCTTCGAGTTGCCGGACGAGACGCTCCGGCGGCTGGACTGCGCGCTGGCGCACGACGGTTCGCTGCACTCCGCCCACCACAGCGCGGGGCTGCACCGGGAGACGTACCGGCACACCTGGCTGCTCGCCGACGGTTCGGCGCTGACGCTCTGGGAGCTGGTGCACAACACCGCGCCGGGAGCCGAGCCGCAGCACGAGGTGTACGTGGACGAGGAGGAGCTGCGCACGGCGACCTCCCGGCTGCCGTTCCCGCCGGACGCTCCGGACTTCGAACTGCCGGTGACGGTGCAGCTGTCCGCGCCCCCGGCGTTGCGGCAGGTGTATGTGCCGGACCGGTCCGCGGACCACGGGCGCCGCTTACTGCGCCGGGCGGAGAACGCGGACCGGCCCGGCGCGGAGACGGCCGCGCTGCTGGCGACGGCGCGCGCGCACCGGATCACGCAGGCGTTCGGCCGCCCGTCCCGCGCGGGGCGTCCGGGCCAGTGCTTCTCGCTCTACGAGCACGCGTTCCTGCTGGGCGACGGCGCGGAGTTGTCCCTGTGGGAGGTCGAGCACACGGTGACGCCGGACGGGCGGCACATGTGCGAGGTGTACGTCAGTGAGGACGCGGCACGGGACGCGATGGAGCGCCGGGCGGCACAGGTCTCCTGACGCGAGGGTCAGCCGCCCTCGCCGAAACGCCGTACCAGCACGGCGAACGCGTCGCGCTCGGCGTCGGTGAGCGGTACCGCCTCCACGTGCGGGCCGGTCCGCCGCTGGCGCGGGATCGCCGGGGTGCCGTGGGGCGTGTGCCGGGGGGCGGGCGGCCCGGAGTGGTCCGGGGTGCGTGCGCGCGTCCGTTCGCGCCGCCGCCGCAGGGCGTCGGCCAGACCCGCCGCGCAGGCCACGGCGACCAGGGTGACGACGGTGGCGCCCGCCGTCCGCGAGAGCGTCTTGTCCTCAGACATGCGCCCCAGTACACACCACGGTCCGGGACTTTGGGCCCGGACCGTGATGAGCGTGATCTATATCGCAGTACGCATGAACCGCGCACACCTACCCAAACGGGCGCATCGCCGTGTGTCCTGGGCCATGTCGGCCTAGGCGGCCACCGGCTCCCCGGCCCGCGCCGCCGGGGCCGTGCCCGCGCCGGAGTCCGCGCCGGCGGCTCCCGGCGCCGGCTTGCGCAGGCCCTTGAGGACGATCACCAGGGCGGCGGTGACACAGACGCCGGCGGCGACCGCGACCAGGTAGAGGAACGGGTTGCCGATCAGCGGGACCACGAAGATCCCGCCGTGCGGGGCGCGCAGGGTGGCGCCGAACGCCATCGACAGGGCTCCGGTGACCGCTCCGCCCGCCATGGAGGCCGGGATCACCCGCAGCGGGTCGGCCGCCGCGAAGGGGATCGCGCCCTCGGAGATGAAGGAGGCGCCCAGGACCCAGGCGGCCTTGCCGTTCTCGCGTTCGGTCCGGTTGAAGAGCTTGCCGCGGACGGTGGTGGCCAGGGCCATCGCCAGCGGCGGCACCATGCCGGCGGCCATCACCGCGGCCATGATCTTCATCGCGGAGTCGCCGGGGTTCGCGACGGCGATCCCTGCGGTGGCGAAGGTGTAGGCGACCTTGTTGACGGGACCGCCGAGGTCGAAGCACATCATCAGGCCGAGCAGGGCGCCGAGGAGGACGGCGTTGCTGCCGGTGAGGCCGTTCAGCCAGTCGGTCATGCCCTTCTGGGCCTCGGCGATGGGCTTGCCGATGACGACGAACATCAGGAAGCCGACGACCGCCGCGGAGATCAGCGGGATCACCACCACCGGCATGATGCCGCGCAGCGCAGCCGGTATGCGCGCCTTCTGGATCGCGATCACCACACCGCCGGCGATCAGGCCGGCCGCGAGGCCGCCGAGGAACCCGGCGTTGATGGTGAGGGAGATCGCGCCGCCGACGAAGCCGGGCACCAGACCGGGCCGGTCGGCCATGCCGTAGGCGATGTACCCGGCCAGGACCGGGACGAGGAAGCCGAAGGCGACGCCGCCGATCTGGAAGAGGAGGGCGCCCCAGCTGGCGGCCTGGGTCCACACGAAGTGGTCCATCACCGAGGGCGCCTCGTTGATCTCGTAGCCGCCGATCGCGAAGCCGAGGGCGATGAGCAGACCGCCGGCCGCGACGAACGGGACCATGTAACTGACGCCCGACATCAGCCACTTGCGCAGCTTGGTGGCGTAGCCCTCGCCGCCGTCGCCGGTGCGCTCGACGGGTGTGCCGGACGCGGCGGCCGCGGTGGTCTCGCCCCGCTCCGCCTTGCCCCTCACCTCGGCGATCAGGTCGGCGGGGCGGCTGATGGCCGCCTTGACGCCGGTGTCGACGGTGGGCTTGCCCGCGAAGCGGTCCTTCTCCCGTACGGGGACGTCATGGGCGAGGATCACGCCGTCCGCGGCGGCGATCACGGCCGGGTCGAGGCGGGTGAAGCCGGCGGAGCCCTGTGTCTCCACGACGACCTCGACGCCCGCCTCGCGGCCGGCGTTCTCCAGCGACTCGGCCGCCATGTAGGTGTGGGCGATGCCGGTGGGGCAGGAGGTGACGGCGACGACCCGGAAGGGGCGGTCCGGCTCGGGGGCGGTGCTGCCCGTGGCGGCGCCGGCGGAGGCCGCCGCCGGCGCCGCCACGGTGTCCTCGGATCCGCCGGTGTCCTCGCCCCGGACGAGCGCCGCCGCTGCCGCCGCGTCGCCGGCCGACCGGAGGGCGTCGGTGAACGAGGTGTTCATCAGCTGCCGGGCCAGCGACGACAGGATCGTCAGATGGGCGTCGTCCGCACCGGCCGGGGCGGCGATCAGGAAGACCAGGTCGGTGGGTCCGTCCGCCGCGCCGAAGTCGATCCCGGTGGCGCTGCGCCCGAAGGCCAGGGTGGGCTCGGTGACGTGCTCACTGCGGCAGTGCGGGATGCCGATGCCGCCGTCGAGCCCGGTCGGCATCTGCGCCTCGCGGGCGGCGACGTCGGCGAGGAAGCCCTCCAGGTCGGTCACCCGGCCCTGGGCCACCATGCGCTCGGCGAGGGCGCGTGCCGCCGCCTCCTTGGTCTCGGCGGACAGGTCGAGATCGACCAGCTCCGCAGTGATCAGGTCACTCATCGCGGGCTCCTTCGCACGCGTATCGCCCGTACAGCGGGGTGGGCGGGAAAGGGGACGGGGGGTGCGGGTGCTTTCATGACGCCGGCTCCCGCAGGGGGCGGTTCACCGGTACCTCGGTCGTGACCGTCACCGCCGAGTGCTTGAGGTCGGCGGGGCCGGGCATCACGCTGCCGGGGAGCTGGACGGCCGCCGCGCCGTGGGCCACGGCGGAGGCGAGCGCTCCGGGGCCCCGGCCGCCGGCGACGAGGAACCCGGCGAGCGAGGAGTCGCCGGCGCCGACGTTGCTGCGGACGGCGTCGGCCGGGGCGGTGCCGAACCAGGCGCCGTCGTCGTCGACGAGGAGCTGTCCGTCGGCGCCGAGGCTCGCGAGGACGGCGCGGGCGCCCGCCGCGCGCAGTTCCTCGGCGGCCTTCAGCGCGTCGCCCACGGTGGCCAGGGGCCGCCCCACGGCCTCGGCGAGTTCCTCGGCGTTCGGCTTCACCACGTCGGGCCGCTCGCGCAGGGCCGCCGGCAGCGCCGGTCCCGAGGTGTCGAGGGCGATGCGTGCGCCGGCGTCGTGCACCCGGGCGACCAGTTCGGCGTACCAGGAGGGGGCGAGGCCGCGCGGCAGGCTGCCGCAGCAGGCGATCCAGTCGGCGCCGGGCGCGAGCCGGCGCACGGTGTCCAGCAGCAGTTCCTGTTCGTCCGCCGTCAGCTGCGGACCCGGCGCGTTGATCTTCGTCAGTACGCCGTCCGTCTCGGCGAGCGCGATGTTGGAGCGGGTGGCGCCGGCGACCGGGACCGGGGCGACCTCGATGCCCTGCGCGTCGAGCAGGCCGGCGACGAGGGCGCCCGGCGCGCCGCCCAGGGGCAGCACGGCGACGGTGCGCCGGCCGGCCGCGGCGACGGCGCGTGAGACGTTGACCCCCTTGCCGCCGGGGTCGACGCGTTCGCCGGTGGCCCGGACGACCTCGCCGCGGTGCAGCGAGGGGACCTCGTAGGTGCGGTCCAGGGACGGGTTGGGGGTGACGGTGAGGATCATGCGCGTACTACTTCCGTGCCGCCGTGCTCGATCGCGGCGGCGTCCTGCGGGCTCAGCCCGGTGTCGGTGATCAGCAGGTCCACGTCGCCGAGGCCGCCGAAGCGGGCGAAGTGCTCCTGGCCGTGCTTGGAGGAGTCGGCGAGGAGCACCACGCGGCGGGCGGCGGCCATGGCGGCCCGTTTCACGGCGGCCTCGGCGAGGTCGGGGGTGGTCAGCCCGTGCTCGACGGAGAACCCGTTGGCGGCCACGAACAGGACGTCGGCGCGGATCTCGGCGTAGGCGCGCAGCGCCCAGGCGTCCACGGCGGCGCGTGTGCGGTGCCGTACGCGCCCTCCGACGAGGTGCAGCTGGATGCCGGGATGGTCGGCGAGACGGGCCGCGATGGGCAGGCTGTGGGTGACCACGGTGAGGGAGAGCTCCACCGGCAGGGCCCCGGCGAGACGCGCGGCCGTCGAGCCGGCGTCGACGATCACGGTGCCGTCGGCCGGGAGTTCGGCGAGGGCGGCCCTGGCGATGCGGTCCTTCTCGTCGGCGGCGGTGGTCTCCCGCTCGGCGAGGTCCGGCTCGAAGTCGAGGCGGCCGGCGGGGATGGCCCCGCCGTGCACCCTGCGGACCAGTCCGGCCCGGTCGAGGGCCTTCAGGTCCCGGCGGATGGTCTCGGCGGTCACCTGGAACTCCTCGGCCAGCGAGACGACGTCCACCCTGCCGCCGTCGCGGGCGAGCCGCAGGATCTCCTGCTGGCGTTCCGGTGCGTACATGCCCGCCTGCCTTCAAGTCCGTTCGTGCCCGAACATGTGGTTTCGTTCGGAGCGTACGTCCGATCGACGGCAAAGTAAACAGCAAAGCAGACACGTGCGGGCATGAACGGGCACGAACGGGCATCCCCGGGTGGCGTGCTCCGGCGCACGGGAAGGGCCCGGCACCCCCGTGGGTGCCGGGCCCTTCCTCACAGACGTTCGCTCAGGAGACGAGCTCCCGCTCCTTCTCCACCGCCGTCGGAGCGTCCCCCGTACCCTCCACGTGCTGCGCGGGCCGCCTGGGCAGCGCGAACATCAGCAGGAAGATCACGCCGAGCACCGCGGCGACCCAGCCCAGCGCGTGCCGGAAGCCCTCCGCGAAGGCCGGGCCCACCTCGGCGGCCGCGAGCGGCTCGTCGATCACGCCGAAGAACACCACCGACACCAGACCGAGCCCCAGCGCGTTGCCCATCTGCTGCACGGTGTTGATCAGCCCCGAGGCCGACCCGGCGTGCTCACGCGGCACCTCGGACAGCACCGCGTCCGTCAGCGGAGCCACGATCAGGCCCATGCCGGCGCCCATGACCACCAGCGGGAGCGCCATCTGCCAGGAGGTGATGCCGAGTCCGTACCGCTCCGCCTCCCACATGTAGAGCAGCACACCGGCGCCCATCAGCAGCGCGCCCGCCTGGAGCACCTTGCGCCCGTAGCGCGGGACCAGCAGTTGCACCGACATCCCGGCCGCCGCGGAGACCGCGACGGAGAACGGCACGCCGGTCAGCCCGGCCCGCAGCTCGCTCCAGCCGAGGCCGACCTGCATGTACAGCGTCCACACCAGGAAGAAGATGCCGAGGCCGACGCCGAACACCGTCTGCACGGCGATGCCCGCCGCGAAGCTCTTCACCCTGAACAGCGACAGCTCGATCAGCGGGGAGCCGTCCCGGGCGCCCTTGCCCCGCTCGTACGCCACCAGCGCCGCGAAGACCAGCAGCGACCCGGCCATCGACACGTACCCCCACACCGGCCAGCCCAGCTCGCGGCCGCGGGTGAGCGGGTAGAGCAGCATCAGCAGGCCCACCGTCACCAGCGCGGCGCCCACCAGGTCGAGCTTCAGGGCGCGCGGCGCCTTCGACTCGGTGATGAACCGGGCGCCGAGGACGAGTCCGGCGATGCCGACCGGCAGGTTGATCAGGAAGATCGGCCGCCATTCCAGGCCGAACAGGTTCCCTTCCGTCAGCAGCGCGCCGAGCAGCGGCCCGGAGACCGCGCCCAGGCCGACGATCGCGCCGAACAGCCCGAACACCTTGCCCCGCTCGTGCGGCGGGAAGGTCGCGTGCACGATCGACAGCACCTGCGGCACCATCAGCGCCGCCATGGCCCCCTGCAGGATGCGGGAGGCGACTAGCATCTCGGGGTTGACGGCGAAGCCGCACAGCGCGGAGGCGAGGGTGAAGCCGCCGATGCCGACGAGGAAGATCCGCTTGCGGCCGTGGATGTCGCCGAGCCGACCGCCGGTGACGAGACCGGCCGCGAAGGCCAGCGCGTAGCCCGCGGTGATCCACTGGATCTGGCTGAAGGTGGCGCCCTCGTTGCGCTGGATCGACGGGATCGCGATGTTGACGATCGTGACGTCGACGAGGTCCATGAAGGCCGCCGTCATCACGATCGCCAGCGCGAACCAGCGCCGGCGGTCGCCGGCCACGGGCTGCGCTGCTTGCGGGGTGTCGGTGAAGGTCATGTACCGCAACCTATGGCCCCAGTAGGTCGGATCGTGTCCTAGATCTGCGGCATCCTCGTTCCCATGACGACGGACACCCCGGCCCGGCTCCTCCAGCTGCTGTCCCTCCTGCAGACGCCCCGCGAATGGCCCGGCGGCGAGCTGGCCGACCGGCTCGGGGTGTCCCGGCGCACGGTCCGGCGGGACATCGACCGGCTGCGGGAGCTCGGCTATCCCGTGCGGGCGACGATGGGCGCGGACGGCGGCTACCGGCTGGTCGCCGGAAAGGCGATGCCGCCGCTGGTGCTGGACGACGAGGAGGCGGTGGCCATCGCGGTCGGGCTGCGGGCCGGCGCGGGGCACGCGCTGGAGGGCGTGGACGAGGCCTCGGTGCGGGCGCTGGCCAAGCTGGAGCAGGTGCTCCCCGGCAGGCTGCGCCACCGGGTCAGCACGCTCCAGGCCGCGACCACACCGCTGACCACCGGGGACGGGGCGACGATCGCCCCCGAGACGCTGACCGTCATGGCCTCCACGATCGCCGGGCACGAGCGGCTGCGGTTCGCCTACCGCGCGGCCGACGGCACCGGCTCCCGGCGGGTGACGGAACCGTACCGGCTGGTGTCGACGGGGCGGCGCTGGTACCTCGTCGCCTACGACCTCGACCGCGCCGACTGGCGCACCTTCCGCGTCGACCGGGTGAGCGAGCCCTTCGCGACGGGGGCGCGCTTCACCCCGCGCGAGCTGCCGACCGGGAACGCGGCGGAGTTCCTGCGCCGCTCCATGTACGGGGCCCGGGAGTCGTACGCGCTCGACGTCACCTTCGCCGCACCGGCCGACGTGATCGCCGCCCGTCTCCCGGTCCGGCTGGGCCCGCCCGAGCCGCTGGACGAGGGCAGCTGCCGGCTGCGCGCGACGGTGAGCGAGGCCAAGGACTGGATGGCGGTACGGCTGGCGATGCTGGGCCACGACTTCACGGTGCACGCGCCCGAGGAACTGGTCCGGGAGGTCCGGGAGCTGGGCGCACGCCTGAGCCGTGCGGCCGGGACCGAACCCACGTGAGATGACGCCCCGACCGACCACTGACCGCCGGCCAGGCCGACACTTCCCGGGGACAGCTCCCGTGGCGGGCCACCCGAAACCGGCCGCCCCTCACGCCAACTCCCCCAGGCCGGCCCCCATGACGCGCCGACCGGCCCCGGTCGCCGCCGGTCAGGCTGACTCACCCCCAGGGCAGCCTCCGTGGCGCGCCACCCGCCCCGAGCGCCCATCTCGCCGACTCCCCCCGAAAGCTCCCGTGGCGGGCCACCCGACCCCGCCCGCGCATCAAGCCGACGGCTCCCAGGGAAAGTCCCGTAGTGCCGCGAGGTTGGCGATCGCCAGGTCGGCCGGGCCCTGGGGGCCCTCGGAGGGGCCGTCGCCCGACGCCCAGCTCTCCATCGCCGTGCGGACGGCGGCGCTGGCGACGGCGGCGGTGAAGTCCAGCCGTGACCGCGCGGCAACGTTGTCGGCGCCGGTGGGGACTTGAGCCGCCGTCAGCCGTTCCGCCAGCACCTCGGCGAGCTGCCGCTCCGCCGCCCGGCACGCCTCCGCCCACACCCTGCGCAGCGCCGGGTCCGCCTCGGCCAGCCGGATCAGGGTGCGCGCCCAGCCGAAGGAGGCCTCCGACACCAAGCGGCCGGGCGTGAGCGTGTGACGGGCGGCGTCCTCGAGGACCCGCGGCAGGGGCCTCCCGGCGGGGGCGGCGCGCACCGCCTCCACCCAGCGCCGGGCGCCGTCGGCGTACAGCGGGCCGATGGCCTCTTCCTTGCTGGCGAAGTACCGGTAGAAGGTCCGCGGGGCGACGCCGGCCGCCTGGGCGATGTCCTCGGCGCGGGTGGCCCGCAGTCCCTGGCGGACGAAGAGACCGGCCGCCACACGGGCGATCTCCATACGGGTCTCGGCCTTGCGCCGTTCGGTCAGCGAGACCGCGGGAGGCGGAGGGGGCGGCGTCGGGGTGGTGCTGCTCACGCCCGGCAGGCTATGCCCATGTGGCACAATCTGCCATCTGGTGGGCCACCCCGGGGTTCAGGTTCGGGGTGGCCCGCTTGTGCTGTCGGCGGCATGGGGAAGCCGGGCCCGGCACCCGGGGGGAGGGCGCCGAACCCGGCTTGGGAAGTCCCGGCGCCGGGGGGGTGGTGCGTCGGGACGTGGCTCTGTGGATCCAGGGTCTCAGATTCCCGGAGTACGAACTCCTATGCCTGGCATTCTTGTTCCCTGGCCCCCAAGGGTTGAAGCGGCGGGGAACGGCCATGTTTTGCGCGGTCTTGCGCCACCCGGCGTACGCGCCCGTGAGCCGCCCGGGACCCGGCCGCTCCCCAGGTCCACCCGGCGGCCCCGGACGCCCTCCCCGGACCCGGCCGCCCCAACGGCCGAGTCCAGCAGCGGACTACGCGTCATCACGCCGTCCCCGGTCTCACGCCGCCGCGTCGAACCCGGTGTCGCGGGCCAGCTTCTTCAGCTCCAGCAGCGCGTGCTTCTCGATCTGGCGGATGCGCTCGCGGGTCAGACCGTGCTCCTTGCCGACCTCAGTCAGCGTGCGCTCGCGGCCGTCCTCGATGCCGTACCGCATCTTGATGATGGAGGCCGTGCGCTGGTCGAGGCGGCCGATCAGGTCGTCCAGCTCCTCGCTGCGCAGCAGCGTCAGCACCGACTGCTCGGGCGACACCGCGGAGGTGTCCTCCAGCAGATCGCCGAACTGGGTCTCGCCCTCGTCGTCCACCGACATGTTCAGCGACACCGGGTCACGGGCCCAGTCGAGCACGTCGACGACGCGCTCCGGCGTGGAACCGAGCTCGGCGGCGACCTCCGCGGGCTCCGGCTCCCGGCCGTGCTCGCGGTTGAACTCGCGCTGCACGCGCCGTATCCGGCCCAGCTCCTCCACCAGGTGGACGGGGAGGCGGATGGTGCGCGACTGGTCGGCGATCGACCGCGTGATGGCCTGACGGATCCACCAGGTCGCGTACGTGGAGAACTTGAAGCCCTTGCGGTAGTCGAACTTCTCGACCGCGCGCACCAGACCGGCGTTGCCCTCCTGGATCAGGTCGAGCAGCGGCAGACCGCTCCTCGGGTACCGGCGGGCCACGGCGACGACCAGGCGCAGGTTGGAGCGGATGAAGACGTCCTTGGCCCGCTCACTGGCGTCGTAGAGGGCCTGGAGCTCCTCGGTGGTGGCCCCGGCCTTGTTCTCCTCGGTGCCGTCGAGGATCTGCCGCGCGAACACGCCCGCCTCGATGATCTGCGAGAGCTCGACCTCCTTGGCGGCGTCGAGCAGCGGTGTGCGCGCGATCTCGTCCAAGTACATGCCGACCAGGTCGCGGTCGGCGATCTCGCCGCCATGGGCGCGGACACTGCGTGCCGAGTCGGCCGTCTCGCCTGTGGCGGACTGACGACGGGCGACGGCGCGGGTTGCCATGCGTGCTCCCTTGCGATGATGAGGTCGGCAGGTGGTCCTGTGGACGCCCGACACGCCTCTCAGGTCCCTCCGGACTCTGGTCGAGTGCCCTGCATCCGATGGAAACAACGACTGGAATCCGGACAGAATTCCCAACCCGCCCCCCGAATTTTCTGATCATGCAGTACCCTGTCCGACCACGTGGGGGAGGCGCGATGCCGTCGGAACACGAAGAGGTCCAGGTCAGGCCGGGCGAGGAGGGTGATCTGAGGGCCCTCACCGACCTGTACAACCACTACGTCCGTGAGACGGCGATCACATTCGACACGGCGACTTTCACCCCGGAGGAGCGCCGGCCCTGGCTGCTCTCCCACCCTGTAGACGGCCCGTACCGCCTGATGGTTGCCACGGACACCGGTTCACGGCGGATTCTGGGGTACGCCACCTCCAGCCCCTTCCGGCCCAAGCCCGCCTACGCGACCTCGGTGGAGACGACGGTGTACGTCGCCCCGGACGCCGGCCGGCGCGGCGTCGGCACCCTTCTCTACAAGACCCTCTTCGAGGCCCTGGCGGGCCAGGACCTGCACCGCGCCTATGCCGGCGTCGCCCAGCCGAACGACGCCTCGACGCGGCTGCACGAGCGCTTCGGCTTCCGGCACGTCGGCACGTACCGGGAGGTGGGCCGCAAGTTCGGCCGCTGGTGGGACGTGGCCTGGTACGAGAAGGAGCTGTAGCCCCGCCCGGCTCGCACGGCCCACCCGGCCCGCCGGCCGGCGGGCTCAGCCGAACTGCACCGAGCGCTTGGCCAGCCCCATCCAGAACCCGTCGATCACGGACTTCTGTTCCCCGAGCTCCCCCGCGGCGTCCGCGGCGCCCATGGTCACGAAGAGCGGGGCGAAGTGCTCGGTGCGCGGGTGGGCGAGCAGGCCCGCCGGGGACTTGCGGGTGAAGTCCAGCAGCGCGTCCACGTCCCGCGCCTCCAGAGCCTCCCGGCCCCAGGCGTCGAACTCCGTCGACCAGGCGGGGATGCCGCCCTGGCGCAGCGCGGCCAGGTTGTGGGTGAAGAACCCGGAGCCGATGATCAGCACGCCCTCGTCACGCAGCGGCGCGAGCCTGCGGCCGATCTCCATCAGCTTCACCGGGTCCAGCGTCGGCATGGAGACCTGGAGCACCGGGATGTCGGCGCCGGGGAACATCTCGACCAGCGGGACGTAGGCGCCGTGGTCCAGGCCCCGGTCGGGGACGTCCTGCACGGGCATGCCGGGGGCGCGCAGCAGCTTGCGCACCGACTCGGCGAGCGCGGGGGCGCCGGGGGCTCCGTACTTGACCTGGTAGTAGTGCGCGGGGAAGCCCCAGAAGTCGTAGACGAGGGGCACGGTCTCGGTGGCGCCGAGGGCGAGCGGGGCCTCCTCCCAGTGGGCGGAGACGACGAGGATCGCCTTCGGGCGGGGCAGCCCGGCCGACCACGCGGCCAGCTCGCCGGGCCAGACCGGGTCGTCGGCCAGCGGCGGCGCTCCGTGGCTGAGGTAGAGAGCGGGCATGCGGTCCTGGGTGGCGGCGGTCATGACAGCGGCTCCCTTCACGGGCGGTGTCGTGCTTATTACTTGAACTCTCAATTGACACAACCGACTGTACGCCGAACTTGTTTAACATTCAAGGAGAGCGGCCGTACAGTGGAGGCATGAACACGGCACCCGCAGCATCGGCGGCATCCGCCGAGGAACCCCGCTGGCTCACCGACGAGGAGCAGCGCGTCTGGCGCTCGTACATCGAGGCCGCCACCCTCCTGGAAGACCACCTCGACCGTCAGCTCCAGCGCGACGCGGGCATGCCGCACGTCTACTACGGCCTGCTGGTGAAACTCGCCGAGGCCCCGGACAACCGGCTGCGGATGACCGAGCTGGCGATGTCCGCGAAGATCACCCGCTCCCGGCTCTCGCACGCCGTGGCCCGCCTGGAGAAGAGCGGCTGGGTGCGTCGTGAGGACTGTCCCTCCGACAAGCGCGGCCAGTTCGCCGTCCTGACCGACGAGGGTGAGCAGTGGCTGCGCCGGCACGCGCCCGGCCATGTGGACGCCGTGCGCCAGGCGGTCTTCGACCGGCTGACCCCCCAGCAGCAGAAGGCCCTCGGCGAGATCATGCGGATCATCGCCGAGGGACTGCAGCCGAGCGGAGCGGGCGCGGACCTGCCCTGGCTCCGCTGACGTCGACGC
The DNA here is from genome assembly GCF_003665435.1 of Streptomyces fungicidicus. Lineage (NCBI taxonomy): Bacteria > Bacillati > Actinomycetota > Actinomycetes > Kitasatosporales > Streptomycetaceae > Streptomyces > Streptomyces fungicidicus. The sequence continues at coordinate 3,286,316 of NZ_CP023407.1, forward strand.
GGCGCGGGGCCGCGGCACCGGCACCGTAGACGGCGGCCCGCCCCAGAGGTGGAAACGGACCTGCCCCGGCCCGCCGACGAGGCGGGGCCGGGGCAGGTCCGGGGAGCCGTACGGGCGAGGCGTCCCCTCCTCGCCCGTACGGATGGCCTTCCGAAGCGGTGAGGGAGAGTGGTGTGCGGCCGTCCGTCAGTGCGCGACGACCGGCACCGCCAGCTCCTCCCCGGCGTTCTCGGCGTCCCGGCCGGCGGACCCGGCGACCGCGGTGCCGCCCGGCCGGCCCGCGTTGATCAGGGTCAGGGCGATGACCGCGGCCAGCACCAGGATCCCGACGGCGAACCAGATCGCGCTCGTGTACCCCTGCACCTGTCCCTGGAGCTGCACCAGCTGCTGCTGGGACCGGCTCGCGGCGCCGCCGATGTGGTCGGTGATGTAGGACGTGGTGGCGGAGGCGGCGATGGTGTTCAGCAGGGCCGTACCGATGGCGCCGCCCACCTGCTGCGAGGTGTTGACCATCGCCGAGGCGACACCGGAGTCACGCGGCTCGACGCCCAGCGTGGCCAGCGACATGGCCGGCATGAACGCCGTGCCCATGCCGAGGCCGAGCAGCAGCATGCCGGGCAGCAGGACGGCCGCGTACGAGGAGTCGATCTCCATCTGGGTCAGGAAGAGCATGCCGACCGCGGCGACCAGGAAGCCGGGGCCCATCAGCAGCCGGGGCGCGACCCGGGTCATCAGCCGGGTGCCGATCTGCGTCGAACCCGTGATCATGCCCGCGACCATCGGCAGGAAGGCGAAGCCGGTCCTGACCGGCGTGTACCCCTTCACGACCTGCAGGTAGTACGTCAGGAAGAGGAACAGGCCGAACATCGCGATGATCGCCAGACCCAGCGACAGGTACACCCCGCCGCGGTTGCGCTCGGTGATCACGCGCAGCGGCAGCAGCGGCGCCTTGACCCTGGCCTCGACCGCCACGAACGCGGCGAGCAGCACGGCGGACGCGACGAACATGGCGACCGTGACGGAGTCGCTCCAGCCCTCGGACTCCGCGCGGGTGAAGCCGTAGACCAGCGCGACCAGGCCCAGGGTGGACAGCACCACGCCAGGGATGTCGAGCGGCGAGCGGTTGCGGCCGCCACCCGGCTCCCGGATGACGAAGTACGCGCCGGCCGCGGCGACGACGGCGAACGGGATGTTCACGAAGAACGTCCAGCGCCAGTTCAGGTACTCGGTGAGGAATCCGCCGAGGATCAGGCCCACGGCGCCACCGCCACCGGCGATCGCACCGTAGATGCCGAACGCCTTGGCGCGCTCCTTGCCGTCGGTGAACATCACCGCCAGCAGGGACAGCGCGGCGGGCGCGAGCAGCGCGCCGAACACGCCCTGCAGCGCGCGGGCGCCGAACATCATGGCCTCGTTGGTGGCCGCGCCGCCGAGCGCCGAGGCCAGCGCGAAGCCGCCGAGACCGAGCACGAAGGCCCGCTTGCGGCCCCACAGGTCGGCGATCCGGCCGCCGAACAGCAGCAGTCCGCCGAAGGCGAGGGCGTAGGCGGTGACCACCCACTGGCGGTTGCCGTCCGAGATGCCCAGGTCCGTCTGGGCGGAGGGCAGGGCGATGTTCACGATGGTGGCGTCCAGGACGACCATCAGCTGGGCGAGCGCGATGAAGACGAGCGCTTTCCAGCGGTTGGCGTCCGGGGCGCTCCGCGCACTCAAGGCCTTTCCGGCCGCTGAGGCTGTTTCAGACATGGGGGTACCCACTTCGGAAGTTCGTGACGGAAATTGTGATGAATAAAGAGAAAAAACGGTGTCGTCAGGGAACGGCTCGCCCTAGGGACGGCCGCTGGAACGGGATGGTGCTCGCGTCAGAGATCGCTCAGCAGCGCAGATCCTCCACGGTCACGGCCGTACCCGGCAGGACGGCAGGGGACGGAGCCCGCATCCCGTCCAGGAACAGCTGCAGAAGGCGGTGGAGGAAACGGTCGGCGTTGCCGCAGCCGGTACCGGCCGGGGGCCGGCTCAGCTGGGCGACGCCCACCATCAGATCGCCGTACTCCACGTCGGCACGGAGCTGACCGGCCGCCTTGGCGCGGTCCATCAGCTGTGCGACGAGGCTCTCGGCGCGCCGGCGCGCGTCCTCCAGGTCGGGGTGGTGCTGGTCGAAGGTGCTGGAGACCATCGGGCACAGCGCGCTGATCCGCTCGTCGGCGGCCGTGTGCGCGAAGCGCTCGAGTGCCTCGAAGGCGTCCCCCGTCTCACTGAGCGCCTGCTCGGCCGCCCGCACCGTACGGTCCATCACGGAGCAGACGACCTCGCGAACCAGCGCGTCGCGGTCGGGGAAGTTGCGGTACACCGTCGCATTGCCGACACCCGCCCGGCGGGCGACCTCGTCGAGCGGCACATCGGGCCCGAACTCGACGAACATCTCCCGGGCCGCGGTGACGATCCGCTCCCGGTTACGCAGGGCGTCGGCGCGGGGCCGGGGCGCCTTGCGCGGTACGGGGGTGGCGGTCTGCACGGTGCACTCCTCGCGTCGTCGTTTCGTGGTTCCTGTGAGTCCTGTGCCGTGCAGGTGATCCGGGGAAGGAGTCCCCGTTTCGCACGGACACAGGTCTAAACGGGGAAACGATCCCCGGTTATTTCCCGCTCCCGAACTCTTTTCATGTGACCCACCCCACACCTTGGTCGGGCGAGGGGCTCACGTCTCCCTCGGGTGAGGGGCTCACGTCTCTCTCGGGTAGGGGCCTCACGTCTCCCTCAGGCGAGGGCCCCACATCTCCCGCCGGACGAGGGCCCCACATCTCCCCTCGGACGAGGGCCCCACGCATTCCTCCCGCGAGGGCCCACGATCGGCCCTCCCAGCGAGCGCCGCCACACCCCGCGGCGGAGGGTGATCGAGAGGGTGCAGTCGGAGACCGGCGGCTGCCGTGTGGAGCGGAGGTCCCCGCATGCAGCCGCAGCCGCGCCGACGCCGGATATCCCCGCGCCGACTGGCCGCACTGGCATCCGTGGCCGCCCTGACCCTCGCGGTCTGCACCTCCGCCGGGAACGGCCACCTCTCCCCCGGCACCTCCACCGCCGGCGCCGGCCCCAGCGCCCTGTCCCGCACCTCCGCGCACGGCCCCTGCATGATCACCGGCGACGGCGAGGTCCAGATGTCCGAGGGCATCCCCACGACGCCCGGCTACACCCGCTCCACCGGCACGGTCCGCGCCCTCACCCTGATGATCGACTTCTCGGACGCCCCCGGCGACGGCGACGCCCTCGACCGCTACCGGGAGTTCTTCCCCCAGACCCGCGAGTGGTTCACCACCAGCTCCTACGGGCGCCTCGACTACCGCCCCGAACTCCCCGTCCCCGACTGGCTCCGCATGCCCAAGTCCTTCCGCGCGTACGGCATAGAGCGCGGCGCCCCCTTCGACCCCGGCTACCGCGAACTGGTCCACGACATCGTGGCCGAGGCAGATCCCGACGTGGACTTCCAGTCGTACGACCTGCTGAACATCCTGGTGACTCCCAACGCGGGCCCGGCCGCCCTCGACACCGTCCTCTCCGTCACCTTCGCCGGCAACAAGGAGGCCCCGAGCGCGGACGGCGTAGCCGTGGCCAACGCGTCCTTCGTCTACTCCCGCCAGGACGACGGCTCCGGCTCCTACGACCGCACCGGCTACCGCGTCCTGCCGCACGAGAACGGCCACGTCTTCGGCCTGCCCGACCTCTACACCGCCGAGGGCGGCGGCGCGGTCGGCCACTGGGACATCATGAGCGAGGACTGGGGCGCCAACAACGACCTCCTCGCCTGGCACAAGTGGAAACTGGGCTGGCTGGACGCGTCCCAGGTCGGCTGTGCCACCGGCAAGGGCACGAGGGAGTACCCCCTCACGCCCCTCGCCCGGGCCGGCGGCCCCAAACTCGTCTTCATCCCCCTGAACGCCCACTCCGGCTACGCCGTCGAACTGCGCACCCGCGCCGGCAACGACGAGGCGGTGTGCCGCCCCGGCGTCCTCATCTACCGCGTCGACGCCGACGTCGACACCGGCATGGGCCCGATCACCGTCTACGACTCCACCCGCGACAGCGGCGGCTGCACCCGCGCCCCCAACGTCCACGCGGAACTCTCCGACGCCACCTTCACCCCCGGCCAGAGCTTCGTCGACCGCCGCAAGGGCATCCGCGTCAAGGTCCTCCCGACCCACCGCGTCGAAGTCACCCGAACCTCCCAGGGCTGACGCCCGCGCCCACCCGTACCGGGTCTGCGTCCCCGCTGCCGCAGGTCACCCCCTCACGGCGGCACCGCCCCACACTCCTCACCACCACTCCGCCCCTATCCGCTACGCTGTTCACGTCAGCGGCCAGGTCGCGCGACGTGTCCGCCCGGGATTCCGGAGCAGCCACGAGCAGACCCCCACTGACCAGCGGGCTTGTACACCTGGGCCGAAGATCCACCCGATGGACCTTCACCAAGGCCTCCCACAAGCCCCCGCCTTCGTAGCTCAGGGGATAGAGCACCGCTCTCCTAAAGCGGGTGTCGCAGGTTCGAATCCTGCCGGGGGCACCAGCGCAAAGGCCCCGGACCGATCATGGTCCGGGGCCTTTGACATCCACTTCTGACATCAACGAGGGCGGTCACTGACGACCGGGACGCCTCCGCAGCAGCCGATCCATGTGGCTCATGGCCTCGCGCTGGGTGTCCTGCACGACGTGCGTGTACACGTCCATGGTGATGCTGATCTGCGAGTGGCCCAGGATCTCCATCACGACACGGGGTGCGACCCCGGCCGCCGTGAGAAGTGTGGCCGTGCCGTGCCGGGCATCGTGCAGGCGGATCACGCGGAGGCCGGCGGACTGGGCGACGCGGGTGAAGGAGCGGTAGAGGTTCCGCGGCTCGACCGGGCGACCGGTGCGGGTGGTGAAGACGTAGGCGGACTCCTGCCAGGTCTCCCCCGCTTTCGCACGAGCCGCCGCCTGCCGCATGCGGTGCCAGCGCAGGGGCGCGATGCAGAGCGCGGGCAGCGGGATAGCACGGCGACGACGGCTCTTGGGATCGTCGTCGTACAGGACGCCACGGCGACGCTGCATCTGCTGGCGGACGTACAGGACGCGGCCGTCGAGGTCGACGTCCGACCAGCGCAGCCCGACGATTTCTCCCCGCCGAAGGCCCATGGCGATGGCCAGCACAAAGGCCGCATAGAGAGGGTCTTCACGCGAGGCTGCCAGGAAGTCGAGCGTCTCGTCCAGGGTCCAGGGCTTCAACTCACGGTTGTCGGTACGAGGAGGTTCGACAAGCTTGGCGACGTTACGCGTGATCATTTCCTCGCGGCAGGCGGAGGACAGCGCCGACCGCAGCACACGGTGTGCCTCCTTGGCCGTCGCCGCCGTGGTCTTCTCCTCCAGGCGGACGAGGAAGCGGCGTACGTCGGCGACGCCGAGGGATTCGAGCCGCTTGGCGCCGAGGAGCGGCACCAGGTAGAGCCGAACGTGCGCTTCGTACTTGTCGTACGTGCTGAGCTTGCGCCGGGGCTTGATGACGTTGTCCAGCCAGTACGGCAGCCACTCTGCGAGCCTGGCCGACCGGGTCGGCACGGGCACGCCCTGGTCGACCTTGTCGAGCAGTTCCCGACGCTTGGCGTCGCACTCGGCCCAGGTCTTGCCGTACGCGAACTTGCGGGCGCGGGTGCCGTCCGGCTGGAGGACGTACACCGCGCACTGGAAACGGCCGTCCTTGCGCTTGGTGATGGTGCCGGCGCCGTTGGGGTTCCGCTTGCGTTGCTGGGCCATCAGGCCGCCGCCTCCAGTTCGTTGGTGATGTACTCGCGGACGGCCCGCGCCGGAATGCGGCGGCACCGGCCGATGGTGATCGAGGGCATGCGACGGGACCGGATCAGGTCGTAGACCGTGGAGCGACCGACCTTCAGCCGTGCCATCACCTCGGGCACCGTCAGCAGCTCGTCATCACGCATGGGTCGGTTCTCCTTCCGTACCGGGAGAGGGTTGGCGAGAGGCGGCGAGCCAGGTCTCTGCGGCGGTCAGTCCCGTGCCGGCGAAGCGCCAGTGCGAGAGGACGAGGACGGTGTCCGGGTCGGGCAGCGGGTGACCGGCTTCGGCTGCGCGTTCGCGGGTGAGAGCTTCGTTGTGGTCGGCGCGTTCCTGGCGGAGGGCGCCGAGGGTGACGGAGTAGGCGCGGGACTTGGTGGAGAAGTGGCCGCGGAAGCCGAGCATGTGGGCCCACTTGCGCAAGCGCAGGTCTTCGAGTTCGGGCAGCGCGCCGAGGTGCCAGCAGGTGAGGATCATGCGTCGGGCGTGGTCGGTGACGCCGGAGCCGATCAGGTCGGTAATCGGGTTGCGGATGGGCCGGTCGAGGGTGCCCGCGGTCTCGGCTCCCTTGGTGGCGTACTTGGCGATGTAGGCGGCCACGGCGCGGCTGGACAGTTCCGAGCTGCCTGCGAAGTCGGCCGAGCGGATGGGGCGGGTGTCGAGCTGGTCGCCGAAGCGGAAGGTGTACGCGCGTCCGTCGAGGACCGGGCCGGGAGTCTCGGCGAGCCGGGCCGCTGAGCGGATCGCGTCGGTGAGGAGTTCGGTCGTGGCCCAGGCCGGCGGGGCGTCCTCGGCGCCGTCCGGGCCGTCGAGGCGGATGACGGCGTGGAAGTGGACGGCGCCGCGCCGCTGGTACTCGGCGACCTTGGCGTAGGAGACCTTGAGGCAGTGACGCAGCGCCGAACGGCTGAGGCCCGCGCGGGAGGCGAGGTGCTGGCGCAGGTAGGTGGTGAAGCGGCCCCAGAGCTTCCCCGCGTGAGCGTTCCATAGGACGGCCGCGCGGTAGTCGTATCGGTCCGGGTCCAGGGGCGTGCCGAGGGCGGGGTCGTCGTCCGGGTGGAGGCGTCCGCAGCGGCACCGGCCGCCGCCTGGGCGGTTGTGGACGGGGCCGAAGGACGGGGCGGTGAAGGTGGCGAAGACGCGCGGGTGTTGGGCGACCGACGGCCCGATGCCCTTGCCGCCGCTCAGGCCGGCCGTGACGAGGTGGAAGGTGTCTTTGCGGTACACCTCGGCGCAGGTGGCGCACCGGGTGGCCCGGCGGTTGTTGCAGCGGATGAGGAGTTGTCCGGCCGGAAGGTCGCGGTCGACGACGTCACGAACGATCTCTCCCGTGGCGGCGTGGACGTCGAGCCGGTGGCCCTCCATCCGTACGGGCCGCTCGCAGCCGCCGAGGCGCTGGATCTGTCGGGCGTAGGCGCTGAGGTCACCGTGCCGGGCGAGGGATGCCAGTTGGCGGATGGCTCCGGCCGGAGCCGTGGAGTGCATGTGCGGTTTCCTCCTGGCAGAGAGGTCGAGGATCGGAAGCTGGCCACACCCGGCCTGTCGAGGGGGCTAGACAGTGCAGGCAAGCCGGTCGGGCGGGACGCGACGAAGTCAGCGGCGATGCAGAAGAGAGCGGAGGACGACGGCGCACACGGCCACGGACGCAGCCGTGATGGCGACGGCAAGGAGCATGGAGACCAGGACCGCGCCGACGACCAGGACCACGGCGGTACCGCCGCCGACGAGGGCGAGCGCGGTGCCAGGGGTCAGCTGGACAGCCGGGCGTGACGGCGCGGCGGGCACGGGGGCCGGCGGCGGGGTCGAGGCGGCAGGGGTGACGGTGGTCGGCTCGACGACGGCGGGCGGGGCAACCGGGCCGGTCGGCTGGGGCATGGGCGGGATCTTCGGCTGGAACACGAGCGGTCTCCCTTCGCGGTTACTTGACGGTGGAGTCGATGACGGGGGCCAGCACGCTGTCAGCGAGGAGGTAGCCGCCCAGGAGCAGTGCGGCGATCAGCCACCAGGGCGGGCGGATGAGCTTGACGCCGAGGACCCCGACGACGAGCAGGGCGAGCCAGAGCGGAACGTCCATGGCGGTGGTCTCCTGTCAGGCCGAGCAGCGGTGGGTACGGGCGGCGAGTTCGGCGGCGGCGCGGCTGTCGTACTCGGCGGAGAAGTCGCAGCGGGGCGCGGTGCAGGCCGCCAGGTGGCGGTTACGGCCGCGGTCGATGTACGAGGCGACGTTGACCGGGCCGATGCGGCGGACGTTGCGGAAGCGCGGGTTCATTGGTGGTGCTCCTCTCTCAGAGGTGAGCGGCGACTGATGCGGTCATGGACGGAGGCAAGCCGAGCCGGGCACGTACGGCGTCGGGATCAGCGGGGCGGCCGGTGGTCGAGCGGTGTTCGTCGGCAAGGGCCCGGACCCGGTCGACGAGGGCGGGCGGAAGGGCCACAGCGGGGACAGACACCGGAGCGGGAGCGGCTACCGGTTCGGCGGGATCTGGATCGGTGAGCGGCGCAGGGAGCGCATCCCGGTCGGTCACCTCAGCGGCGGTCGGCGGGGCCGGGTGCGGCTCCGGTTCCGCGTTTGTGGTCAATGCGGTTGGCTCCCCCGCCCCTTCGCGAACGTGGGGTGCGTGGGCCAGGAGAGTTCCGCCGAAGAAGGCGACGGCGGGCCAACCCGCAACCGTGACGCGGAGCCAGGCCGGCACGTCGTCCAGGTCGAGGAGTCCGGCCGTGGCGACGTTGGCGCCAAGGGAGGCGGCCAGGGCGATCAGGAACCACAGCCGCGGACCACCGGCCGCCTGTCCCGCTTGCTGCGACTGACGCATCCGGCGCCAGGCGGCGACCAGGAGCAGGTCGACACTCACGGGGTAGGCCCATGCCTTCCAGCCGCTCTGTCCGGCCGCCGCAGCGAGGTCGTGCAGGTGGGAGAAGGACAGGGCACCGGCGATGACGGCCTGAACGATCACGGCGTCCACGCGAGCCAGGTGAGCACGCATCGGCTCGGTCTCCTTCCGGTTTCGGGCATGGGAGGGGTAGGGACAAGGCGCGAGGCGGTCACGCCGACCGTGGGAGAGGGGAGCGCGCCTACTCGGTCACCGGGCCGGCGACTGGAGCCGTAGCCGAGGGCGAGGGAGCCTTGGCCGCCTTGATGGCGACGACGGGCCGGAAGGATTCGAGCCGGGGCAGTTTCGGCACCAGGGCGGCGGTGTCACGGCAGACGGCCGCAGCGTCGTCGAGGGTCAGGTGCGGTGAGCGGACGCGGGACCAGCCGCCGGAGGAGTCACCGACGACGGCGACGCCGGGCCGCTCGGCCGGGATCGAGGTCGCTGCCAGGGCCGCTTCGGGGGAAACGTCGGCCAGCGCCATATTGGCCGAGGACTCGTCGTTGACGCGGTGGCAGATCCGGCCGGTCAACTGAGCACGGAGCATCGTTGCCCCCTTGCCGAGTTCGGAGCCGAAGCGCTGGCCGCACACCTCCAGGTAGATGCCGGCCGCGCGGCCGAGCTGGGCGAGGCGGATGAGCTTGGTGACCATGGCGTCCCGCCGCTTCTCGTCGTCCTTGCTCGCGGCGAGGAAGAGTTCTGCCACTTCGTCGACGACGACCACGACCGGCACCGGCCGTACGGCTTCCGGCAGCCCCCACACATCCGAGGTGAGCACGGAGTCCGGACCGGCCACGCTCGAGAGCCCGATCAGGCGGAACCGCGCCTCCATCTCCTCCAGCAGGACATCGAGGAGATCGTTGGCCCGGTCCGGCTGGTCGGCGAGGGCGGACAACCGCGGTGCGAACGGCGCCAGTTCGACACCCCACTTGCAGTCGATACCGACGAGCACGACCCGTTGCCGGGCCAGGCCGCACAGCAGGTTGCGCAGATAGACGGACTTGCCGGACTGTGTGGCTCCGAGAATGAGTTCGTGCGGCACGGTGCGGAAGTCCCGGACGTGCCATGCCCCGTCCTCCCGCAGCGCGAGAGGCAGGCGAAGCGGGCCGTCCGTCTGTCGACGCCGGGCGGGACGGACCTCGGCGAGTACGTCCCAGCCGACCAGGCGCAGTTCGAGGCGTCCCGGCTTGGTGGAGCGGACGTGCACGGCATGAGCGCCCCAGGCGTGCCGCAGCCGGTCGGCCGAGGCGGTGAAGTCCTCGGGCGCCTGCCCGGCCGCCAGACGCAGCCTCATCACGAGACCGGATCCGGTCGGCCACGGCAGCGAGTGACGCGGCGGTACGGGAGCCGCCTGCCACCCCACCACCCTGGCCGTGGCCCGGCGCACCGCCGAGGCCGGGACCGTCAGGCCGCACGCATCCATCGTCGCCCGGTACGAGGTGAGCACCCGCAGCGCGACGGCCGGGTACCCGACGAGCCACCAAAACAGGACCGGTAGCCGACGGCGAAGTACGAGTAGCGCGGCCACGACCAGCAGGACCGGTAACAGCACGCGGACGATGTCAGCCATGGCCGTCAGCCCTGAGCCGGTGCGGCGGCGTTGACCATGACGGCGTCGGCCCGGTAGGCGATGCCGTGCCGGGCCCGCCCGCCGAACTCGCTCTCCCAGGGCCGGGCCACCAGGCCCGACAGGAAGACCGGTGCGCCCATCACCAGGCCGTCACCGATGCCCTGTTCGGGGACGGTGACCTTGATCATGTCCGAGCCGCCGGCCGCGATGAACACCAGCTCCAGCGTCATGAGCCGCTGATTGGTCACCGGGTCCACCGCGACCTCTCCGGTCTGCCGGTCCCTCACCTTGACCTCGGGCAGCTTGGTGACGAGGAGCGTCGCGTCCGAGGTGTTCACGGGGATGACACGCATTTCTGAACCTCACTGGTCTGGCGGCGCCAGTCGACCCGGCACCGCGCGAACTGAATACCCCCCTAGACACCGCCAGGGAGAGCCACCCCATCTGTCTAGGGGGGTTGACGACCACCGTAAACCGACGCCCCGTCAACTGTCTAGGGGGGTATACGCGCGTGTCTTGGCGTCCGCGGACGAACTACGGCAGCACCCAGTGAAGGACGGTGGCGTCGTCCCGCGCCTTGCCGCGCGGCCAGCGTCGGCCGTCGGGGTCGCCGGCCTCGGCTTCGCGCACGCGGCGGATCAGCTCGTCCGGCCCGGAGGAGTCGAGGACGGCCAGGGTCTGCCGCCAGTCGGCAAGTTGGAAGCGGTCAACGAGTCGGGTCGCGCCGTCGCTGAGCAACGTCACGGATGCCAGTGATTCCAGCGGCACCGCCCCTGTCAGGGCGTGTTCGGCCGCCCGCGGGTCGGGGCCCGCGATCCAGAAGCCGCCCGGCCGATTACGGAGACCCGTCAGGGCGTCCCGGTACTCGGCGAGCGCAGCGGAGTGCTCGGGCGAGCCGGTGGGCAGAGCGTCGACCGGCCCGCGCAGCCGCTTGCCCACCTCGTCCAGGCGCCGGTCGGTGACCACGTCCGCGCTCCCGCCCTTGTCGGCGAGGAGGAGTGAGGAGTCACCGAGGACGAGGTACTCCAGCACTCCCCCGCCGGACCGTACGGCGACGACCGTGCTGGTGGGACTGGCCCGGTAGGTCAGATCACAAGTGTCCTCGTGCAGGGCCCGGACGAGGCCGATGGAGTCGGCCAGACAGTCAGCGAGCGGCCGGGCCGGCTGCACGGTGATACTGCGCAGCAGCAGGCCGCCCAGCGTCGAGGAGAACCAGGCGACGCCATGCGTGCACCCGGTCTCAGCACCTGCAACACCGGCACCGTCGAGGAGGACGGCCGCGCCGGGAGCAGCAGCGGCGAAGTCCTCATTACGACTGTCCGGGTCAGCGGAGAGCGACGCGAGGGCGATCCTCACGCCTCGGTCTCCTCGTCGTGCCGATACAGAGGGCAGAGCAGCTCGACGGACTGCGGTTCGCTGGTCTCGGGGTCGTACTCGACACCCACCAGCGTGGAGAAGCGGCGGTCTCCCACCTGCCCCCACAACGTGTTGAGGTCATTGGCGAGCAGCTGCACGACGCCGAGGGAGCCTTGCGTGTGGATGCCGGCGATGGCGAGGAGTGAGCCGGAGCCGTCCGGGCGGGACAGTCTGCCGATGTATCCGACGTCGTACGGCCGTGCGGGATCGCTGTCCTGTCCCGAGCGGTGCACGGTGCCGGTGCGTCGGTCCACCACCGTCCAGGGCCCGTCTTCCGCGCGCTCCCAGCGCAGTACGGGATCCTGCCCGTATGTCTCCCACATCTCCTGAGACATGCGCGGCCCGCAGACGACGACCAGGCCGTCCCGGTTGAGGTCGATCTCACCGCTCACCGGCACGTGTTCCGAGGTGACGTCGAGCCCGTAAGACCGCGCCAGGTCCTCCAGACGCTTGCCGGAACTGACGTCGTCCACAGCGACGACCGTCCGCCCGCGCTCGTCGTCACGCCGCAGCGGAGTGGCCACCGTGACCGCGCCCTGTCCGAGGAAGGCGCCTTCCGGCGCCGGACCGGTGTGCCGGATCTGGTGAATGCGCCCGCGGCTCAGGCCGGCCTTCGCCGCGATCTGCGCGTACGACAGCCCTTGCGCGTGGAGGTCCTGCACCACACGCCGGCGAAGCCGGGCCAGCTCGGTCACCTCTTGCTGCGCATCGGCCAACCGGGTCGTGACCTCGCGCAGGAGCAGGTACGGATCGTCAATCGCCATGATCCGTTGCAGCTCGTCCGACATGACCTCACCTCCTAGCAGTAACCAGGAGTCTAGGGCCCTAGACGAAATGGGCGGGAGACGCCGTCCCGTACGAACGCCTACGACGAAGAACCTGGCCCGCCTCCGAGGAACACCCCGAGGACTCACCCGCCACTGCCCGCGAGGTGACCATGAGGCGTTGCCACCATGAGGGCGGTCACACGCCCTCCCGCGCGAGGTCTGCCCACACCGAGCGACCCTCGGGCCAGGTCTTCACGCCCCAGTCCTTCGCGCAGGCGGCGATCATCTGCAACCCGCGGCCGCCCTCTTCCTGACCGGTCGCGTCACACAAGTGCGGCACGCGGTCGCCGCCCTGGTCGACGACCTCGATGCGCACGAGATCGTCACCGAGGCCGATCACCACGAGGAACCAGCCGCCGACCGAGCCGCTCAACGTGTGCCGCACGGCGTTGGTCGCGAGCTCACTCACGACCAGTACGGCGTCGTCGACAGGCCCCTGTTCTTGCAGCAAGGCAGCGATGAAGTGACGGGCATGCGCCACTTCCTCAGGCAGCCCGGGGAAGGCACGGCACCACTTGGAACGCATGGGACTCTCCTCACCTATGTCTAGGGGGCTAGACAGCCCAGCGGGAAGAGTATTCCCATGCGCGACCAACAAGCCAGGCATCATGAGGAATTATTCCTCTAAGGGGTGACGGCGTCTCCCAAGTCACGGAACTCCTTCATCACCCGCACCAGCAGCTCCCGCACCTCACCGCCGAAGACCGCAGCCCGCTCGAAGTGGCCGAACGTCTCCTCATACGCGGCAACTTCATCGGCATCGTCGGACACGCGCTCACCGCTGAAGTTCTCCACCACGACGGCCCGCCGGTCGCACAACGTGAACCCGTGACGAGGCAGAACCGGCACCGGCCGACGCCAGGGGATGACTCCGAGCCGCACCGTGCTCAGACTCTCGACCACCAGCAACCGATCGAGCTGGGCGAGCATGAGGGCCGGAGTCCCCGGCCAGGTCCGCAGCACAGCTTCCGTCAGCACGAACACCGACTCCCGCCCCGGCTCGTACAGGACGCTCTGCCGATCCACGCGAGCAGCGACAGCCCGGCCAACTTCTCCAGGCATCACAGCCGGCGCGCTCTCGAAGACGTGCCGGGCGTACTCCGCACTCTGCAGCATGGCCGGAAGAACGACGCACTGGAATGAACGCACCAGTTGAGCGGACCGAACCTCCTCATCAACCGTCATGCCGGCCGGAGTAGCGCCGCCCGTCGGCTGGTCAAAGTCGGACGCAGCTTCCACCGCGGCCAGCAGCTCCCGGACTTCACCTGCAGTCGGCTCGTCGAGCCCGAGAGCACGCGAGAGCCTGTCAAGCACATCGGCACTCGGAACCATGCGCCCGGTCTCGACCTTGGAAACGGTCGGCTGTCCCACCCCAGCCCTCTGCGCCAACGCGGCACCCGTAAGGCCAGCCTCTGCACGAAGCCCACGAAGACGCGCCCCGAGTACCTTCGTCCGCTCCCGCCGTTCACTCCCCATGCCCAGGGTTCTACACCACTCGCCAGTAGCAACCGGGACTGCGAGCCGCTCCAACCGTCGGCAGGGACCGAACCGTCAAGCATTTACCGGGACCGGACACACCCGTAGCCCGATGTCGGGTCCCAGTTGATGCCTGACGTTCGGGTCTCACCTGATGCTTGACGGTGGGCCTAGACAACATCGGAAATTTTGTGGGGCTTGTTGGCTTTCACGTTACGGACCGGGACGTCGGTGGTGCGCCGGATGACTCGGATCTGGCCGTCGAGGTCGACGGTGATCGTGGTGTCCGAGACGTGGACGGTCACGGTCTGGCCTGCGTAGGGGCGACCGAGGGAGACGGTCTGGCGGCAGACCATGACCGTGCCCACCGCGCTGACCTTCCGCTGCACCCGGACCGGCTCGACACGGGGCCGGGGCGGCGGGCCGGCAGGCCGCAGACCCCGCACCCTGCGGACTTCCTCGCCGGTCAGCGGGTTGGGCCGCACTCGCAGCAGTTCCCGTGAGGACGGATCGAAGAACGACAGCGTCTCGTCGTCGATGCGGACACCCACCTGGCGGCCGCCGAGGATCTCCGCCGCCAGCACCTGGTGGCCGCCCAGGCCCACCAGGCCGCTGTTGTTCACGACCCGGTCCACCTCGAACGCGGCCCCGTCACTGTCACCGGCGGGAAGCGGCGGAGGGCCGGCCGCACGACCGCCCCGGGCCGCCAGCCGCCCCAGATCCGCAACCGACAGATGCGACCGCACCGTCTTGATCCGCGTCCCGGCGATCAGCAGATGGATCACCGACGTGTCCGCCCAGAACGTCACCGTCAGCCCCGCCCGGGCCGGCCCCAGCCAGAACTGCTTGCCCGCGACCTGCAGATTCCCACTCGCCGGCACCACCCGCTCGAACTCCACCGGCCCACCCGCCTCCACCGGCACCGGGGCCAGCCCCGGAAGGCCGGGCGACACGGGCGCCTCAACGACCGGTTCCGGCTCCGCGGGAGGTGTCCGCTGCGGCGGCACCACCGCCAGCATCCCGGGCACCCTCAGGCCCAGCATGTCCCGCTCCTCGTCTGGAACGGGGGTGAACCGGTCGGCGGGAGACTGCATGTCCAGCGCCTGATGCGGACGCATCGAGTTGTATTCATCCACCCACACATCCAGCGCCGCCTGAGCATCCTCGATGCTCACGAAGGCGCCGCAGTCGTCGAGGAGTTCGCGCCGCAGCGTCTGGTGGAACCGCTCGACCTTGCCCGTCGTGGTCGGCGAGGCCGGCTGGGTGAGCCGGTGGGCGATCCCGTTCTCCCGGCAGATCCGGTCGAACAGCACCTCACCGCCATGCCCGAACCGGTCGGTGAACTGCTTGCCGTTGTCGGTCAGCACCTCTTCCGGCACTCCGAACCGCTGCAAGGCCCTCGCGAACGCCGAGCAGACCGCCCGACCGGTCGCCCGCTCCACCACCGACGCGATCACGCAGTACCGGGAATGGTCGTCCACCCCGGTCACGACCTTCGCCTCGGTCAACTCACCCGTCACTGGGTCGACGAGCATCACACCGCCGACGATGTCCATCTGCCACAACTGCATCGGACGGTCCCGCTGCCAGCGCTTGTAATCCGACCGCTTCCGGCGCCGCACCCCCGGCTCCACCAGCCCATGACGGACCAGGATCCGATACACGGTCATCCGCGACGGCACCGGCAGGACTGCCCCGGACTTCTCCAGCACGAACGCGATCCGCCGCGGCCCCCACTTCGAGTGCTTGCGCCGCAGCTCACACACCGCCGCCTCCACCTCGGCAGACGCCTGATGCGGACACGACGCCGGCCTACGCGACCGATCCGCCAACCCAGCCAGGCCCGAGGCCTCATACCGGGACTTCCACCCGCTCACCGTCTGCCGCGACACCCCCAGCGAGGCGGCGACCTCCGTCACCGTCGCACCCGCCAGCACCGCAAGCACAGCCCGGTATCTCTGCTCGACAACCGACAACTCCACCAGCGCCAATCCCGGCCTCCCCACACGCACCGCAACGACGCGCACAGAAAAGCCGAACACGGCCACTGTCAACCATCAGCTGGGACCGAACTGTCAAGCATCTACTGGGACCGGACACACCCGTAGCCCGAGCGTGATTCAAACTTTCTCTACTGGTTCAAGGCCCGCGCACGGCGCGGGCGCGCGCCGCCTCTGCGGCGCGGCCTGCCTCCTGTCTTCGCCCCGGCTGGCCGCGCCCGGCGGCGCGCTGATGGCTGCGAGCATGGGTCGAAAAACCCTCTGTGGCTGAGGCCGGTCGGCTCCACGGCTTTAGCCACCTCCCTGGTTCGGGTCCCGCGTCGAGCAAGACCAGGGGGCCACTCGCGCACATTGCGGGCAGGTCCAAAGCCTGCCCGAGTTTCCAACCAGTGTACGGCCCCCTGATCATGCTCGACCCCAAACCGTGCAGGCCACCGGCCAAACCTGTTCCGCCGACCTCTCATTAAAAACATCAGCCGATCAGGCTGACCGGACGCTAGGCTACCCCGAAGACCAACTCTGGGGGCTCACAGATGAGCGATTTTTACGGCAAGCAGGAGCTTCACAAAGCCGCGGATAAGTTCCCGGCAGGTAAATGGCCACGACTCCTCTGCCCCCGTTGCGAAAGCGGAACACTGCAAGTAAGGGATGCAGACAGTGTAATGAAAGTCGAGGCCGCTGATTCTGCATCGGAGCTCTGGAAGCAGCATGAGGGATGGGAGCCCGACTGGGTTTACGGCTACTTTCATGGGGTTTTGCACTGCTCATATTCCGAGTGCGGCGAACCTACCATCGTCACGGGCGAATACAAGGTCGACGCTATACCTGATCCCGATTGGGGGATCGATTACGAAGAGAGACTGCGACTGCGGTTTTCGATTCCTGCACTGTGCATCATGAAAATTCCGGAGAATTGCCCGAAGCCTGTCAAGGATCGCATTCAGGACGCCGCAAAGTTACTGTGGAGCGATCCGGCATCTGCCGCCAATCGCCTTCGCTCTGCTATTGAGGAACTCCTCACATCGCAGAGGATACCGCGGACCAAGCTAATTTCCAGGGCAGGAGCTCAATCCAAGCGACGCAAGAGACTAAGCACGCACGAACGCATCATCATGCTCAAGGCAAGAGAACCTGACGCGGCGAACCTACTGGAGGCAGTTAAATGGATCGGTAACAGTGGAAGCCACGAAGGGTCGGTACGACCGGATGATGTGCTCAATGGGGTCGCCCTCTTGGAACATGCATTGCACGATCTATATGACGATAGAGGAAAAGAGCTAGCCAGGATCGCCAAGGAGATTAATGCAAGGAAAGGACCCGTACGCAAAGGAAACAGGTGAAGAACTCGACAAAATGATCACACGCGAGGGCATGTGACCTAGCGTGATGCGCCGGCCTTCTCAGGCGAATCATAAGACGCAAGAACGAGAACGGCCCCGATCCGGCTGCTGGGGGGCGTTGGCACGCTACCCAAGAAGCGGCAGGCGCGGCCACGCAAGCTGACTAACTGACGGGGCGGAGCCGCCGGAAATCGTATTCCTGCCTCCATTCTTCGGCTTGCATCCCGAGAGAATTACGGCGAGGCGAGAGGGCATACCGCTCCGAGATACCTTGGAGCGACTGAGGTTGAGTGACCAAGCCGGCATTGGGTCATCCGGCGTGAGCGCCTAACTGAGTGATAACGCCAGCGGACAGCGGCGGACACTCAGGCACACTTGCGGACCATCGCAGCAGGTAAGTGGCAGACCAGCCCAGGGTCAAGCGCCCGCTCACGTCGCTTCGGGACGAAGAGGCCAGCGGATGCGAGCGCTTACTCCGGAATTTCTCCGGAGCATACCGGAGTCATTCCGTCATCCACCTAAGGCTAAAGGACGTGGAAGGTCTGCATCTGCTGTGAGGAAGTTTTTCACCTTGCCCATCTGCGCCGAGAAGCCAACCGGGCTGTGGTCCGCGAGGACATCGAGGTGATCCGCAGGCCAATCCTGGGGCACACCTTTCAAAATCACCAACCGTTGGTTAAAATCGTAGTCAGCCCTTCCAATCCGCTGCACAAGCGACAAGGCGTGCTCAATGCCTGCCTCAGTGCCGCCAACCGCTTGAATAATCACCGGCCTTGTTGGCGCGTCAACCCTAGCTGTGGGACGTACCTGAGAGCCGCGGGGCAGCCTGATCGTGGGTCGTTTGGTGTAGTGCATATGAGCAGCATCTAGGAAGTCGTAGAGCTGCCTGATCAGTGGACTTTCTCGCTCAGGCGCTACCATCCAGCGCAGCCCATCAGCGGTGAGCATGGCACTAGCGATATCGGACGCCAACTGCTCCGCTTGTTTGACCGGGCGCCGGCCTACAATGCGTCCGTCAACTTCCCTCAGGTGGAAGGCGGCCAGCAACTCGGTCCATGCGGCTGCCGCCTTAGTCGTTCCCCATACGTCGATCCCTGCGTCGGCCAGCCGGGCAGCGGTCCTGCCGCCGTCGCTGGCAAGTGCATCGTTGCCTGATACCCGGATCAGGACGGTGACTCCGTCACCATCGGCAAAGTATTGGCGGCCAGTGAGCGCGATCGTGCCAGGCTTGTTGCCAGGCGCGATGTGCCAGCACTTCAACGCACTGCCGAGGCGCTCGTCGATGTAACTCGGAGTGCTCACGGGTAGTCCTCCAGTCCATCGAACGTGGGCTGCGTCAGTGGAACCGCTGGCGGCACCCAGGCGTAGGCCCCTCCTATCGTCATCTTGCACTCTGCGATGAAATCGCGCACTACCCGGTCGTACTCCTCATCCATGCTTTCGAGCGTTGCGCCGAGGATCGGGTCTGGGTTGTGGCGTATGTCGTTGGGGGCGTAGACGTCCTTGTTGCCTCGGGCCTTGCTCCACTTGTGCTTGTGAGTACGGTTGAGGTAACCCTCACCGGTCTCACGGTCGAGGTGAGTGCCACGGATGTCCAGTCGCTTCAGGCAGGTTCTATCTGACGGGTGAAGCACCATGAGGGTGTACTCCCAGAGCACATCGAGCCCTATGCGCATCCGCAGTTCCAACCGACATGATAAGTCGGTCTTAAGCGGTGCCCACGCCTCAACGTGGACGGGTTTGTGTGCACGCTTCGGCATGTTCTTCTGCTTCCAGGTCAGCGGCGTGTTCAGTACTCCCCCTACCGTTCCACTGAAGATCTTTTCGGCCAAGGCGTCGGTCATCTCGTCGTCAGGTTGCACCTGCCCCCCTTCCTCCCTGCGAAGCACAGACGTTAGCGCTGGGAGAGCGACTCTGCACCGTGCGGTACCAAATCGCTCCCAAGAGGTATTCGAGCAGCGGTTTCGAATCAGACCATGATCCCGGACTACAACCGCTCACCACAGACGACGCTGCCGCGCGTGCGGGCCGTCTCTGGGCCGTGCGGGGGCGCACAACGACGACCAACGCTGAGTATCACTGACAGCAAAGTCACAGGTCGCAGCGTTGATCGACTACACGGTCACAGGTCAGAAACCTGGCCCTTCACTTCTAGCTGTCCCCTCGCGAAGCCCTTGGGAGAGCCCTTCCCTCCTGACCAGGGCAAGGGCAAGGGCAGCTAGTAGTATTCCCGGATGTATCCCAGTGCCTTCCCGAAGACATCCTGGTCACGGATCTTGAACTTGATGTAGAGCGCCTTGCGGAGCGCCTGCTGGACGAGACGATCGCCTTCGCTGGTGCTCTGCCAGCCGTCAAAGCGGACGGTACGGACGACGGAGTCGACCTCGTCGACGACCTTCTCGACGATGATCGGGGTCTCCTCGCTCTTGAGCGACTCGAAGAGGTCGGTCAGGGCGGCCTTTCCGCGTTCCTCGCGGGGCACCTCGGCGGCGGCCTTCTCTGCTGCGACTGTGTCTCGCGCCAGCGCGAACAGTTCCTTGAGGAACTCCAGCGATGCTTGCTGGGAGTGGGCGTACTTCTCCCGCAGAGCATTCAACCGCTGGCCGAGCTCGACGAAAGCCGGGTTGCCGACGTGCTTGGCGATGCGGGCGGTGATCCACTTCTCGACCTCCACGGGGTCGATGTCCTTGCGCTTGCCGGTCATCAGGTCCTCGATGACCTGCGCATCGAGGACGATGGTCTCCAGGTCGGTGCGGGGGACCTCGACGGTGACGTGCTCGTTTATGAGCTCGAGGGTCTTGGCGCCCAGCGTGTGCCAGACCAGCCGGCCGGTGACGTCGGTGGGCTGCACGGACTGGTAGACGTCGGTCAGCCAGCGGTAGTCCGACTCGTACTCGGACAGGATCGGGTCCGGGGAGAGGGTCTCCCACAGCTGGGCGACGACGCTGTACGCGGCTCCGAAGGCGTCGCGGGACTCGTCGGAGTCGATCGCGGTCTGCGCCTGGATCAGGCCCTCATAGCCGCCCACGGTGCGGTCGACGCCTGGGAAGAACGCCAGAGCAGCCTCGATCGCGGGGCCGAGCTGCTCGCGGAGTACAGCGATGTTGGAGATGACCTGCTGGACGGACTTGTCGTCGAACTCGAAGGCCTTGGCGACGGCGTCAAAGATGCCGAGGTAGTCCACTATCAAGCCGTGGGTCTTCACGGGCGGGTAGACCCGGTTGGTGCGGCAGATTGCTTGGAGCAGGGTGTGTTCGCGCAGGGGTTTATCGATGTACTGGGCGTAGAGGATCGGGGCGTCGAAGCCGGTGAGCAGCTTCGCGGTCACAATGATGATCTTCAACGGGTCGGCCGGATCGTTGAAACGGGCGGTGATCCGCTCCAGCTCCTCCCGACCCGGGGTCCACTGCTTCCACGCCGGCTTGTCGCTGCGGCTGGTGGACATCACGATCGTGGACACGTCCGGGCCGAGCAGGCGGTCGAGCTCCTCCTTGTACGCCACGCAGGTGGCCTTGTCGTAGACCACGATCTGCGCCTTGAAGCCCTGCGGCTCGACCTTGGTGGTGAAGTGCTCGGCAATGTCGGCGGCGATCTTGCGGACCCGGGCGGGGGCCTTGATCAGTGCCTCCAGGGAGGCGGCCTTCTTCGACAGGGTGGTGCGGTCCTCCTCGGTGAGCCCGTGGCGGTCGGCGAGCTCGTCGAAGGCCGTGGTGATCGCTTCCTCGTCCAGATGGATCTCCGAGAGGCGTGGCTCGAAGTGCAGCGGCAGGGTGGCGCCATCGCGGATGGAGTCGGAGAAGGAGTAGCGCGAGAGGTACCCGTGCTCGTCGGCGTCGGAGCCGAACCACATAAACGTGTTGCGGTCGCGCTTGTTGATCGGCGTCCCGGTCAGCCCGATCAGGAACGCGTTGGGCAGCGCCTCGCGCATCTTGCGGCCGTAGTCGCCCTCCTGGGAGCGGTGAGCCTCGTCGACCATCACGATGATGTTGTCACGTGCGTCCAGCACACCGGGGGCTTCGCCGAACTTGTGGATCGTGGTGATGATGATCTTCCGCGCCCCCGCAACCAGGAGTTCCTGTAGCTCCCTGCGGGACTCGGTGGAGACCAGGTTCGGTACGTCGGAGGCGTTGAACGTCGCGGTGATCTGGGTGTCCAGGTCGATCCGGTCGACCACGATGAGCACCGTCGGCGAGGTCAGCCCCGCCATCGCGCGCAGCTTCCGCGCGGTGAACACCATCAGCAGCGACTTCCCTGATCCCTGGAAGTGCCAGATCAGCCCTTGCTTGATCCGCCCGTGCAGCACCCGCTCCACGATCAGGTTGGTCGCCTGGAACTGCTGGAACCGCGCTATCACCTTGATCTTGCGGTGCTTCTTGTCGGTCGCGAACAGCGTGAAGAACCGCAGGAAGTCCAAGATCAAATTCGGATCCAGAACGCCCTCGACCGCCTCCTTGACCGCCCCGAGGCCTACCTTCACCGGCGTGTGGTCGTCACCGGACTCATCCGCCCGCCACGGTCCCCACAGCTCCACCGGCATCCCGACCGCCCCGTAGCGGAAGTCCTTGCCCTCGGTGGCGAAGTTGAGCACATTCGGCACGAGGAACGCCGGCACGTTGACTTCGTAGTCCTCCTTGACCTGCGCGGCCGCGTCGATCCAGGAGTACGCCGGCCGCACCGGTGACTTCGCCTCCCCTACGACCAACGGGAAGCCGTTGCACCAGATCACCAGGTCGAAGCGCCGCTCCAGCCGCCCGACCCCGTAGGTCACCTCGGTGGAGACGAACCAGTTGTTCGCACCGTGCTCGCGGGGGTGGTCGAAGTCGATCAGTTTGACGGTCACATGCTCGCCATCGGGCCCGAACGGCATCGACTTCTGCCCTGTGAGCCAGGCCGCGAACTCCTCGTTCGCCACCACCGGATTCGGCGTGCTGCGCGCGGAGATCAAGATCGCCCGCAGCTGGTAGATCACCTCATCGGCCAGACGCGGATCCGCCTCGATGGCCGGGTTGAGGCGGATTAACGCCTCCCGCACCTGCTGCTCCAGCATGACCTCGTCGGTGCGCCGCGGCAGATGCCTCCCCGGCACGAACCGCACATCGACCGACTTCACCAGATCCCGGACGAAATCGCGCACGGTGTTAGCCTCGCTGAAGGTCACCCGGCGCCTCCGAAGACGTTGTTGAGCATCCCACTCCGCACGACTCGCAGACTGTCCAGCTCATCCGCGAAGCGGTCCGATGCTGACTGAATTGCCGTCGTCGCACTCACGAGCACTCGCTGCTCGTCCAACGAGAGAGCCGGGATCTGGACCTTCTTTAGAGCGCCTACGTTGAAGTGCTGCTGCGCAGTTCCAGCCGACCTGCGCGTGATCTGGGCGCGCCCGTAACCAGAGTTCAGGAACAATTCGACGAACTTCGAGTCGACGTGTTGCCCAGGTCTGACAATGATTAGATCAATACAGTTGTATCCTGCGACTTCTGCTGGCACGACAGCCGCATCCCCGGGGCGGCCCGTTCGAATCACGACAATGTCGCCTTCCCGCAGCGTGGACTTTTGAAGATCCGCAGCGCTTTCCGGGCGGAAGTACACGAGATCTGTTAGGTCGAAGCCGCCAGGTAGGACGTTGAGGCCCCGAAGGGCAGGAACGCCTGCACTTCGATCATTGGTGTAGTACTGGGTTGGCTTCACAACAACGCCTACCGTCATCTCGTCAATGACGTCCGGCGCTGGCACCAGCTCGGCAGCATGCCTGGCTAGCATCTCGGAAAAGTACGCGTCCGCTGCGGCAGCAGCGCTTACCTTCGAATCTGTCACAGTCAGACGATGGCGCTCGACGGCCCAGAGCAGGTCGGCTAGGCGTCGCTGTTCGTCGAGGGGTGGGAGGTCGAACTCGTACGCGGCCAGCTCGCCCCAGTTCAGGTAAGGGTTGACCGAGCCACGTGAGTGAGCGATCGCGTACGCGTGGAACCTCTCGGCCGAGAGAACGAACGGGAGAAACTCCTGCAGGAGCAGGTTCTCGTCGAGGGTCTCCAGTACGAAGGTCTTCTCGCCCGTGATCCCCTCGAATTGCGGGACGGCGACCTTGCGGAGGTACGTTCGCCTGGAGACGTAGAGGACGTGGCCGGGCTTGAACCGCTTGTAGAACATCGGCCCTATCGGGTCGCGCCCGATGACGCCCCAGTCGGTGATCGAGAGGCTGCCGCTGGGGATGTGCTCGCCGGCGAGGAACCGCTCCAGGCCAGAGGTCTCGGCGTCAACCCGGTCGGTGACATGCCGGACCACCTCTTTAAGGGTGACGCGCTTCCAGGTGGTCTTGTCGAGGCTCAGGCTCATGCCGAGGCCTCCGTTCGCATCAGGGACAGGACATCGGCGACGGCCGTGTCAGAGCTCTGCGCAGCAGTACGCCAGGCAGCGAGGGCCTCGGCGAGGTCGATCTGTTCTTCCTCGCCGCTGTCCACGACGCCCCCGACGTACGTCGCGATGGCCAGGCTGAAGCCCTTGGCAGCAATCTCATCGGGGGTGGCGACCGTCGCGAACTGCTTTATGTCCGTGAAGCTGCGGTAAGCATCGAGGATCCTCTGCTGGTGAGTCTCGCGCAGGAAAGCCTGTCCCTGTTCGCGGGAGACCTCATTGAGGGCGTTGATGAAGAGAACCTTGCCCTGACGCTCGGCGGGCTTGCGTGTCCGCAGGATGATGACGACGGCCGGCATCGGGGAGTTGTAGAACAGGCCCTCGCCGAGGCCGAGCACACACTCGACTAGGTCGGACTTGACCAGCCGCTCGCGCATGGCGGCCTCGTCACGGCGGAATAGGACCCCGTGGGGGAACAGGATCGCGGAACGCCCGGTGATGGGGTCCAGACTCTTGACGATGTGCTGGAAGAAGGCGTAGTCGGCGCGCCCCTGGGGCGGTAGGCCCCACATGTTGCGCCCGTAGGGGTCCTTGGCGAACGCGTCGCGGTTCCATGCCTTGATGGAGTAGGGCGGGTTGGCCAGGACGACGTCGAAGGTCTGCAGGCCGCCCCGGGCGTTGAGGAAGGCAGGCTTGGTGAGGGTGTCACCATGGGCGATACGGCTGTCGGTGACGCCGTGCAGGAACAGGTTCATGCGGGCGATGGCAGAGGTTCCGTAGTTGAGCTCCTGGCCGTACAGGCGCAGGTTTCGCCACTCCTTGCCCTGGCGCTTGACCTCGGCTGCGGTGGAGATGAGCATGCCGCCGGTGCCGCAGGTCGGGTCGTAGACGGACTCGCCGGGCTGGGGCTCGAGCATGAGCGTCATCAGGTGCACCAGGGTGCGGTTGGTGTAGAACTCCTGGGCGGTGTGGCCGGAGTCGTCGGCGAACTTCTTGATCAGGTACTCGTAGCCCTGCCCAAGCTCGTCCTCGGGCAGGTTCGCCACCGACAGCGTCTTGGTCGAGAAGTGCTCGATCAGGTCCGAGAGGGTTGCGTCCGGGAGCAGGTCCTTGTTGGTCCACTCGCCGTCGCCGAAGACGCCGGGGAGGGTGTCAGGGTTGGCGGACTCGATGGCCCGCATAGCGGCCTTGAGTGCGGTGCCGACGTTGCTGGTGACCTTGCGCAGGTCGGCCCAGTGGGCACCGTCGGGGATGGCGAAGCGGTGGTTCTCCGGGAGGTCGGCAAACTCCTCATCGCCGTACTCCTCCAGGGCGGCGGCGTGCTCCTCGTCGTAGACGTCGGAGAGGCGCTTGAGGAAGACCAGCGGGAAGATGTACTGCTTGTAGTCACCGGCATCGATCAGCCCCCGCAGCAGCACTGCAGCACCCCACAGGTAGGACTCCAGATCCCGCTGGGTGATCCGCTTCGGGCTCGTCGTGGTCATACGCCCAGCCCCCATTCCGCCAGCTCGGCCTCCAGCGCTGCGCGGGTCTCGCGGGCCTTCGCGTGCGCGGTCTCCAGGTCGGCCACGGCCTGCTCCAGGGTGACCTGCTCGCCGACCTCGGCGGGCTCGACGTACAGCCGGATGTTCAGGTTCCAGCTGTTGTCCTTGATGTCGTCCAGGGTCGCGACCGCGGCCAGGCCGGGCTGGTCGGCGTACTGCTGATACGCCTTCAGGAGGGTCTCGGCGTGGTCGGGCTCCAGGGTGTTCTGGTTGCGGCCTCGCTTGAAGAGCAACTCTCCGTTGACGAAGAGCACCTTGTCCTGTTGCTCGACGGGGCGCTGACGGCGCAGGATCAGCACGCAGGCGGCCAGGTTGGTGCCGTAGAACAGGTTAGGCGCCAGGCCGATGACGGCCTCCACGATGCCGGCTTTGAGGATGTGCTCGCGGATGCGGCTCTCGGCGCCCTGGCGGAACAGGGCGCCCCGTGGGAGGACGACTGCGACCCTTCCTCCGGTGGGTGCAGCGGAGGTGAGCATGTGCTGGGCCCAGGCCCAGTCGGCGTACCCCTTCGGCGGCACCCCACCCAGTTCATTGCGGCCCCACGGATCGGAGGCCCACTGCTCATGGCCCCAGTTCTCCAAGGAGAACGGCGGGTTGGCGATCACGCAGTCGAACCTGGCCAGCCGGCCGTGGTTGAAGTAGGCCGGGTCGCGCAGCGTGTCGCCGCGCTCGATGTGGAAGTCCTCCATGCCGTGCAGCAGCAGGTTCATACGGGCGATCGCGGAGGTGGTGAGTACCTTCTCCTGGCCGTACAGCTTGCCGAGCACGGTCTTCGGGTCACCGCCGAGGGCCTTGATGTGCTGGATGACCTCGATCAGCATGCCGCCGGTGCCACAAGCCGGGTCGTAGACCGTCTCGCCCTCCTGGGGGTCGAGGATGTTGACCAGCAGCGCGATCACCTCGCGCGGGGTGTAGTACTCGCCAGCCTTCTTGTTGGACTGGTCGGCGAACCGCTTGATCAGGTACTCGTATGCCTGCCCCAGCACGTCGGGGGCGGCCTGGGAGATCGAAAGGGTCTTGGTCGAGAAGTGCTCGATCAGGTCAATCAGTTTGCGGTCCGGGAGCTTGTCCTTGTTGGTCCAGGTCGCGCCGCCGAAGATGCCGTACAGCGTGCCCTGGTTGGCCTGTTCGATCCCGCGGAAGGCGGTCTTGAGCGCTTCACCGACGCTCTCGGTGCGTTCGCGCACGTCAGCCCAGTGGCATCCCTCGGGGATGGTGAACCGGTGGTTCTCCTCGAACGCCGCATACGTGTGGTCGCCACCGGACTCGTCCAGCGCGCGGGCGTACTCCTCGTCGTACACATCGCTGATCCGCTTGAAGAACATCAACGGGAAGATGTACGCCTTGAAGTCCGCCTGGTCGATGCTGCCCCGCAGCAGATCAGCCGCCTTCGCCAGATACGACTCCAACTCCCCCAGCGTCAACGGCATCGGAAGCTCCTGCTCCCCAACACCGACCGCACTCGACCCCACTCGATCACTGCCCGTTTCCATACTCGGCCTGCTCGGCTCGCCGTCCCGGCGCACGTGTCGGAGCCTAACGGGATCCGCCAAGGCTGTACCAAATACATGTCGAAATTTCGACCTCCCAGTCCAGGCCACGGCATAGGTCAACTGATGCACGTCGGGGACGAAAGCGCATAAAATTTCGCAAGCCGCCACAAGAGCGACTGGGCCCGCCGGTTCCCGTTCCCCGAGCCGGATACTGTCCGGGCGCGGTGGGAGGCTCGACAATCCCGCCGCGTGGAACTGGACGCGATCCGTATCAGCT
Source organism: Streptomyces fungicidicus (assembly GCF_003665435.1). Taxonomy (NCBI): domain Bacteria; kingdom Bacillati; phylum Actinomycetota; class Actinomycetes; order Kitasatosporales; family Streptomycetaceae; genus Streptomyces; species Streptomyces fungicidicus. The sequence goes on from NZ_CP023407.1 coordinate 3,313,291, forward strand.
CCTTGTTCAGCGAGGAGGGCAGGCCGACGATGAGGTCGCCGACCCCAACGGCTTTACCCCTTCGGAACGACGCGAGCGGGAGCGGGAGGAGATCGTTCAGCGTTTCCGCGTCGAGGAATCCATGAAGTACGCCGAGGGCGTCGCCAAGCTGAGGGTTCAGGCACGTCAGCACGTGCCGGCCGTCGTGACTTGCTCTCGTCGATGGCACTGCCAACGTGGTGAAGGCCGGTGGGGGTGCAGCGAGGCACACGCGCGCCTGATCGGTCAGCGCACCCGCCATCGTGGCTGACTGTCGTCGGCTGAGGTTCGTGCCACAACCGTGCCAGATACAGGGGTCAGCCACGGTCAACACCGGTGTTTTGTGGTCGAGTAGCCACTTGCTTCCCCAGCCAGCAGAGCCGCAGCTCAGGCGCGAGATCACCCAGCCTCTCTCCTAAAGTGGTTATCCAACCCTGTGACTGGGGCCAGACCCGCTGGAATTCTTCGGCCGTCATGGCTTCCAGCGGGCCCTCCTCAGGGGTTCGATCGCCTGGTCTGTCAATAAGCCGTGCTCGCCGTCTGGGTGCTGCCAGCAGTGCCGGAGGAGTCGGCCGGCCAGAGAGCCAGCTCAGCCTGCTTGATGGCGATCAACTCGCTGGCTTCCCCTGGATCGCCAGACGAAACTCAAGGCGCTAGCTCCCCCGCCAAGATTGTCGCTGCTTCGAGGATACTTTTCTCCTCTACATCGTAACCTCGACGCAGCAAAACTGTCTTAGCCTCCATAGGTCGCAAGACGATCTCCTCCACGGGCCCTTCGTCAAATCGCAGCGGACGATACGGATGAATAGCCTCAGGATTATCGTTTCGCACAGAAACAAAGATTGAAGGATACCGTTTTACTGAACCATCAAGGTCACGCAGGACCTCGCTCTTGAACCCGTACCAGAGGAGCCATTGCGGCACTCGATCCTCGTCCAATACTTTCCCGAACCAAGAATTACCCTCAAGATCAAGGTCCTCCAGCAAGGCATACGAACTCAAATCCGGGGTGCCCTGGAGCAGGATGGACCACCCCCGGGCCTTGAATGCATCCGACAAGGCCATGAAAAACTGATCTGGAAGGATCTTCCAGAGATCAAACCTGTCTCTCACGGTGGACAACAAGCGATCTGCGACGATTTCCCGGACGTAGTCCGGGCGCGACATGAGCCGAACCGTCCGATTCAGCACCAGAACAAACAGGTCGTAGAGCGGGAGCATGTCGCCGTCGTCACTTCGCGCCAGAGCGTCATAATACTGTCCGCGGTCTACGCTTGAACGCACCAAGAGAGGCGGGAATCCGTTTCGCGCCAGAGACATGTTCGCAAGCAGGCGAGCCATTCGGCCGTTTCCATCCTCGAATGGATGAATGTGCGTGAGCCAGGCGTGGACAACGGTGGCCTCCAGTGCAGGGTTCACATCGCACTGCTGCCACCAGTCGGAGAGCTCACTCATGTGAATGGGTACTTCCCAAGGAGCAGAGGTGCGATGCTTGGTGCCACCGATTTCATTCTCCACCTCCTTATACCGGCCGGCATATACTTCCCCGCTAGCGATTAGCTCATGCAGCGAGCGCATCTCATACTCGCGCGGCCTCACAGAGCCACGCGCCCATTCGTCTGCGATTTCGTGTGCCTTATAAAGCCCGAGCGCCTCGTAGACTCTCGGATCTTGCCTGACTGCCTGCATCAAGGAACCCACGGGTGCCTGCAGTAGCTCTCTGTAGGTGAGAGCAACTTCGTTGACCTGCCTGTAAGTCCAGTCATAGCCTTCAATGCGATTACTTTCCGCGACGAGTCGAGTCCTGATTGCCCGCGCGTAGGGCTCGAACATCTCTTGGCCTTCGAGGGCGATGCGCTCCTGTACGGCAATCGACTTTTCCCGTGAGCGCGTTGCCTTTTCTTCCACGATTCTGAAACGAGAAATAGCTGCCTCATCTTCAGCAATCAAGTAAGGGGTGCCCGCGAAAATTTCATCAACCTCTCTCATGAGCCAACCTTACGGGCCGAAACGCACCTGTGACAGGCTTTCAGTCATTCCTGACCGCTAGCCTCGATCTTGCATGACGGTCCGCCGACGGGGTCGGTGGACCGTTTCGCTTTCGGTGGCTGATGGCGGGCATTCCGAGGGCCCGAGTGTCGCCTCGGGTGGGCGCCGGGTTCCACTGTTCCGGGCTGGGTCCTCTTCTCGTAGGGACAGGCGAATCTGCTGGTCAGCCGGGGTTGGGCAGGAGCGCAAGCCGTTCAAGGGCGGCGGTGATCTCGCCGGTCCAGGGCCAGTGGCGGGCGAGGCGGAGGATGCGGCGCCGGCCGGTGGTGACGAGCTGGCCGGCCGCGGAGAACAGGCGGAACCGCAGCCGGCGGGGCTCGAAGAGGCGGGCCTGGCCGGTCAGGGCGAGCATGGGCATCCAGGCGAGCAGGTCGAGGGCGATCTGGACGATCTCCAGCCAGACCTTGTTCTGGGCGGTGTGGTGCAGGGGCAGGTTGCGCAGTCCGGTCGTGCGGGCGGCCCGGATGCGGTCTTCGGCCCGGGCCCGCAGGCGGTGGCGGAGCTCGAGCTCGGCGATCGGCCGGTCAGCGGTGTTGGTGGCGAAGCAGGTGATCCGCATGCCGTCCGCGTCGGTGATCCTCAACTGGGCCCCGGGATCCGGCCGTTCCTTTCGGACGATCAGTCGCATGCCCGTGGGCCAGCCGTCCAGCAGCCTGCCGGTGAGCTCGGCGACCCAGGCCCCGTCACGGACCTCACCATTGGTCTCGACGGCCGGCGTCCAGGCCGGGGCGGGGACCTTCAGCACGTGTTCGTGGATCGCTTCGGTGACCGTCATGCCGACCGAGTAGGACAGCCAGCGTCCTCGCTTCGCGAGCCAGGACACGAAGTCGTGGGTGCCGCCCGCGGAGTCGGTGCGGATCAGGGTCCGGCGCCCGCGCCGGTACTTCTTCGGCAGTTGGGCCAGGGCCAGCTGGGTGGCGGTGATGTGGTCGGTGGCGGTGTTCGAGCCCGCGTTCCCGGGCCTGAGCAGGGCTGCCACCGGCTCTCCGGTGCCGCCCGGCCCGTGGTCGACGAACCTCATCAGCGGGTGGTGACCGTAGGTCCGCTTCCAGGTCGGGGCCGCGTCCTCCTTGTCGGAGTGCGCGATCACCAGCACCCCGTCGAGATCGACGGTCACCGTCCCGTCGGCATCTGCGCTTCCCGGTCGGCCAACCGCCAGACTCGTTCGCGTGCTTCGGCCCGCGCGGCCCGGATGGCCTGCAGAGCTCGGTCGCCGGAGGCGGCGAGGGTGTCGATCAGGCGGGAGACCGTCGGGTCGGAGGCGACAGGCCCGAACACGGCCGGCTCGGCCCGCAGCATGCCGACATCGGCGAGGCAGTCTCCGCCCAGCGCGACCGCCAGGGCCACGTCCAACAGGATCTTGCCCGGATCGTGCACCGCCCGCGGCTTCCGCCACGGCGTCAGCGCCGCGGATATCGCGGTGTCCAAGCCGGCCTTGCGGACGGTCTCGACCAGCAGCACGCTCCCGGCCTGCGAGACCACCGCCCGGCCGCCGCCCTCGGTGCGGACAGACGGGTAGGACCCGATACGCTTCTTCACCTGGAGAGTGCTTCTTTCCCTACGGCGACATGACCCTAGACAAGTCACATCGTTGCAGGTCAGGAGCACTCTCCGCTTATTTGATCAAGCCTCGGACGCCCCACCTCGTGAAAGCGCGAGGCTAGGAGAGGCAGTGCCGTGTTGACGGCGCCCAACGAAGCACAGCAACCCCCGTAACCGTCAGCGCCCAGCGCCGGCCCGCACAGCACTCCCCGCAACATGACCGCACCACAAACGCACCAGATCCAGCGAGGAACCACGGTGAAGGCAACCGGGCCCAATGTGGCTGCATCACAGCCATTCGCCCAGGTCAGCGCCCAACCAGCCTGCACATGATCGCTGCTTCCCAAGCTGATGGCTTTGCGCCGGCCTTGACCCGATCGCTCGGTGCTGATCGAGTCACCCCCATGGCTACGGACCCAAGCGAGTACGACAAGGCAATGCCGATCGTGGCCGCCCATCTCGCCAAGATCGAACCAGCGGTTGTCCGGACCCGTGCCTCGTATGGGGGGCAACCGTTCGCGGCGGTCCATCAGGCACTCGCCGAAGCGCTGCAAGACGAGGGCGCTCAATGGGTCGTGCCCCAGGTCGTCGCGGAGTTGGCGCGCCAGATCTCGGATGCAGCAACCGATCCGAGAGGAGCGGCGGGGTGAGTGTGCAGTTGCGTGACAACGCCGACGAACAACGGCGGACGCGGACGTCAGCGGACCGTCAGCGCAGATGAGAGGCGCACCAGCCCAAGGCAGAGCGCTCACCCAAGTTGCTTCGGGACGAAGAGGTCATAGACCCCGCTACTCAGTTCGGCCGAGGGATCTCGTGCTGCTGCAGTGCGTCCTCGTAGCGCGTCAGCAGAGCGTCGAGGCCCACCAGGAGCAGGCCGGCTGAGTCCCGCGCTTCGGCCAGGTCGCCCCGCGCGCACGCTTCCACCACCTCGGCCAGGTCACTGCGAAGGATGTGAAGGGAGTCGCCCTGCATCAGCACACCCGGGAACTTCCGGCCGGGCAGGCGAACCACAGCATCATTGCCACCATCAGTGAACAGCTCTGCCTCAACGCGCTCCATCACACCATCCAACCTGACATCACCATCTGACATCAACGACGGTGTACAAAGGCAGCCTTGAGCGACCGAACACGCCGGACGGGCGAGCGCGTCAAAGCTCCAGGGTGGCCGATGGATCGAACTCCTGAAGCGGGTGTCGCAGGTTCGGATCGTGCCGGGGGCGCAGCCAGAAGAGCCAGCTCAGGAGGGGTTTCCTCCCAGGCTGGCCCTTCGTCGTGTCCGGGGTCGTATAGCTCTGAGCTTCCCTAGTTCAGAGCGCGAGTTCGATTCTCCTCACCCGCTCCACGATGAGGGCCTTGGTCAACGACCGGGGCCTTCACGTCTTCCCGAGAGGCCGCCCAGGTGCCGCACCGCCGCCGGCCTCGCACGCCGGGGAACCTCTCACGACCTCTGAGTAAAGTGCGGAGAAGGTAGCGCGTTCGGACGCACGAGGCACCTGAGCTCCACGGAACATCGCATGGTGGGGGCGGAGATGACTAGATCAGGGCGCCGAGATTGGCAGCGGGAGCTCGAGGCCGAAGTGACGCCCTGCGGCGAGGTGTTGGCCGGGCACGCCTTCGTTCCGGGCGTCCCCGGGACGCCGCCGAAGGCGGTGGACGACTGGGCACGCGGCCTCGACGCGTACGACGCCGCTTCTCGCGCCTTGCATCGCCGCAGACAAAACAAGGACGTCCAGCGAAGCCCCGAACCCCGCACCCCTCCGGACCGTGTCGGCCTGCCGTTCCTTCTCAGTAGCGCGGCTGCCACCCTGTACCTGATCCCTGGACGGCTGCTCATGATTCTCCTCTCCTGACTGCCGCACCCGCCTCGCCTCGCTTTGGCAGCGAAGCGAGCACCGGCCAGCCGGCCCGCATGGCGCTTGACTGCGTAGTTCCTCATGATCTGAGCCCTACGGTAGCCATGTGCCTCTGCGCGCATACTCCAGTATGCTTGACTTATGTCCTCAACGACTCGCATCACCGTCACGCTTCCCAGCGACCAGGTGGCGGAGCTCCGCAAGCTCACGGACAACGTCTCCGGCTACGTGGCGGAAGCTGTAGCCCGCCAGATCCGACACCAACTCCTGGGCGACGACCTTCGCCACCATGAGGAGGAGCACGGACCCTTCAGTGACGAGGAACTCGCCGAGGCCCGGGCGAAGATCTTCGGCTCCGGCGGCTCCTCCAAGGACGCGGACGCCGCGTGAGCGAGCGCATCGAGACCGTCGTCCTGGACTCGGAAGGGCTCTCCGCCTGGATCGCGCAGGACCGCAAGCTCCTCGCGATGCTTCAGGTCTTCCACGACATGGGAGCCGACCTCGTGATCGGGGCGAACACCATCGTGGAAGTCAGCCACTCCCGTATCAACGTCCCCCGCTTGAACTGGGCCCTGTCCCGGGTCAAGGTAGAACCGGTCACCGAGCAGGCGGCCAAGGCTGCGGCGGCGCTCCTCAAAGGCGCAGGGCTGCACGGGCACAAGTACGCAATCGACGCCACGGTCGCCGAGGTCGCGCTCCGCCAACCGAAACCCGTCTCCCTGCTGACGTCCGACAGCGACGACATGACCAAGCTCTGCGGCAACCAGGTCCGCGTCATCCCCCTCTGACCCACCAGCCCACCCGGAGCATGTACCTCGGTAGGGTCCGCCGTACCGCCGCCCTCGTGCCCCATCCGTACCGCACTGAGGTGTCAGCCCGCGCTCGTCCACGCGTCCGGGCGGGGTGCCAGCACCGCGGAGACAACCGCTCCGGACGAGGCCGCGACATCAGCCACGAATCGCAGGCGTCCGATGCCGAGTCGTCGCAGCGCGGGACCGTGGTCGGTGGCGACGACGAGGGAGACCGCGAGCAGAAGAAGCTGCCACAGGGCCATCACCGGGCGACGCATCGCGCGGGGCAGCTCCACCAGGGAGGCGTGCAGCCGCTCGCAGTGGAACGGAACGTGGCGCTGCTCGTCGGACAGGATCCGCCCCGCCACATCCGAAGTGAGCGAGTCGTGGGTGCCATCGCGCAGGGCCCGGTAATACCGCAGTGCCACCACTTCCGCGATCATCAGCGTCAGCAATTCCATGCGCAGGCCCAGGAGACGCCGCAGCCGTACGAAGACCGTGTCGCTCCAGTGGCCGGGCAACGTCGACACGCCACCCGCGGCCAGCAGCCGAGCGAGGAGACGGGCGTGGTTCTGCTCCTCGGCGACGAAGAGCCGGATTGCCTGCGCGTAGTCGCCGTCGCCGGCCTCCTCCGCCTTGCCGACGAGGTTGGCGCCGTCACCGTCCTCGCCGACCTGGAAGCGTTGAATGCTGGCCCACACCGCCGGATGCAGTGTGGCGCTTTGCCCCCAGTCCGGGTCGCCCTGGACGCGCCTGCGTTCGCGCTCGTCCTCGAACCGCCTTGTCCACTTGGCGAAGTCGCCCGTACGCACCCGGCCTCCCCTCTCCGGGGGCACGGCCACCGTGCCCTGGAGAGGGGAGACGCCGGCGGACATCAAACCGTTCCGCTGGTGTCCGGCGTCGCCAACTGCACGAGTTCAAACGCGCGCACCGTGCGAGAGACGGACAGGCCATCTCATGAACAGCAACTTTTTACAGTCATGGATCCGGGTAGTCCGAGGAGAATCAGCAGCCCCCGAAGCTCTTAGTCGTGGGTCGTGCCGCACGTGTGCTGCTATGTCCCGCTCGGCACCTCCTCGGAGCGGCAGGGAGGCCGGGATCAGCCCACCGTACGAACCACGACTTCGAATCCGAGGTCGCTCAGCAGCTTGGCAGCGTGGTTCTTGCCGCCGGAGAACTCGTCGCGTCCCAGAGGTTCACGGCCGGACAGATAGCCGTGCGCCGCGCCCACGATGGCCTTCGAGTCGTATTGCTTGCCGTCGATCTCGAGCAGGTAGCTGCGCGACGGTCCGAATCCGTATCTCTCCAGGAACGCATCCCGACCGAGCCGGTCGTACTCCGCAACCGCCTGCAGGACCGCGGATCGAGTGATTTCGTTCAGCGTCATGGTGGGAAGGTAGACGAAGCCGCCGACAAACGGGGCCGCACCGGCCGACAAGTGCCGGGGCGCAGGGGAAAGGGCCAGCTCAGGAGGGGTTGCATCCCAGGCCGGCCCTCTCGTGACCGGAGTTCCGCCAGCCGGCGGCCTCCTCCTTCGAGTGAGGTCAGGCGCCGGTGGCCGCGGTGTAGCGGGTGGCGACGTCCTCCCAGTTGACCAGGTCCCAGAGCTTGGTGACGTAGTCCGGTCGGACGTTCTTGTACTGCAGGTAGTAGGCGTGCTCCCAGGCGTCGAAGACGAGCAGCGGGGTGCTGCCCTGGCCGACGTTGCCGTGGTGGTCGTAGACCTGCTCGACGATCAGGCGCTTGCCGAGAGGTTCCCAGGCGAGCACGCCCCAGCCCGAGCCCTGCACGGATGTGGTGGCCACGGTGAGCTGCTTCTTGAATGCCTCGAAGCCGCCCAGGTGCTCGTCGATCGCGGTCGCCAGCGCTCCGTCGGGGCGGTCGCCGCCGTCCGGGGAGAGGTTCTCCCAGAAGATCGAGTGCAGGACGTGCCCGGAGAGGTTGAAGGCGTAGGTCTTCTCCAGGCCGACGAGGCCGGTGGGCGTGATCTGGTCCTTGTCGCGGATCTCCGCGATCTGCTCCAGCGTGTCGTTGGCTCCCTTGACGTAGGCGGCGTGGTGCTTGGCGTGGTGGAGTTCCAGGATTTCCGGCGTGATGGCCGGCGCGAGCGCTGAGTAGTCGTAGGGCAGGTCGGGAAGCGCGTAGGTGCCCATCTGGCGCGTCTCCTTCGGTGGGTTGATCTTCCTGGGACAGCCTACGGCGTTATTGCGCATGACTTGCAACAGCTTGCTAATTGCATCAGCATGAGTCGCAGCGGGGTCGGCCCGTCAGCTTTCGGTGGTGCGGCACCCGGCACGGGTGCGGTCCTTCCAGGAAGGTGATCGTCTTCTCAACCGGCGTCCGCCGGATCCGGCCGGCCCCGCACCCCCGGAGTGGTCGGCCATTGAGCGGTGAGTGTCTGGCGCCGCCCGCCGCGGGCCGTGGTGAGATGGTGCCGTGAGCCGTGCTGCCGAAGAGACCAATCGCCGTATGCTCCGAGCACGTGACGTGATGGACCGCGACTACGCGCAGCCGCTGGACGTGCCCGCCCTGGCCCGCATCGCGCATGTGTCGCAGGCGCACTTCACGCGTACCTTCCGGGCCACGTTCGGCGAGACACCGCACCGCTACCTGCAGCGTCGCCGCGTGGAACGGGCGATGTTCCTGCTGCGGGAGACCGACCACAGTGTCACGGCCATCAGCTTCGAGGTCGGTTTCACCAGCCCGGGCACCTTCAGTCGCACCTTCCGCGACATCGTCGGCCGGTCGCCGCGGACGTATCGCAAGGAAGCGGTCGCCGCGAGCGTGCCGACGTGCTTCACGATGGCGTGGGCGCGACCGTACGCATGAGCGGCCGGCGCAACTTCGGGTCGGCTGAGCAGTTTTGGATAAGTTTTCGTCCTGCCTGATCGCTAACGTCTGAGTCATGTTCAACGCCATCACGCAGTCACAGATATACGTCCTCGACCAGGACGAGGCCGTCGACTTCTACGTCGGCAAGCTCGGCCTGGAGATCACCGCAGACATCGACATGGGGTTCATGCGCTGGCTGACCGTCAGCCTCCCCGGTCAGCCGGAGCGGCAGATCCTCCTGGAGAAGCCGGGCGCGCCGGCGATGTCGCAGGAGACGGCCGAGCAGGTGCGCGAACTGGTGACGAAGGGAGCCATGGGCGGTTGGCTCATCCTCACCACGGACGACTGTCGCAAGACCTACGAGACCCTGCTCGGGAAGGGGGTGGAGTTCACCGAGGAGCCCACCGAGCGTCCGTACGGGATCGACTGCGGTCTGCGCGACCCCTTCGGCAACCGCATCCGCTTCACCCAGCCGAAGGCTTGAATGTCTCGGCCCGTAGACGCACCGGGCTTGACCGGTTACGGCGGAGGTTACGGGTTCGCCCGAGTGGCCCGGTGCAGGGGCGGGATGCTCACCGGTGCGGTGGCCCCGGACGGATGTGGTGCGGGGCCACCGCCACTTGTGGGCCTGCTCAGTCCTCGTACATGGCGATGAGGCGGCCGACGACGCCGCCCTTGCGGAGGCGTTCCAGGCCCTCGGGGATGCGGTCCGGGGTGATGCGGTTCAGGGGCGGGTTGAGGTCGCCCGAGCGCATGAGGTCGTAGAGCTCCTCGAGGTCCTGCTTGGTGCCCGACTTGGAGCCGAGGACCCGCAGCTGCTTCAGGATGATCGCGCCGGTGCTGATCGTGGACTCGAGGCGGCCCATGCCGACCTGCACCAGGGTGCCGAACTCGCCGAGTGTCTCGATGGCCTCGGCGGTGGTGGTGCCGAAGCCGGCGTAGTCGACGATGAGTTCGAGTTCCTTGTCGGCGAACTCGGTGATCGACTCGGCGACGCCGGCCAGGCCGACCTCGTCGGCGAGCTCGCGGGTGGCCGGGTTCACCTCGGCCGCGTACACCTCGGCGCCCTTGAGGACGGCGGCGCGGGCGCCGATGTAGCCGAGGCCGCCGAGGCCGATCACGCCGACGCGCATGCCCTGCTTCGCTCCGCCGAGCGTGACCATGGCGTGGTACGAGGTGAGGCCCGCGTCGGTCGCCATCGCGCCCAGCTCGAACGACACCTCGTCCGGCAGTCGCACCAGGTTGGCGTCGGTGGCGCGCACCTTGGGCCCGAAGCCGCCGTCCCAGGCTCCGTAGCCGATGGCGTCGCCGTCCGGCATCATCGGCGAGAGGCCGACGCGGTCGCCGACCTTCCAGTGCTCCATGCCCTCGCCGACCTCGCTGATCACGCCGGCGTTCTCGTGTCCGAGCGTCATCGGGATCCGCGGGAACATGGGCATCCAGCCCGGGTCGTCCATCGCGCTGACGTCGGAGTGGCAGAGACCGGCGGCTTTGATGTCGACGACGACCTCGCCCGGTCCCGCGTGCGGCGCTGCCACCTCCTCCGAGGTGAGCGGCTGGTTGGTTCCGTGGAAGCGCCAAGATTTCATGGTGTCGCCTGTCCTCGCTCTGGCCTCTCGACCGGACGGCGCCTCGGTGGAGGCTCTCTCCGGACGATGCGGACGGTGCCCGGGGTGGTGGGCCCGTCACCGACGCTACCCCGGATTTTGTTGAAGGGTAAACTTTTTACGCGTGGGCTATTTCACCGCCTCCGCGGTCCCCGACGCGCGGAGTACCGGGCTCGCGCGCCCCTGTCACGCGGCGCCTCGATCACGCGACGCCTCGATCACGCGACGCCTCGATCACGTGACGCCTCGATCACGCGACGCCTCGATCACGCAGCGCCGCGATCACGCGACACCCTCCGGGCTATACCGCGCACAATGCACATTCTGCGCTTCTCCTCCGCGAGGACACGAACCGGGACGGTCGGAGGGCGGACGGACCCCCGCCACCCACGTGGCGTACGTCCGCTGTCAGGCGCGGGCTGCCGCTCGTAGCCTCCGAGAGACACGGCAGACGATGCGAGAGGTGCCCGCGGTGGCTCTGCACAACGCCAAGGAGACGGCCGCTGATCCGGCCGCCGACATCTTCACGTCGCCGATCAGCGAGCGCCCCTTGCCCAAGCGGACGATGCCGGAGCTGCCCGCGCCCCCGCACGTCGTCCACCAGCTGCTGCGCAACGAACTGCTCCTGGACGGCAACGCGGCCCAGAACCTGGCGACGTTCTGCACCACGTGGGCCGACGACGAGGTGCGCCGCCTGATGGACCAGTGCCTCGACAAGAACATCGTCGACAAGGACGAGTACCCGCAGACCGCGGAGATCGAGTCCCGGTGCGTCAACATCCTCGCCTCCCTGTGGCACGCGCCCCTCGGCTCCGGCGGCGACGGCGCCGAGCCCGCCGTCGGATGCTCCACCACCGGCTCCAGCGAGGCCGCGATGCTCTGCGGCCTCGCGCTGAAGTGGCGGTGGCGCGACCGCCGGCGCGCGGCCGGGCTGCCGGCCGACCGGCCGAACCTGGTGTGCGGGCCGGTGCAGGTGTGCTGGGAGAAGTTCGCCCGCTACTTCGACGTGGAGCTGCGCCAGGTCCCGGTGGAGTCGGGCGCCACCGGTCTTCAGGCGCACCAACTGCGCCAGTACGTCGACGAGAACACGATCGGCGTCGTGGCGATCCTCGGGGTGACCTACACCTGCACCTACGAGCCGGTGGCGGAGATCGCGGCCGAACTCGACCGGATGCAGGCGGAGAACGGTCTGGATGTGCCCCTCCACATCGACGCGGCCTCCGGCGGTTTCATCGCGCCGTTCCTCCACCCGGACCTGGAGTGGGACTTCCGGCTGCCGCGGGTCGCCTCGATCAACGCCTCGGGCCACAAGTACGGGATGGCGCCGCTCGGCGTCGGCTGGGCCCTGTGGCGCGACAAGGCGGCGCTGCCGGACGACCTGGTCTTCCACGTGGACTACCTCGGCGGCGACATGCCCACCCTCGCCCTGAACTTCTCCCGCCCCGGCGGGCAGGTCGTCGCCCAGTACTTCCTGTTCCTGCGCCTGGGCCGCGAGGGGTACCGGCGCGTCTACCAGGCGTGCGCCGACTCCGCGCAGCACTTCGCCTCGCAGGTCGCCGGCATGGGGCCCTTCACCCTGCTCTACGACGGCGCCGGAGCGCTGCCCGCCGTCTCCTGGACCCTGACCGATCCGGGCTCGACGGGCTGGAGCCTGTACGACCTGTCCGACCAGCTCCGGATGCGCGGCTGGCAGGTCCCCTCCTACCCGCTCCCGCCGGACCGCCAGGAGACCGTGATCCAGCGCGTCCTCGTACGGCACGGCGTCGACCGAGACGAGCTGGAACTCCTCGCCGAGGACATGCGCAGGGCGATCAAGCGCCTCGACGCGGGCCACCCCCCGAGCGACTCGGCCCGCGTCGGCTTCCACCACTGACCACGGCCACCCGGCCGCCTCGGGGGAAAGGTCAGGCGCCGATCGTGTAGAGGTTGAACTCCTCCCAGCTGCCGGAGATGGTGGTGGAGCGGGCGCGCAGGGCGTACTGGAGCGAGCCGGTGTAGTTGTTCTCCATGGCGACGAAGAGGCCGTTCAGCGTGGACTGGAGCGCCCAGCGGTCCAGGCTCTCGCTGTAGTAGAGGACGAACCGCTCCCAGCCGCCGACGCTCGTGGAGCGGGCGCGCAGCTCGTTCTGGGCGGCGCCGGTGAAGTTCTTCTCGACCGCCACGTAGCGGTCGTTGGCCAGGGACTTCAGCGCGTAGGTGCCGGTGGTCTCGTCCCACTCGAAGGCGAAGCCCTCCCACGAACCGCCGTACGCGTCGGAACGGGCGCGGAGCACACCGGTGTGGGGGGCGGGGTAGGTCTTCTCGGTGGTGACGAACTTCTGGTTGCGGAGCGACTGCATGGCGAGCAGCTCGGGCTCCTCGGCCTGCGCGGAGACGTCGCCTGCGGCGAGCGGCGCCTGCCGGGCGCCGTCGTTCTGGGCGATGCGCGTCAGGTCGGTGGCGTCGACCTTAGCCCAACCGCTGGGGACGGCCGCGGGGCGGTCGGCCCGCGGGGCGGCGCCGGCGGCGGGTGCGGCCCAGGCGGAGGCCGCCAGCAGGGCGCTCAGGGACAGGCTCAGGGACAGGAGGACGGGGGTCATGCGTCTCACGGCTTCTTCTCACCCTTCGTGGAACGGATTCCGGGCGTGGCGAGACGGTGGGCCCACGATGGGTTTCCGGCCGTTCTCCGGGAAGACGCACGGCGCCGACGGCACCGGTCCACCGCACGCGCACCGGGACATGTCCCTGACGCGCGGCAGGACGCCCCCCGTTTTCCTCGCCCCCCGACGACTGCGGTCGGCACCCCTCCCCGGGCGCCTCGGCAGCGGCTGCCTCAGGTGACGCAGCCGCACCAGAGTAGGAAGAGGGGCGGGCGTTCCGGGAGTGACTTCACCTCGAATTACGTGAGGGTTCACCGACTGGGCGCCGCGATTTACCGAAGCGTGAAACACCAGGTCAGGGGTGTGTTCGGGGCGTCAGCGCGGTGATCTGTGCCCGCGACCACAGCGGGCGGGGCGCGCTTGGGGTCATACTGAGCCATGACAAAGCCTGCGGCACCGAAGCGTCATCTGCCCACCAGCCCCTTCAAGGCCCCGGTCGCACCGGCCCCCAAGCACTTCGCCATGGGCGACCAGGTCACCCACGACATGTACGGCCTCGGCCGGGTGGTCGGCATCGAGGACGGAGTCGCGGCGCTCGTGGACTTCGGCTCGGCGCAGCGGCGGATCCTGAGCCCGTACGCCAAGATGACCAAGTTGTAGAACCGCTGTGCCCGGTCACGGCACACCAGGCCCCGGACGGGGCCTGTGACGAAAGGCAGATCCCTCATCGACTCGACGTCGCTTTTCTCGGCCCTGGAAGGGCAGCCCCGCCGTTCCTCCGCAGTGATCCCGCCCCCGACGACGCAACCCTTCCAGTCCCCGGACTTCGGGGAGGACGAGAGCCTCTGGTCTCCCGAGGACGAGCAGGAGCCCGCGCCCGGCGCGCGGGCGGCGCGGCGGCCCACGGCCGCCTGACGGCAGGCCCCGGCACCGGCCCACGCGTGGGGACACCCTCGGCGGGGTGAGGTGACCGTGGCGCCGACGCGGCCCTGGCGGCGCGCCGCGTCGGCGCCGAAGAACGACCGGGTTATGCGGCGGCGGTCCTGTGCAGCATCCGGGTCAGCAGCAGCGCGCCGCCCGCCGCCGCGCCCACCGCCCCCACGGCCAGGAAGCCGTGCGTGGAGCGCCAGGACAGCACCGACCACCGGGAGTGGGCGGAGAGCAGCGATCCCTTGCTCATCCATGAGCCGGCGGACAGCAGTGACTGCGAGGACCCGATCGAGCCGACCGAGAGGGCGCTGCCGATCGAGGCGACCGACAGGGCCGACCCGACGGACCCGATGGACAGCACCGAACCCACCGAACCGATCGACAGCACGGAGTCCTGGGACCACAGGGACAGCACCGAACCGGAGGGGTGACGACGGACCGACGGAACGGGCAGCTTTGTCATGGGGCCATCCTGCCGGTGTCCGGCCGCGGATGGGGCCAAGTCGGCCGCGCTGCTCCGGAGACTCCCCCGGAATCCGGTTGACATGAGGGCGTCAGGACGGGGCATTCGGAACGCGTAAGCCAATAGTAAGGACATTGCGGCCCGTTCGGTCCGTTTACCCCACAACCGGGAGTATTCCATGGCGACTTACGGTGGTTCTTCTACGGCGTCCTCCGGATCGCGCACCAACGGCCTGGCGATCGCGAGCCTGTGCTGCGGCGTCGTCGGCCTGTTCATCCTGAACATCGTCCTGGGCCCGCTGGCCATCATCTTCGGCGCGATCGCCCGCCGTCAGGCGGGGGTCAAGGGCGGTGCCGGGATGGCGAAGGCGGGCATCATCCTCGGCGTCGTCGACGTGGTGCTCTGGCTCGTGCTGCTGACCGTCGCCGCGAGCAACGGCGGTTTCAGCTGGTACGTGGGCGGCTGACGGCACCACGGAACGAGATCGGCGTGCGGGCGGGCACCGGCGGGGAGCCGGGGGCCCGCCCGCGCCGTTCGTCGCGGCCCCAGCTCCCCGTGGGGCGTCCGCGACACCCGAGGCTTCCTTGAACTCCCGGCGTGTACAAGCCGGTTCGCCTAGGTTGGGCGTACTGGTCACCACACCCCCCAGGGAGGCTCGCCCGTGTCCGACGACATCAGCCAGGACGGCGCCGGTTCCGACGTACGTTCTCGGATCGACACCACCAAGCCGCACTCGGCGCGGTTCTGGAACTACTTCGTCGGCGGCAAGGACCACTACGAGGTCGACCGGGAGATAGGCGACCAGATCAAGGAGATCTTCCCCGGGCTGGTCGACGTGGCGCACACCAGCCGCCGGTTCCTGGGCAGGGCCGTCCGGTACCTCGCCGCTGAACAGGGAATACGGCAGTTCCTGGACGTCGGGACGGGGCTGCCGACCGCCGACAACACCCATGAGGTGGCCCAGCGGGTCGCTCCGGACGCCCGGATCGTGTACGTCGACAACGACCCGATCGTCCTCACCCACGCGCACGCCCTGCTCACCAGCACGCCCGAGGGGCGGACCGCCTATCTGGACGCGGACCTCTACGACCCCGAGGCGGTGCTGCGGACCGCCGCCGGGACGCTCGACCTGTCCCAGCCGGTCGCCCTGATGATCCTCAACACGCTCGGCCATGTCTCCGACTACGAGCAGGCCCGCGACCTGGTGCGCCGGCTCATGGCGGGGCTCCCGCCCGGCAGCCATCTGGTGATCAGCGACAGCACCTCCACCAGTGAGGGCATGATCGCCGCTTCGGACGCCTACAACTCCAGCGGCGCCGTGCCGTACCACGTGCGCGGCGTCGACGAGATCGCCGGGTTCTTCGACGGGCTGGAGCTGGTCGAGCCGGGCGTGGTGCGGGTGCCGGACTGGCGGCCCGACGTGGACGGCGGCGACGGTGGTGACGGCGACGTGGGAGCCGTGGACGCCTACTGCGGTGTGGGCCGCAAGCCCTGAGGCCGGTCCGGCGCGATAATCGGCGCATGGTCTCTCCTCCCGCCGGCGTGGACGCCGCGCACGAGCGGCTGGTGGCCGGGCTGCTCGCCGCCGGGGCGCCGTACGGCCTGCTGCTGGCCGGAGGGGACGCCGTGCGGGCGCACGGGCTGGTTCCGGCCCGGGTCAGCCGGGGCGTGGACCTGGTCACCGAGCATCCCGCGGCCATGGCGGAGATCGCCGGCGCGCTGCGCGCCGGGGCCGAGGGGCGCGGATGGGCGGTCGAGGGGCTCGACGTCGATCCGCTGGCCGCGCGGCTGGTCGTCGGCGATCCGGCGTCCGGTGCGCGGTGGCGGGTAGACCTCCGCAAGGAGGTGCTGTGGCGTCCGGCGGCGCGGACCGGGGCCGGGCCGGTGCTGTCCCTGGAGGACCTCGTCGGCACGACGGTGCGGGCGCTGGCGGACCGGGGGCTGCCCCGTGATCTCGTCGACGTCCACGCCGCCGCCCGCCGGTGGAGCCACCCGGAGCTGGAGGAACTCGGGCGCCGTCACGCCCCCGACACCTTCGACCTCGCCGAGCTCCAGTCCCGGCTGGCCGGCACGGAGTGGCTCGACGACGGCGAGTTCCGGGCCCAGGGGCTGGACGGCCCCGCGGTCGAGGAGCTGCGCCGCTGGGCCCAGGTCTGGGCGGACGACATCGCGGAGCGGCTGGTGGAGGGGGAGGACCCGGAGCCGGATCCTCCCGGGGACTGACGCGGCCGCTCAGACCCGGCGCGCCCGCATGATCCGCTCCATCCGCTCCTCCAGCTCGGTCCGCTCCCGTGCCGCGCGCTCCGCCTGCGCCCGCTGGTGGGCGTGCTCCGTGCGGCGCTTGCGCTCGGCGGTGTCCTGCTCCACCCGGTGCCGGCGCACGTCGTGCTCCATGCGGACGCACGCCTGCTCCACCTGGAGTTCCTCCGTGTGCAGCCGGCGGCTGGCGTCGAAGCGGGCGCCGAGTACCCGGTCGTACATCGTGGCGCCGCTCATGAACTTGGCCAGGACCGGGAGGGCGTCCAGGGAGACCAGGAGCAGGTGCAGGACGACGGTGATGAAGAGGGCGAAGCCGTCGGAGCCCGCGACGGTGTGCAGGGCGTGCGCGCGGGTGAGGATGCCCTGCGAGTCGAGGCCGGCGGCCCGCTCCCGGGTCTTGTCGTCGATGGTCTTCTGCAGCAGCGGCTGGTAGGCGTCGGAGGCCCGGTTCCTCTTGGCCTCCAGCGTCTGCGCCTTGTCCCGCATGCCCGCGAGCTGCTTCTCGTACGTGTCGATCTTGCTGGTGGTGCGGTACGACGAGGAGTCCTTGCGGGCCCGTTCGCAGGTGATGGTGACGTCCCAGCCGCCGCCCCGCCGGATCCAGCGGTCCGGGCCGCACTCCCGCTGTTCGGTGGCCATCTTGCCGTCGAGCGCCTCGTTGATCCTGGTGACCTGGGCCTGCAGGGTCGTCATGCGGGTCTCGTTGCTCTCGATCTGCGCCGCCAGCTCGGCCGGGGAGCCGGCCACCTTGAGCTGGTGGCGGCCGCACCCCGGGCGGTCGGCGGTGGACGCGCCGTCGGCGGGGTTGCAGGCGACGAGCATGCCCCGGTAGTCGGCGACCTTCTGCGCGTTGCCGACGGAGATCTCCTGGCGTATCTCCTTGTCGAAGATCTGGAAGAGGATCGGCTCGGCGATGAACAGGCCGAGCAGCACGGACAGGAACAGCCGCAGCGTCAGCGACCACTTCTTGACGGCGGTGCCGTGGGTGCTGGACACCAGCCAGCTGTCCATGGCGAGGACCACCCAGAACCAGACCGCGGCGGCCCCGAGCACCGCGGCGAGCGGCAGGTCGGAGCGGAAGGTGCCGAGGGCCAGGGACATGGAGAGCGCGCCGAGCAGCGCGGTGTTGAGGACGAGCGCGCCGTACCAGGTGTAGCGGGTGCGCTCCTCCGGGACCCAGGACAGCAGGGCCTCGTCGACGCCGATCAGACGGCGCAGCCGCGTCCCCGGGCCGCCGCTCGGGGCGGGCACGGGGCGGCCGGTGCCGGGGTCGTCCAGGGGTGCGCTGCCGGCGGGGCGCAGCGGGGTTTCAGTGGCCAAGGTTCGCCTCCGAGTCGGTGCCTCCGAGGTCCAGGTCGGCGTCGTCGTCGAAGCCGTCGGGCTCCCCGTGCGGGATGCTCCTGGGGGCCGTGCCCGGGACCTCCCGTCCGGCGCCGCGGTCCGGCGCCGGACGGTCCTGGTCGTACGAGATGTCCTGGACGCGGTTGATGTGCGCGCCCGGGTCGGTCAGCTGGCCGTCGAAGAGTCCGCGGTCGAAGGCCTGCTTGCTCAGCTGGGTCCAGGCGGCGAGCCCCTGCTGGTTCAGTTCGTGGCGGTCGCGGTGCAGCTGGTGGGCGTCCTCGCGGGCCTCGTGGCGGGCCCGTACCCGGTCCTCGTGCGCGAGGTCCCAGCGGCGGCTCTCCTCGCGCTGCCGCGCGGCGGTCTCGTCGCGCCGCGCCTCACGGTCGAGTTCCTTGCGCCGGTCCTCCCGCTCCACCTGCCAGCGCACCTCGTCCCGGTCGAAGGCGCGCCGCTTCAGGTCGTCCTCGAGCTCGTGCCGCCGGCGGCTGTCGGCGAGTCCGGAGCGGCGCTCCTCGTCGGCGTGCAGCCGCTGGGACAGCTGGTCGGCGCTGATGTCGCCCTGCCGCCAGGCGTTGAAGTCGGCGAGGATCGGGTCGGCGCCGATCAGCCGGACGTCCTCCTTGAGTTCGTCGCGGGTGAAACGGTTGCGCTCGGCCCGCTGTGACAGCTCGTGCCGCTGGTCCTCGGCGCCGGACTCGCGCCGGAACCGGGAGAGCAGCGTCTCGTGCTTCTGCCGCCCGTACTCCTTCTCCAGCTCCTCCTCCTGCCGGTTGCGCTCCCGGTGCAGGGCGCTGGTGCTGCGCAGTTCCTCGCGCTTCAGCTCCAGTTCGGTCTCCAGCAGGGAGCGCTTGAGGGCGGCCTCCTGCTCCCACTCCTGCCTGACCCGGTCGCGTTCCCGCTGCCGGCGCTCCTCCTGCAGCTTGGCGATGTCCTCGGCGAGTTCGGCCGGGGTGAGGACCTCGACGAGACCGTGCCGGGCGCGCAGCCCGGACAGCGCGGCGGGCCGCATCTCGTGGTACGCGGTCAGCCGGGCGTCGATGCGTTCCCGTACGGCGTCGGCGTCGACGATCGGCAGGTCGCCGCCGTCCGCGGTGAGGCCGGGGACCTCGCGCAGATGGCCGAGGAGCAGGGCCTCGATGTCGGTGACTCCGTCGCGCACGACGGCGCAGGCGTCGGTGACCGTGCAGTAGAAGGTCGTCCGCACGGTGAAGTCGCCGGCCTCGGCGGACGGGATGCGGGTCTCCACGACGACCGGGACCTCGACCCGCCGGTCGACGACGGTGACGGAACTCGCGCCGGTGACCAGCGGGTCGTCGGGCCGCAGGTTCCCGGGGTCCTCGACGTAGTCGTCGCCGACCCGGAAGACGCGCACCTGGTGGGCCGCGATCAGCGGCAGTTCGTCCTCGCCGCGCACGCTGCGCCGGTTCAGCCAGCCGACGGTCTTCTCCGGCCGCCGGTACTCCCGTTGATCGACGAGGGGATAGTTCTCGGCCATACCTGTGTCAGTCCTCCGTGCTCAGTACGGCGGTAAGGAAGGTGTCGGTGAGGGCGGTGGTCTCCGGGGTGGGGCGTACGGCGCTCCGCCGCAGCGCCGGGCCGAGGTGGGTCCGCTCCGGAGGCGCCAGGGCGCCGCCGAGGGAGCGGCCGAACCGGTCGGCCACCGGACCGGGTTCCGCCGTCACGGTGGTCAGGTCGCGCAGGGTGGCGTGCAGGTAGCGCAGCGCCCACCCCCGGCGGGGGCGGTTCTCCAGGACGCCCGCCCACAGCTCGGCGATCCGGTCGCTCTGCTCGGGGGCGCCCTCCAGCAGCGAGGCGCCGACCAGCCGGCCCGTCCTCGTGTCGCGGCCCCCGAGGAGCGTCTGGACGGTGTCGAGGACGCTCTCCCTGAGGTGTCCGGTCGACGTGGTGCGCAGGGCCCGGAGCCGGTAGGCGAGCGGCCGCAGCACGGCCCCGGTGTCCTCGCCGCAGTCCAGCAGCAGGGCGACGAGTCCGGCCAGGGCGAGCCTGGCCTCCTCGGACCGGCCGGTCAGCCGCATCAGCACGTTCACCGCGTCGGTGGGGAACCGTACGCCGAGCGCGCCGGCGAAGGCCGCCATGGCCGTCGACCGCAGCGCCGGCTCCGGGGAGCGGGCCCAGCCGCGGCCCACGGCGAGGGCGGTCGCGGCGAGGCCCTCGTCCAGGCACATGCACTGCAGCACCAGGGTGGCCGTGGACTGCCCGGCCGGCCCGGCCACGCCGCTCGCCCAGGGGTGCAGGTAGTTCTCCGCGACCTCGTCGAAGGCCGGCCGGGTGAGCAGGGCGAGCGCCGAGGCGACGGAGAGCTGCGTGCCGAGGCCGGGCTGGGTGCGGACGAGTTCGGTGAGCCAGTCGCGCACGCCGTTCCAGTACGCCGTCGAGCGCTTCGCCCACAGCTCCTCCAGCACCCACGGCCGGTAGTGGGGGTTGGCGAAGACCAGCGCGCTGCGGGTGAGCGCGCCGTCCTTGCGCTGCTCCACGGCGACGAGGGTGTTGCGGCCCAGCATCAGCCGCCGGTCGGCGTCGCGGCGGTGCGCCTCGGCGCCGTCGGTGTTGACCGCCAGCTCGGGGAAGGTGGGCGCCACCCATTCCTCCAGGCGCTCCTGGCAGGTCTCGAAGTCGCGGTAGCCGGCGCCGGTGACGAAGGCGAGGGTGGTCACCTCGGCCCACTCGCGCGGTTCGCGACCGGCCGCGAACCAGTCCCGTACCGGCTCGGCCGCGCCGCTGCCGTACTCCTGCCAGACCTCGTCGGGGGCCGCGCCGCGGGCGATCCGCTCGGCCGCCTCGGCGACCTCCGCGACCCCGCATCCGCCGGGCAGCCCGGCCACCGCCCGCTCGACGGTGTCCGCGGCGCACCCCGCCCGCAGCAGCCGCACCCGCAGTACGGCGGTGAGGTCCGGCAGCCGCCACGGCACATGGCGTACGGAGCCGGGGGCGTCGCCCTCCACCGGGTGCACGGTGGTGATCACCAGGTGCGCGCCGTGGTCGCGCACGGTGTCCCGGACGCGCCGCCAGTCGAAGTCCGCCGTCCCCGAGGAGGTCTCCGGCATGCGGTCGATCAGCACATAGCCGACGCCCTTCTCGAAGCTCACCCGCCCGTCGGCGAGGTCGTCCAGGCTCCGGCCGGGCGAGAGCACCACGTACTCCGTGCCCTCGGCGGCCCTCGCCACCAGCGCCACCGCCGCGGACCGCTTGCCGATGCCGGGCGGGCCGACGAGCACCACCACACCGTCCTGCTCCAGGGCGGCGGCGGCCTCCTCGAAGCAGTCGGGTTCGACGTAGGGGGCCAGCAGGGCGTCCGCCTCGCCCGCGTCCAGCCGGCCGACCGCGCGGCGGCGGACGTTGGCGAAGTCGCCGACGCCGATGCCGAAGTGGGCGCCGGGGGCGTCGAGTGCTCCGTAGAAGTACTGGTTGACGCGGTTGTGGTGCACGGGGGCCGTGTCCGGCCGGCCGGGCGGGGGCGGCTTGCTCTCCCCGGTCTCCCCCGTCTCACCGGACTCTCCGGTCTCCCCCGTCTCGTCGTCCCGCGTCCGCGGGGCACCGGGGTCCCGATCCGGCGCGGGCTCCGCGCCGGGCTTCGGCTCCGGCTCCTCCTGGTCCCGCCGCTCGCTCTGTTCCTCGTCCATCCTCAGCCGTCACTCCGTGTCACTTGGAGATGCCGAAGACGGCACCCGGAGCGTGGACGGTTCCGGAAATGACCTGAACTACGGTGTCGCCAGGAGGCGTTGGAGCATTTAGGGGGCGCGCGTCAGAGGATTCACCACCCTCCGCGCCCCCCGGTGCGGGCCCGGCGGGCCCGGAAGGGGCGGCTCCGGCCCCGGCGGCCCCGGGACCCGGCAGGGGCCCGTCGTGTCCGGGCACCCGGATCCATATCCGGCCGGCGTACTCCTTCTCCTCGATCCGCACCTCGTGGAACTCCCGCGCCCGGATCGTGGTGTACGCCTCCCGGACCACGTCGTTGAAGACGGTCGAGGACACCGCGAGGGCCATGCAGGCCTCCGGCGCGGCGTCCAGGGCCGACCGCAGCGGCGCGCTGTCCAGCATCCGGCCGATCTCGACCGGGGCCCGCCCCTCGAAGCCGTTGGCGGCCACCGCCGCCGTGCCGAAGTGCACGGCCACCCGCAGGCGCAGCCAGGCCTCACGCGTCCGGGTGTGGTTGAACTCGCGCAGGCCGGCGTCGAGATGACGCATGAAGGTGTCGACGAGGTGCGGCTCGGACGCGCCCTCGGGCAGTACGGCGAGCACCGAGTCGCCGCCCACCTGCGTCTCCCAGCGCTCCCGCTCCAGGCCGGACGCGTCGGCGGCGGCCGTCAGCAGATTCTGAATGGCCTCCTGCAACTGCCGCTGCGTCACGACGTCGACGCGGCCGTACCCCTTGGCGTCGACCGCCAGCAGCAGTCTGCGACGGAACGTACCCATGCTCGAACTCCCCGTTCGTTCTGCGGAGTCGGACCCAGGACGGACACGTCAGGGGACTCCGTGGCATACACCGGCGTCCGCTCCCCCGGTCCACGCGGACGCCGGTACGTCAGTCGTACACGGCCCGCCCAGAGGGAAACCCCGTCGAAGTACGGGATGCGGAAGGGTGCGAAACATACAGCGGGCCACGGAAGTGACGGGCGGGTTCCGGTGCGCGGGGTCGAGAACAAGTCACTCGCGGTCCCGCGGAGGCGCCGTTCCCTGCCGTGACGGCGAATCCCGCAGAAATGCCGGTTCCGGACGCCCGCACCGGTCCTCAATGGGGAGCGGGAGCCGACCACCGACCGCGGGAGACCGTATGCCGTGCACCGGAGCCGACCGGGAGAGGGACAGCCGACCGGCGCAGTACATGTTCACCGCCCTGCAGACCACCCACCAGCACGCCGACGCCAAGGCGGGGGTGCTGGCCGCCGTCCAGGCGGTCCTGGTGGGCACCGCGGGCTGGTGGAGCGGACCCGCCCTGCGCGCCGTGCGGGACGGCGGGGCTCCCGGGGTGCTCGCGGGGGTGCTGCTCGCGCTGTTCCTGGGCGGTCTGTTCGCCGGCGCGGGCTTCCTGGCAGCCGCGTTGCGGCCGCGGGTCATGCGTCCCCGGGGCGCCAACCGCTACAGCTTCGCGCACTTGGCCAGCGGCCCGGACATCCTCCCGTCCGCCGCCCCGGCCGACGGCGGGGAGGTGGCCGGAACGGCGCGGGAGCGCCGGGAGTTGTCCCAGGCGGTGCGCTTCCTGGCGGGGGTGGCGCTGAGCAAGTACCGGTGGCTGACCGGGGCGGTGGCGTGCACGGCGGTGATGGGCGTCAGCGCGGGACTGCTGGTGGTGGTGCGGCCGCTGCTGTCGTGACGGCCGGGGCACGCGGGGGCGGGGGTTAGTCCCCGGGGGCGAGGTCCGCGATCCGGCGGAGGTGGGGGAGGTCGCGGATGACCGTGGTGCCGTAGCCGGTCTCCAGCAGTCCCTCCTCGCGCAGTTCGCGCAGCCCCTTGTGGACCGTCGTCTCGGCGGCCCCGGTGAGGGCGGCCAGCTCGGGCTGGGTCAGCCGGCAGCCCAGGACGACACCGCCGCCCACCGGGTGCCCGTAGGTGGTCGCCAGCTCCACCAGCAGCCGGGCCAGCCGCACCTTGACCGGATAGCCGCGGAAGTCCAGGCGGCGGCGGTTGGCCCAGCGCAGCCGGTCGGCGACGATCCCGGTGAGCGTCATGCCGACCTCGGGGCGCCGCATCAGCAGGGCGCGCAGGACGCCCGGCTGGAGCACCCGCGCCCGCATCGGCCCGCACGCCGTCACCGTGGCCGAGCGGGGCGCCCCGTCCATGGCCGCCATCTCGCCCACCGTGTCACCGCCGACCCGCACCGCGAGCAGTGACGCCTCCCCGTTCTCCACGCGCGCCGTCACCTTCGCGAACCCGGACAGCAGCAGCAGGACGTGCCGGTCGTGCGCGCCCTCGCTGAGCAGCACGTCCCCCGCCTCGAAGCGGGTCTCCACGCCCAGTGTCAGCAGTTCCCGCCGGTCCTGGTCCGGCAGCTTCCCCAGCAGACTGCGCGCGGGCCATTCGGCGGAGCTGTACGGCGGCATCGGCACGGTTCCCCCCGACCGGTCGGTGAACACCCCGATCCTGCCCGCCCGTTGCGCCACGCGCCATGGAGTCGGGCGACGTGCTCACACCCGGACGGCCGTCCGGCGCTCCGGGGAGGTGGCCAGCAGGAGCAGGGTCGTCCCGGCCGACGCCGCCGCCAGCGCCGTCATGGCGGTCGCGGGCGAGGTGAGCTGGGCGAGGCCGCCCGCCAGGGCGGCGCAGGCCCCCTGCAGGGTGAGCATGCCGGAGGAGTGCAGGCCGAGGGCGTGCCCGGAGAGCCCGGCCGGGGTGAGGGCCATCAGCCGCTGCTGCTGCACCAGACTCGCCGCGAATCCCGCCGAGGCCACGGCGACCAGGGCGGCGGCCACCGCGAGGGGCGGGCGCAGGACGAACGCCAGGTAGGGCGTGGCCAGGAGCAGCAGCAGCGGGGCGCCCAGCCTCCGGCGGCGGTCCGGCGGCACCAGTCGGCCGACCGCGATGTCACCGGCCAGCATGCCGAGGGCCGCGCAGGCGAAGAGGGTGCCCGCGGCGTCGGGGGCGAAGGAGACGTAGAGGGACTCGCAGCCGACGATCAGGCCGTTGGGGATCCACAGGGCCAGGTAGACGTGGCGGCGGGGCGCGGAGGACCAGAGCTGGGCGTTGGCGGTCCAGGTGGCCCGTACGGACGGGCGGCCCGTGGCGCGCGGGGGCCGGCGGGTCAGGCCGAGGCGGGCGACCGCGGCGGCCGTGACGTAGAGGGCCGCCGCCAGCAGCAGCGCCCGGCGCGGGGACAGGACCGCCACCAGGACACCGCCGGCCGCGTACCCGGTGATCTGCATCAGCCCGTTCATCATGTTGAAGACCGAGCGGCCCAGGAGGTAGCCGTCCTCGGGGAGGATCTCGTTCAGCAGGCCCCAGCGGACTCCGCCGCCCACCGACGCCACCAGCCCGTTGAGCAGCAGGACCGCGAAGACGGCCGCGACGGGCAGGCCGGGCAGCGCCAGCAGGGCCGTGAGCGCCGCGTAGACCAGCGCCGTGCCGGTGGTGGTCGCCCGGGGCGGCAGCCGGTCGGCGGCCGACATCAGCAGGGTCGCGCCGAGGACGTGCGCGAGGGACGGGCCGAACATGCTCAGCGCGGCCAGCAGCGGTGAGGCGGTCTCCCGGAAGACCAGGGTGGCCAGGGCGAGGCCGCTCGTGGTCCGGGCGACGGTCTGGGCGGAGGAGGAGAGGAAGAGCGGGGTGAACTCGGGCGTGCGGAAGAGGTCGCGGTAGCTGCGCATGCGCGGAGTCTGCGGACGGCCGCCGGGCGGCCGTTAATGTTTCGCCGGGGTGCGAAAGATACGGGGAGGCGGCCGGCCGTGGGGTGGTGGCAGATCAGTGCGGACACGCTCGCCGGGAGCCGCTTCGTGCTCTCGCCCCTCGCCGAGACGTTCGCGGCGCTGCGGCTGCTGGAGTCGGCGCGGCCCTCGCATCCCGGAGAACGGGAGTGGCTCGCCGCCCATCTGCCCGCCCACCGTGCCCGGCTGGCCGCGGACCCGGTGACGGCGCTGCTCGTGCGGTCCGCGCTGGGGACGGTGTGGATCGCTGACTTCCTCACCGGCGCCCCGCGGGGCGGGGAGACCTTCGAGGAGGAGGTCGAACGGGTCCGTGCGGTCCCGCCCGCCACGGCCCGCGCGCATCTGAGGGTCTCCCTGCGCGGCCCGCTCCCCGCCCTCCTGGAACGCGAGGACCTGCCGGACCGCGCCGCCGGGCTCCTCACCGGCGTCTGGCGGGAGGCCGTGAGCCCGTACTGGGCGCGGCGCCGGCGGATCCTTCAGGCCGATGTGCTGGCCCGGGTGGCGCAGGTGGGGCGGGGAGGCTGGGCGACGGTGCTGGACGCGCTGGGGCCGGGGACGCGCTGGCTCGGGGAGAACCGGTTCCAGGTGAACGCGCACGAGCTGCCCCCGCGGGAGATCTCCGGGGCCGAACTGCTCTTCGTGCCGGTGACGACACAGGGGGTGGGCTGGGTGTCGTGGGAGGGCACCGCCCGGTACGCGGTGGTGTACCCGTGCACGGGCGCGCTGGCCGGCGTCCCCGCGGCCGTGCCGGCGAGCCTGGGCGCGCTGCTCGGGGACGCGCGGGCCCGGGTGCTGGTGCTGCTCGGCTCCCCGATGAGCACCAGCCATCTGGTCGCCGTGACCGGGCAGCGGCTGGGGTCGGTCGGCCGCCATCTGCGGGTGCTGCGGGACGCGGGGCTGGTCGAGCGGGCGGGCCGCGCGGGCCGCTCCGTCCTTTACGCGCGCACACCGGCGGGCGAGGTGCTCGCCGAGGCCGCCCGGGGGGACGGCGCCGCGCGAAGCTAGGCTCGCGCCATGACGACTGCAGAGAACAACGGCGCCTCCCCGCTCGATGTCGAGATCGGCGCACTGACCGGCGGTCCGGCCGGGCTCGACCAGTACGCGGGCCGGGCCGTGCTGGTCGTGAACGTGGCCTCCAAGTGCGGGCTGACCCCGCAGTACACCGGTCTGGAGCGGCTGCACGAGCGGTACGCGGAGCGCGGGTTCACCGTGCTCGGCGTGCCCTGCAACCAGTTCCTCGGACAGGAGCCGGGCGACGCGTCGGAGATCGCCGAGTTCTGCTCGGCGACGTACGGGGTGACGTTCCCGATGACCGAGAAGGTCGAGGTGAACGGGGACGGCCGGCACGCCCTGTACGAGCGGCTGACCGGGTTCGCCGACGCCGAGGGGCACAGCGGCGACATCCGCTGGAACTTCGAGAAGTTCCTGATCGGGCGGGACGGCGCGGTCGTCGCCCGGTTCTCCCCGCAGACCGAGCCGGAGTCGGCGGAGGTCGTCGCGGCGGTCGAGCGGGCGCTCGCTTGACCTTGCCCCTGGGGCAGGGCCGAGCGTTTCCGTCGCCGGGCGGAGAGGCCGTCCGGCGACGGAGGATGCCGGCGTGGACGAGGAACTGATCGGCATCGGGGCGTTCGCGGCGCGGGCGCGGCTGTCGGCGAAGGCGCTGCGGCTGTACGACCGGCTGGGGCTGCTGGCCCCGGCACGGGTCGACACGGCGACCGGATACCGGTTCTACCGCCCGGATCAGGTTGAACGGGCGCGGCTGGTCGCGCTGTTGCGGCAGCTGGACATGCCGCTGGCCCGGATCGCCGGGATCGTCGACGCGGACGACGGCACGACGGCCGCCGCTCGGCTCGCCGCCTACTGGGCGGACGTCGAGGAGCGGCTCGCCGGGCAGCGGACGCTCGCCGACTACCTCCGTGGACGGCTGTCGGGGAGGAGTTCCGAGATGTACGGGAAGTTCGTGGTCGAGACGGTGGACGTGCCGGCGCAGGTGCTGATCACCGAGTCGCGGCACACGCTGGCGGACGAGTTGCCGACGTGGATCGGGGCGTCGCTGGGCCGGCTGGAGGAGGCGGCCCCGGAGTGCGGGGGCGTCGCCGGGGTGCCGTTCGTGGCGTATCACGCCGAGGTGTCCATGGAGAGCGACGGTCCCGCCGAGGCGTGCGTCCCGGTCGCCGACGAGGCGGCGGCGCGGGCCTGGGCGGAGCGGCGGGGCAGGGCCTGGGAGACGGCGGTACGGGTGGAGCCGGCCCAGCGGCTGGCGTTCACCCGGATCACCAAGGCGCAGGTGGCGCACCCGCAGATCCTGGCCGCGTTCGAGGCGGTGGAGGAGTGGATGAGGGAGCGGGGGCTGACGCCCGCGGGCCCCTGCCGGGAGGTGTACTTCGCGGACTGGGAGGCCGCGGGGCCCGAGGACCCGGTGTGTGACGTGGCCTTCCCGGTGGCCCGCGCGGAGCACTGAGCCGAGAAGGCACGAGCCGGGCCCTCTCGGCCAGGACGGCGGAACTCGTCGAGAGGGCCCTGTCGGTGGTGCTCCTGCCGGTCAGCCCTTGACCGAGGTCACGAAGGCGCTCCACGCGTCCGCGCGGAAGGCCACCTTCGGACCCTCGGGGACCTTGGTGTCCCCGAGTTCCAGCGCCGCCTCGGTGGTCGACCTGACCATCAGGCACGCGCCGTTGTTGTTGGTGTAGGAGGACGTCGTCCACGTTTCCGTGGCGCCCAGACGAATTGCCATGTTCGCTCCGTAGCCAGATGCTGAGTGCTGTCACCGGCCTGCGCATTCCGGCATGGACCCGCAGAACGGATTTCGCCAACCCCCGCTGGTGGCTGGCGTGATCGACGCTACTCGCCGACATCTTCCTTCGGAGCGGTCGTTCACTCGACCGGGTGGCATATTCCAGGCGAGACTTCCACACTGGCATGTCAGGGGGTTATTATCCCGCCCCTTCACCGCCGGCGGGGTCTCAGCGCGCGTAGTCCTTCGCGAGGCGCTCGACGAGCTGCCGCGACTGCTCCACGTTGAGCGACTGCGCCCGCAGGTGCTCGTACATCACCGTGTACTTCTGCACGTCGTGCGGCTTCTCCAGGTACAGGTCGCTGGTGACGCCCTCGATGTAGACGACGCTCGAGTCGGCCGCGTCGGCGAACTCCAGGATCGAGTACTGGCCGTTGATGCCGGCGTGCGCGCCGACCTCGAACGGCAGCACCTGCACGGTGACGTGCGGCAGCTGCGACAACTCCATGACGTGCTCGAGCTGTTCCCGCATCACCTGCCGGCTGCCGACGACCCGGCGCAGCGACGCCTCGTCCAGCACCACCCACAGCCGCAGCGGGTCCTTGTCGGCGGTGATGCGGCTCTGCCTGCGCAGCCGTACCTCGACCCGCTTGTCGTTGTCCTGCCCGGACGACTCCGGCGAACCGCCCTGGACGATCGCCTCGGCGTACGCGCGGGTCTGCAGCAGGCCGGTGATGATCTGCGGTTCGTAGACCCGCAGCGACTCCGCGTCCGTCTCCAGGCCGATGTAGACGCTGTACGGGATGTCGCCGAAGGCGTGCCACCAGCCCTGCTGGCGCGAGTCCTTGGCCATCTGCATCAGCGACTCGACGATCCGCTGGTCCTCGACCTCGTACACCCCGCACAGGTCGCGGACGTCGCGCTGGCTGATGCTGCGCCGGCCGTTCCCTAGGCGGCTGATCTTCGACTGCGACACCAGCAGCCGCTCGGCCACCTCCTCGGCGGTCATGCCCTTGAGCTCACGGAGCCGGCGCAGCTCCTGGCCCAGCCGGCGCCGCCTGACGGTGGGATTGACATTGGACGCCACGGGACGGGCACCTCCGGCTGTGTGTCTCGCACTTGCCACTTTGCGTGTCTGCTGATGAGCAGACTGCCACCACAGCGCTGACGACCGCTGGAAAATGGTGGATAAACGACGGGCGCGCGCGACTTCGGGGCCGCGGGCACGCCGAGCGGGGCGGAGAGAACCCGTGTGTTCTCTCCGCCCCGCTCGGACGGCGGCTCCCGTGACCGGGTCTGCGGTGCCGTGGATCCGTCGGACGTGCCGTGCCGTTGGCCCTGGGGACGAACTGCTCAGTGGGCCGCGACGCGTGCCATGGATCCTCGGTGGGGTTGCGCCGGAACTCCACGGGCGGGCTCCGGTGCGCCCCTGCCGCCGGCGGGGGCCTGCCGGCCTGCCGGAGCGGGGCTGCGGCGCGGCTGTGCCGCCACGCCGTTCTGGACGTCCATCACGGCGTGCGCCACGAGGCCGCCCATCGGGTCGTGCCGGATCAGGTCCCGCAACCGGGAACGCGAGGAGCGTCCCTCGTTCCCCGGGTACAGGTGCTTGCCGAGACCCACCGCGTGCGCCAGTGCGGCGAGCGCCGCGGTCCGCGGGTCCGGCGGGACGCCGGTGCGGATCGCGGAGTCCAGCCGGGACCTGATCTCCCGGCTGATCTCGGTGTCCGTCGCCTGGTAGCGAGTCGTCGGCAGCACCCCGCACATCTGTCCGGCCACGGCGTGCACCATGCCGCACCGCTCCAGATGCGAGAGGTAGGTCTGGCGCAGCCCGAGACGCGGCCCGCCGATCCAGTTGACCGCCCGTACGGGAGCGCCGCGCCTTCGCAGCAACTCCAACGCGCAGTCCAGTGTTGGGTCTCCAGTCGGCCGTGGCACCACCACGGCGATACGATCCCCGTCTGGGGCTATCCGTCCGGCCAGCGCCAGCTCCACTAGCTGTGCTCCGGCCAGACCGAGGTCGAGCGACTGCGGCTGTGCGGTGGTACCCGTGGTCGGGTCCAGCGCCAGCAGCAGAAGCTCCTCCGGAAGTGTTCTGCGGCTCCTGCCCATCCATGCCTCCCCGCGTGGATGTCTGACAGGGTGACCCCTCTCACATTGGTCTGTCGAGGGTGCGTGACCGGTTCGTAAGGGAACCGGTAGCTATGTCGTTCTCGTCTACCACGTGGGGTAAGCCCGCACACAGGACACTGGTACATGGTTCGGACAGCGCTGCGGAGCGCTGTCCGGTGCGGGCGGTTCACGGTTCGGTTGGCGCACGCGGGGCGTGCGGCACAGCGAGGAGGCATCGGTGGCGGGCGAGTCCCCCGACAGGTCGAAGCAGCGCGAGTCGTCGGCAGAACCGACGTCGGGGAGCGCGGGTCCGGTTCCCGAGAAGCGGGATCCCCGGTTGGCGGTGGCCCGCGAGGCCGCCGGGCCCTCGGAGAAGCGTGACCGCGTCGACACGGCCACGCGGGTGCTGTCGACGCGCGACGGCCGGCTCCGCGAGGCGGTGGCCTCCTGGGTCCGCTCGGCGGAGCCGGACGAGACGCCGCACACGAACGGCACGGACACCGGCGCCGGCACCGGCACCGGGGACGGTCCGGCGAAGCCCGCCGCCGCCCCCGAGGGCGACGAGACGCCCGCCGGGGCGACGGAGACGGGCACGGCCACGAGCGAAGCCCCCCGCGCCCCGGAGACGCCCGCGGAGACCGCCAGGGACGCCTCCACGGGCGACGGGGACGCCGAGGGCCGGACACCCGCCGTCCCGGTCCGGTCCGCGGCCGACACGGAAGCGACCGACGCCTCCGAGGACGAGCCCGCCGCGACGGCGGAGACCGGCACGCCCGCGAGCAACGCTCCCCGCGACCCGGAGACGGCCGCCAAGGACGCCCCGGACGCGGACACTGACGCGACGGACGCCTCCCCGCGCGGCGAGGACGCCGAGGACCAGGCACCCGCAGCCACGGCACGGTCCGCGGCCGACGTGGACGCGACCGACGCCTCCGAGGACGAGAAGCCCGCCGCGACGGCGAAGACGCCCGCCCAGACCGCCACGGACGCCTCGGACCACGCGGACGACGCCGCCGAGCCCGCGAAGAGCGCCACGGACGCGGACGCGACCGATGCCTCCACGGACGCGGAGGACGCCGAGGACGAGAAGCCCGCCGTAACGGCGGCAACCGGCACGCCCGCGAGCGCCCCGGAGAAGCCCGCGGAAGCCGCGACGGACGCCGAAGGCCGGGCAGCCGCCGGTACGGCACGGTCCGCCGCCCCCGCGAGCGAGGCCTCCCGCGACGCGGGGCCACCGGCGAAGACCGCCCCGGAGGGGGACTCGGACGACGGCTCCGAGGACGAGGCAGTCGCCGGCAAGGGAGGGGCTGCCGACGAGCCCGAGAGCGAGGAGCCGGAGGCGGAGGCGGACGCGAAGGCCGCCTCGGGCGACGACGACTCCGAGGGCGACGAGCCCGACGGCACGGCGAAGCGTGACGAGGGCGGTTCGGGCGCGAGCGCGCCGAAGTCCGGGGGCGGCGACCCGGACGGGGGCGGCAGGCCCAAGCCCAAGGGCCCCGTCGACCAGCCCACCGCGGTGTTCCGGACCGGACGCGCCTCCGCGCCCGCCGTGGACCAGCCCACCACCATGCTCAAACTGGGCGACGTCAGCCGTCGCGAGGCCGAGGCCGAGCGGACCAGCAAGTTCGTGGCGCTCAAGCGGGACGAGGACCTGGGCGGTGGCAAGCCGCCCACCGCTCCCGGCGGCACGGCCGGCCCGACCGGGCCCACCACCGCCCTCCCCCAGGTCGGCCCCGAGCGGACCACGCAGCAGCCGCTGCCGCCCAAGCCGCCGCTGGACCTGCTGGCCGAGCTGACCAACACCCCGCCGCCCCCGCAGACCCCGCTGCGGACCGCGGTGCGCCGGGTCAAGATCTGGACGCCGCTGGTCCTGCTGCTGGTGATCGTGTTCGCGGTCGTGCAGAACTTCCGCCCGCTCCCGACGCCCACCCTGGTGCTCACCGCCGAGGACAGCTACACCTTCGAGGGCGGCAAGCCCGAGATCCCGTGGCCGGCCAAGGGGCAGGCCGCGCTGGACGTCGACGGCATCGGCACCTTCGGCTCGTCCGGCGAGCAGAAGCCCGTGCCGATCGCCAGTGTCGCCAAGGTCATGACGGCGTACCTGATCCTGCGCGACCACCCGCTGAAGAGCGGCGCCGACGGTCCGATGATCGACGTCGACCAGACCGCCGAGAAGCAGTCCAGCGCCGGTGACGAGTCGACCGTCCAGGTGACCGCCGGGGACAAGATCTCCCAGCGGGAGGCCCTCGAGGCCATTCTGATCGCGTCCGCGAACAACGTGGCGCGACTGGTCGCCCGCTGGGACGCCGGTTCGGAGAAGGCGTTCGTCGAGAAGATGAACGAGGCCGCGAAGGACCTCGGCATGACCAACACGACGTACACCGACCCCTCGGGTCTGAACAACACCACCGTGAGCACCGCCGTGGACCAGGTGAAGCTGGCCAAGGCCGCGATGGAGCAGCCCGCGTTCCGCGAGGTCGCCGCGATGATGGAGTACATCGACTACAAGGGCGTCAAGCACGGCAACTGGAACCGGCTGGTCGGCCACAACAACGTCGTCGGCATCAAGACCGGTACGACCACCTCCGCGCTCGGCAACCTCTCCTTCGCCGCCAAGAAGGACGTCGACGGCGAGACCCGGCGGATCATCGGCGCGGTGGTGCGCCAGCCCGAGGGCGGCGCGGACAACACCATCCTGGCCGGCGCCCTGTCCGCGGGCGACCAGCTGATCCGGGCCGCGCAGGGCGCCCTGGAGTCGGCGACGATCCTGAAGAAGGGCACCGTCGTCGGGTACGCGGACGACGGCCTCGGCGGCCGTACGCCCGTCGCGGTGACCGAGGACGTGAAGGCCGTCGGCTGGGCGGGCCTGTCGGTGAAGCTGACGTTCGCCGGGGACGAGCTGCCGCACACGGCGAAGGCCGGCACCAAGGTGGGCACGCTCACCGTGGGCGACGGCAGCAACGGAGCCGTCAAGGTCCCGGTCGCACTGCAGGAGGACCTCGTGGAGCCCGGCTTCACGGACAAGCTGACGCGTATCACCTGAGCCGGGACACAACCCGCACCCCGCCGGACGGAGCCCACCCGGGCGACGGCCGGCGGGGTGCGTGCTAGCGTCACGAATCGGGCAGGAGCACGGGACACGGGGAGTGCCTTCAGGTGGCCACAGCGGAGCCGACACGCGCCGACGACGCCGATCCGGACCCGGGATCCGGCCCGCGAATACCCGTACCCGTGAACCGGCCGGGGCAGGCCGGGAAGAAGCCCCCCGGCCGCGTCATGACGGCCGTCCTCGCCGTCCGCGCCCGGATGCTGCGGCACCCGGTGCTGTCCGTGACCGCTCTCGCCGGCCTGCTGCACATCGTCTGGTTCTTCACGTTCGCGAACAGCGGCGGTGATCTCGCCGCGCAGGACGCGTGGGCCGAGTTCGTCGGCCGGCACCCGGACTCCGCGTACAACCTCGCCTGGTACGGGGGTATGCACCCGGTGTCGTACAGCGTGGTGTCGCCGTACCTGATGTCGGTCCTCGGGGTGCGGACCACCATGATGATCGCGGGCACCGTGTCGGCGGGGCTGCTGACGCTGGTGCTGATGCGCAGCCGGTCGGTGCGCAACCCGCTGTGGGCGGCGCTCGCGGGGGTGTTCGCGCTGCTGTGCAACGCGGCCTCGGGCCGGGTGACGTACGGGCTCGGCACGGTGTTCGCGCTCGGCGCGGTCGCCGTCGTCTTCTGCTGGCCGTACCGCTGGCGCTACAAGCGCTGGGCGAAGGCCCTGTGCGCGGCCCCGCTGGCGGCGCTGGCCACCATGGCGTCGCCGGTCGCGGGCCTGTTCGTGGGCCTGGTGGCGGTGGCGCTGTTCCTGCAGAAGCGCCGGCCGGGGGCGTGGGCGCTGGGGCTGGCGCCCGCCGCGGTGGTGGCGGTGTCGGCCTGGCTGTTCCCGTTCTCGGGGACCCAGCCGATGGGCATCGGCTCGGTGATCCTGCCGCTGCTGTACTCGGTCCTGGTGTGCGTCCTGGTGCCCGCGGACTGGAAGACCGTACGGATCACGTCCGGGGTGTACGGGCTGGGGATCGTGCTGGTCTGGCTGATCAGCTCTCAGATCGGGTCGAACATGACCCGGCTGGCGATGCTGTTCGGCGGGGTGGTGCTGGTGGCGGCGCTGCCGTTCGCCGTGCCGAAGTCCCGCAAGTGGTACGTGATCGTCGTCGCGATCGCCGGCTTCACCGGCTGGATCGGCTTCAAGTCGGTCGACGACGTCGTGCACACCACGCCGGCCGCGTCCTGGGCGCGCGAGCTGGCGCCGCTGGTGAACGAGTTGCAGGAGGTCGGCGCCGGGCAGGGCCGTGTGGAGGTCGTCCCGGCCCGCTCGCACCGCGAGGCGTCCGCCCTCGCCCCGTACGTCAACCTGGCCCGCGGCTGGAACCGGCAGGCCGACATGAAGCGCAACCCGCTCTTCTACGACGACACGCTCAACTCGGCGAACTACCGCGAGTGGCTGAAGCGCTGGGGCGTGCACTTCGTGGTGCTGCCGAAGGACGAGCCGGACGGCGACGGCGGCCAGCGGGAGCGGGAGCTGGTGCAGCGCGGGCTGCCGTATCTGAAGCAGATCTGGGGCGACGCCAACTGGCAGCTGTTCGCCGTGGACGAGCCGACGCCGCTGGCGGAGCCGAACACGGTCGTGGAGCGGGCCGAGCAGGGCGAG
Organism: Streptomyces fungicidicus; assembly: GCF_003665435.1. Taxonomy (NCBI): domain Bacteria; kingdom Bacillati; phylum Actinomycetota; class Actinomycetes; order Kitasatosporales; family Streptomycetaceae; genus Streptomyces; species Streptomyces fungicidicus. Next base: position 3,348,474 of record NZ_CP023407.1, read on the forward strand.
TGGACCCTGCGGGTGGAGAAGGCGGGCCGGATCCTGATCCGCGTCCCGTACTCGCCGTGGCTGAGCCTCGTCGACGCCGACGGCAAGGCGCTGGAGCCGCCGCAGGAGACGGCTCGGTCCCAGGACCGTCCGGAGGGTGAGCCGAAGACGTTCGAGAACGTCAACGGCTGCCTGATGGAGACGGAGGAGGACGCGGACGGCGACGCGTGGACGATGCTGCTCGCGCCGGAGCCGGGGACGTACCGGCTGGCCGCTCCCTACCAGTGGGACCGGGGCACTCCCTGCCCCGACGAGCTGCGCTGACGAGGCTGCCCGGCCTCGAAGGGCGTTCATGTCCATGAACGACGGTCAACTAGTCGAACATCTTTACTCCCTCTTGACCTGACGCTTCCTTGTCGTGCCCTCGCCAGGACGCCCACGATGAGCGGGCACTTCGCACCCTTCCCCGTCCCTACCCCGCTCAGGCGAAGTGCCAACCAGCTGAGTGGAGTTCACAAGGCGGACCCTGGAAGGGGGGACATGAACAGTCTCGACTGGGCGGTGCTCATCAGCTACTTCGCCGTGATGGTCGGCATCGGTGTCTGGTCGCACAAGCGGGTGGACAACGTCAGCGACTTCTTCACGGCCGGCGGCAAGATGCCGTGGTGGCTCTCCGGTATCTCCCACCACATGTCGGGGTACAGCGCGGTGATGTTCACCGGCTACGCCGGCATCGCCTACACGTACGGCGTGACGTCCTTCGTCACCTGGTCCTTCCCCATCGCCCTCGGCATCGCCATCGGGTCCAGGCTGTTCGCCCCGCGGATCAACCGGCTCCGTTCCCGGCTGCACGTGGCCTCGCCGCTGGAGTACCTGAAGAACCGCTACGACCTGAAGACCCAGCAGGCGCTGGCCTGGTCCGGGATGCTGCTGAAGATCGTGGACGTGGGCGCCAAGTGGGCGGCGATCGCCACCCTGCTGTCGGTGTTCACCGGCGTCTCGCTCAACCAGGGCATCCTGATCACCGGCGTGGTCACGGCGATCTACTGCACCATCGGCGGTCTGTGGGCCGACGCGCTGACCGAGCTGGGCCAGTTCGTCATCCAGCTGCTGGCCGGTATCGCCATGTTCGTCGCGGTGCTGGCCGAACTGGGCGACCACGGCGGCTTCTTCGGCGTCTGGGACCAGCCGGAACTCCAGGGCCACGCCAAACCGCTGGTCGGGCCGTACGGCACGATCTTCCTGCTGGCGTTCCTGTTCATCAAGCTGTTCGAGTACAACGGCGGCATGCTCAACCAGGCCCAGCGCTACATGGCCACCCCCAACGCCCGCGAGGCGACGCGCTCGGCGCGGCTGTCGGCGGCGCTGTGGCTCGTCTGGCCGCTGATCCTGTTCTTCCCGATGTGGATGTCGCCGCTGCTGGTGGAGTCCCAGAAGGCGGACGGCTCCGACTCCTACGCCCTGATGACCGAGCAGCTGCTGCCGCACGGCCTGCTGGGCCTGGTCATCGTCGGCTTCTTCTCCCACACGATGGCCATGTGCTCCTCGGACGCCAACGCCATCGCGGCCGTGTTCACGCGTGACGTGGCGCCGGTGCTGTCGGCGAAGGCCCGCGGGTGGGGCGACCGGTCGGGCCTGATCGCGGCCCGGGTGACGACGGTGGTCTTCCTCGGTCTGTCCATGGCGGTCGCCACCCAGGTCAACTCCCCCACCTTCAAGGACATCATCACGGTCGTCATCAAGTGGGTGGCGGGACTGATGGGCCCGATCGCCATCCCGATGATGCTGGGCCTGCTGCGGCCGTTCCGCCGCTCCGGTCCGACGGCGGCGATCACCAGCTGGGGTCTGGGGCTGCTGGCCTTCTGGCTGGTGAACTACCCGATCGACTGGGCCGTCGACGGCGGGGTCCCGCTGGAGTACCAGGTCTCCGTGCCGCTCGCGGTGTCGCTGGTGCTGTACGTCCTGATCGGGTTCGTGAAGCCGGAGGACACGCCTGAACGGCTGGCGGTGATCGACCGTGTCAACACCGATGGTGACGACGACTCGGCTGCGGCGGTGCCGGCGCCGGCGGAGGGTCCGGCGGCGGCTCCTGTGAAGGACTAGGTCCGGCGGGGGCGTTCAGGTGTGGTTTGTCGCCCCCGCCGCCCCTTCCCGTCCCGTCCCCGGGGGCGTTGCCCCCGGACCCCCTTCGCGCAGTTCCCCGCGCCCCTTAGAAAGCAGGTCCCCCGCGTCCCTCTCAGGCGCCGCGGGGGTAGCGGGTCAGCCAGGCGGGGGACGCGCCGGCGGGGCCGTGCAGGGCGGGGCCCTGGGTCATCTCCATCGCGAAGTCGTCGGCGAGTTCCAGGACCGTGGGACGGCCCTCCAGTTCGGCCAGCCAGGCCGGCGGGAGGGCCGTCTCGCCGTGCAGCGCCCCGAGCAGCCCGCCGGTCAGCGCGCCGGCGGCGGCGCTCGGCCCGTCGTGGTTGACGGCGAGGCACAGCCCGTGGCGCACGTCCTCCCCCACCAGCGCGCAGTACACGGCGGCGGCCAGCAGCCCCTCGGCGGTGGCGTTCCCGGTCAGCTCCGAGACCCGCTCCGGGGTGGGCATCCCCTGCCGTACCGCGCCCAGCGCGCGCTGCAGCGCGTCCGACACCGGCTGGTGACCCGGCCGGACGCCCAGCAGGGCCAGCGCCTGCTGCACCGCCGTGTCCAGGCTCTCGCCCCGGGCCAGCGCGTGCACGATCACCGCGTACGCGCCCGCCGCGAGGCAGGCGACCGGGTGGCCGTGGGTCTGCGCCGCGCACTCCACGGCGAGCTGGACGACGAGCTGCGGCTCCCAGCCGACGAGCAGCCCGAAGGGCGCGGACCGGGCGGCGGCCTCGGGACCCGCCTCACCGGGGTTCTTGGGCGCCGACGGCGTCCCCATGGTCTCGTCGCCGAGCCCGAGCAGCAGCGTGCGGACCGGGTCCCGGCGGGCGTACAGCCACTCCTCCCGCGCCAGCCATCCGTCGTCCTTGCGGCGCTCGTCCGGGCCCCAGTCGCGCTGCGTGGTGGCCCAGCGCAGATACGCCCGGTGCACGTCGGTCGGCGGGTGCCAGGCGCCGGTGTCGCGCCGTACCTGGGCGCGGATCAGTCCGTCCACGGAGAAGAGGGTGAGCTGGGTGTGGTGGGTGACCGCGCCGCGCCGGCCGTGCGCGGGGGCCAGATCGGTGATGCCCTCCGCGCCGTGCGCCTCCCGTATCCCGTCGGTCGTCGCCCTGTCGACGGGCGCTCCCAGCGCGTCGCCGAGGGCGACCCCGAGCAGCGTGCCGCGCACCCGGCTGCGGAAGTCCTGCTGCTCGCGACGCCCCCACACGGGCCCGGCAGTACTGCCCACCAAGACCTCCCGGGGCCCCGTCCGTACGTACGACGCCCAGCACTGTAATCGAACGGCGACGGCCGGTTGAGGGGGTGAATCGGTACGCGGAGTGTGAGGAGTGTGAACCGGGTGGCTCCGGAACGTTCCGGAGTGGCCTGTCGTGGACCCATCAAGCTCGGGCATCCTTGGCCCGTCCGCGCAGCCGGACGTCCCTCCACCCCACGCACCTCGTCAGTTCGGAGACAGCATTGAGATCGGCACGCATCGCCCTGCTGGGCCTCATCGCCCTCGTGGGCGGCCTGTTCACCGCGACGCCCGCGCAGGCGGCGCCCCTCTTCAAGGCCCCCTTCGCCTGCGGCCAGAAATGGACGTACAGCCACCACTCCGCGGAGGTCCGGGAGGCGCTGGACTTCGTCCGCAGTGACGGCGGCACCACCAGCGGCTCGCCCGTGCTCGCCTCGGCCTCCGGCACCGCCACCCGTTACTACCAGGCGAACGGCGCCGGCAACTACATCGTCATCGACCACGGCGGCGGCTGGAAGACGTACTACTTCCACCTGAACGCCTTCTCCGTCCCCAGCGGCGCCTCCGTCGGCCAGGGCCAGCAGATCGGCACCACCGGCAGCACCGGCAACAGCTCCGGCGCCCACATCCACTACGAGCAGCTCTACAACGGCGTCGGCCAGAAGATCAAGATCAACGGAACCCAGCTCGCCTACCCCGGCTCGTACGGCGGTTACCACCTGACCAGCGACAACGGCTGCGGCGCCGGCAAGTACTGGGTCGACACCTTCGCCAACGCCACCGGCTACGCGCAGCCGAACACCAACGACGCGCAGGGCGTGCTCAACGCGGGCACCAACTACGTGTACTGCAAGGTGTGGGGCCAGGAGATCCGCGGCGCGAACGGCACCTACAACCACTGGTGGCTGAAGACCGACCTCGACACCGTCTACGCCGGCAAGAACGGGCGCGGAGCCTATGTCTCGGCGTACTACCTGTCCCGCTGGGGCAACGACGAGGCACGGGACAACAACGGCGCGGTCATCCCCAACTGCTGACGCGCCGCCACCGTGTGCGCCCGGCCCGGCCGTCCCTCGTGGGCGACCGGGCCCCGGTGCGCGGGGCGGGTGCAGGACGGGAGTTCCGGACGGTCCTCCGTGCGGACGGCCGGCAGCCACGCGGTGGCCGCCGGGGCGGCGCGCGGGACGCGGACCCGGTACCAGGCGGTGGACCGCCGGCCCGCCTCGTCGACGACGGGCAGGCCCTCGGCCAGCCGGCACGCGGCGTCGAGGACGTCGCCGTGCCACACCCGGCTCGGCACGACGTTCCGCGCGGTGTACGGGACCAGCGGGTCGACCGCGAGGCCGAGACTGCACTGCGGGTCGCGGTCCGCCCGGTCGCGGCACTCCGCCTCGGCGTTGAACACCCGGATCTGGGCGGTCCGCGCGCCGGACCGGCCGTTCTCCGGGTCGGGCCAGAGCACGGCCCCGCCCGCGACGACGGCGCACGCGGCGAGGGTGGGCAGGACGGTACGCAGGCGCGGACGCGCGGACGCGGCACGGCCGGCGTCCCGGCCGCGGATCCGCTCGAGGAGCCGCTCGGCCGTGTGCGGGGCGCGGGCGGCGTGCCCGGGGGCGAGGCAGTCGGTGACGACGGCGCGCCAGAACTCCGGGACGGCCGGGTCCAGCCGCAGCGGCGCACCCCCGTCGGCGTACTCCTGCACGGCGGCCCGGAGCGCCGCCGGAGTCGCGCCGCCGAACGGCACGGCGCCGGCGGCGAACACCTCGTGGATCACGATCCCCAGCGCCCAGATGTCGGCGGTGGGCCGGACCAGCACGCCCTGTTCGCCGAGCGGTTCGCTCCAGCGCTCGGGCGGCAGGTAGCCGAGGGTGCCCATCGGGGCCGCGTAGCCGTGGGTGCCGGTCAGCTCGACGGCGAACCCGAAGTCCGAGAGCCACACCTCGCCGTCCTGGCCGATGAGGACGTTCTCGGGCTTGAGGTCGCCGTGCACCCACCCGGAGCGGTGCAGCTGGGCGAGTCCCTCGCAGATCCCGGTGACGATCCGGGCGCCCTCGGCCTCCTCGAGACCGTCGCCGAGCAGTTCGCGCAGGCTGCACCGGGCGCGCTCCATGACGAGGACGAGCGCGCCGTCCAGGGACGGCCGGTCGGGGGCCTGCAGCACGAGGGTGTCGAGCAGCCCGACGAGTCCCGGATGCCGGGCCCGGCCGAGCTCGGCCTCCCGGCGGGCCGCCTCGGCCACCCTGCGGGCCTGACGGGGCGCGAGTCCGGCGGTCGGCATGACCTTGAGCGCGACCGCCGTCCCGTCGTCCCGCTCCGCGCCGGCGGGACGTCCGGCGTAGACGGTGGCCCAGCCGCCGGCCCCGATCGGCTCGCCGACGATCCAGCCGCCCACCCGGTACCCCGGGGGCAGTGGTTCGGACCCGTCGCTGTCCCAGGCGGCCCGGTCGCGCGCCATCCGCGTCACACCCCGCCGTCCGCCGCGGCGGTCCCGGAGCGCGGCGGCAGGAGCGCGAGGTGCTCCTCGCGCACGATCCCGAACTTCAGGGCGAGCGCGACGACGGCCTCGCGCTTGCCGTTCCTGCGCTGCGCCCTGTCGGCCCCGGGCGCGGCGGGGGCGCCGATCCGCAGCTTCTCGTCCGCGAGGTAGTCGATGTGCGAACTGACCGCGCGGGCGGTCAAACCGGTGCGGCCCGAGTGCCCGCGGAGCCGCTCGACGACCTCGGGGGTGGTCGGCACCGCGACCGGCGAACGGTCCCGCAGCCACGGCTCGCAGAGCGCCACGAGCACCAGGAAGTAGGTGGCGGTCTCGTCCAGCGAGTACGCCGTGAGGGTGCGGCTGTCCCAGGAGCCGCCGCTCGTGTGCGGGTCGAGGTAGACGTGGTCGGGCGCGAACACCAGGAAGGACACCGGGGTGTCGCGGCGCGACGGCAGCACCACCCGGGAGAACTCGAACGGGATGGGCGCCCCGACGCGGCGCGGTGGCACCCGCAGGTACTCGCCCGCGCCCTCCGGGTTCTCCACCAGATAGCCGTGCGTGGTGCTGAGGTTGCTCAGCTGCCAGTGGTCGTCGGTCGCGTGGATCTCCCCGGCGAGCCGGGAGACCGCCTCGTCGGAGAAACGCAGCCCGACCGGTGTGGCCGTCGAGCCGCGGCCGAACAGCACGCGCTCCCCCGGTCCGAGCCGCAGGGTCACCGGTCCGCCGTCGCTCTCCGCCGGTGAATGGACCACGATCCCGCTCACCGCTCCCCCGTTCCGTCCCGCCACCCCTGCCGGACACCCCGAACGTTACTTCCTGCGCGCGAGGATACGACGAGTGGCGCGGGTCACGTCCGCGGCGGGCGCGGGCACGGAACGCCCGCCGCGGAACGGCGGTACCGGAGGTCTTCCCCTCAGGCCCGGCGCAGGTGGCCGATCATCCCGTCGATGTCCCGCCGCATCATCTCGTCGCGGACGAAGTGACCGCCGGGCAGCTCGTGGGCCTCGTGGGCGATCCCGGCCCCGGTCAGCAGGGAGCGGAACTCCCGCTGTCCGGCGAGCACCTGGGTCTCGTTGACGCTGTCGAACCAGTTGATCGGGTCGGGGCTGACGCCGGCGACGAGGAAGATCCGCTTGTGGCGGTAGCTCTCGATCCGCTCCACCGGGTTGTCGGCGCTCACCCGGGCCTCGTCCCACAGCGGGGCGCCGTAGACGGTGCCGCCGCCCAGCTCGGCGGCGGCGGAGGAGACGTTGGCCCAGTGGGTGACGAGTCCCGCGTCGCGGCGCAGGCTGGCCGGGCCGGAGTGGGAGCTGACGGACGCGAAGTGGCCGTAGTACTTGGCGGTGTACTTGAGCGCGCCGAAGCCGCCCATGGAGAAGCCGGACACGGCCCGGCCCGCGTACTCGGCGTAGGCGCGGAAGTTCGCCTCGACCCAGGGCAGCAGCTGGTTGATGTGGAAGTGCTCCCAGTTGCGGGGGCCGACGAGGGAGCTGACGGGGTTGGAGTACCAGCCCGCGCGGCCGCCGTCGGGCATGACGACGATGATCGGCTTGCCCGCGGTCCAGCTCCGGACGCCCAGGCGGTCGAACTCGATGAAGTCCGAGGCGCCGCCGTGCAGCAGGTAGAGGACGGGGTAGGTGCGGCCGCTGTGGTGGTAGTCGTCCGGCAGCAGCACGTTCACCCCCGGGTTCCAGCCGATGGCGTCGGTCCGGAAGCGGTAGTACCGCATCCGGGGGTCTCTCTCGTCGCGTTCCACGATGCTCAGGCCGAAGCCGTCGCCGACCGCCGCGGCCGGTGAGGCCGCCGCGAGCACGCCTGTGGCGCCCAGCGCCATCGCGGCGCCGAGACCGCCGGCGGACCTGAGGACGCTTCTGCGGGTGGGGGGATGCGCGGCCAACGGAACCTCCAGTGCGGAAGCATGCCGAAGCACGGCCCGCCCGGGTGTGGGCGGGCGGTTCGGAACCTACGCGGAGCGCTCCGCCGCGGGAATCCGGAACCTTACGGAGGGACAGGGCTCCGTCACGAAGCGCGACCGCCCGTCCGCCGGTGTGCGGCTGCTCGGCTGCTCGACTGCTCGGCTACTCGACGACCCGGACGGCCGTGCCCGCCGTGCCGAAGGTCCACAGGGCCTTGCCGTCGGGTTTGGCGATGCGGATGCCGCCCGTCTGCACGCCCGGGTCCGCCGGCGGGGGCGAGGAGCCGTCGACCGCGTTGGAGAAGGCGACGAAGACACCGGACTTCTGGGCGAAGTACATGATGTGCTCGACCGGCACCCCGTCGCTGCCGGTGGTGGCCTCGGTGCGCTTGCCGATCGCGTAGGTGCCGGGGTCGGGGGAGACCGTGCCCGGCCAGACCGCGAAGGAGCGGCGGGCGGCGTCGCTGGCGTCCACCAGCCAGACCCGCTTCTGTCCGAGGGAGTAGACGATCCGGCGGCCGGTGCCCGAGTCGGCCGGGACCGTCACCGGTTTCTTCTCCTCCGGTTCGGCGGACGGCTTGGCGTCCGCCGTCGCCGGCGCGCTCGGCCGGGTCGTGGCGGCAGTGGGCTTCGTCCCCTGGTCGGCCTGGACGGCCAGGACCACCACCGCGGCGATCGCCCCCGTGGTCAGCCCGGTCACCCAGGCCCACGAAGGAAGACGGGCAGGCACCGGTACGCATCTCCTCAGCTACGGGCACCCGGCCGGAGGCGGCCATGGGTCCCGACGAACGCGGGTCGGATCATCCTACTGCCCGTACCCGCGCTCTCCCGGCCCGTCTCAGTCCAGTACCGGCAGCAGCTCCGGCAGATGACCGTCCGAGGCCTCGGCCGCGCGGACGCGTTCCTCCGGGACCTCCCCGTACAGGGTGGTACGGGGCCTCGCCGGGCGGCCGGCCGCCTCCGCGACCGCGATCAGGTCCTTGACCGACTTGTAGGAGCCGTACGAGGAGCCCGCCATCCGCGAGATCGTCTCCTCCATCAGGGTGCCGCCGAGGTCGTTGGCGCCGGAGCGGAGCATCTCCGCGGCGCCCTCCGCGCCCAGCTTCACCCAGCTCGTCTGGATGTGGGGGATGTGCGGGTGCAGCAGCAGGCGGGCCATCGCCGTGACCGCGCGGTTGTCGCGGACCGTCGGGCCGGGGCGGGCGATGCCGGCCAGATAGACCGGGGCGTTGGTGTGCACGAAGGGAAGGGTGACGAACTCGGTGAATCCGCCGGTCCGCCGCTGGATGTCCGCCAGCGTCCGCAGATGGCCGAGCCAGTGACGGGGCTGGTCGACATGGCCGTACATCATCGTGGACGAGGAGCGGATGCCCAGCTCGTGGGCCGTGGTGACCACCTCGGTCCAGGTCGCCGCCGGCAGCTTGCCCTTGGTGAGGATCCAGCGGACCTCGTCGTCCAGGATCTCCGCCGCCGTGCCCGGGATGGTGTCGAGGCCGGCCTCCTTCGCCGCCGTCAGCCACTCCCGGATCGACAGGCCGGTGCGGGTCGCGCCGTTCACCACCTCCATCGGGGAGAAGGCGTGCACATGCATGCCGGGGACGCGTTCCTTCACCGCCCGCGCGATGTCGAAGTACGCGGTGCCCGGCAGGTCGGGGTGGATCCCGCCCTGCATGCACACCTCCACCGCGCCGACGTCCCACGCCTGCTGGGCGCGGTCGGCGACCTGGTCGAGCGAGAGGGTGTACGCGTCGGCGTCGGTACGGCGCTGGGCGAAGGCGCAGAAGCGGCAGCCGGTGTAACAGACGTTGGTGAAGTTGATGTTGCGGGTGACGATGTACGTCACGTCGTCGCCCACCACCGACTTCCGCACGTCGTCCGCCACCCGGCACAGCGCGTCCAGCGCCGGGCCGTCCGCGTGGAACAGGGCGAGGGCCTCCGCGTCGGTCAGCTTCTCCGGGTCGTCGGCCGCCGTGCGCAGGGCGTCCCGCACATCGGTGTCGATGCGCTCGGGCGCCATCCCGGGGACGGCGGCCTCCCGCAGGGCCTCCCAGTCGCCGTACACCTCGTCGAAGTCCTCGCGGCGGTCGCCCGTACGGCCCTCGGTGTCGATGGTGCGGTGCAGATCGGTGCGGCCGGTCGCGGTGAACGCCTCGTCCGGCTCCTGCCAGGGCAGCCCCTCCGGGAGCGCGTCCGGGCGGGCGAGTCCCGTCTCCGGGTCGGCGAGCGCGGCCACGTGCGGACGCAGCCGGGGGTCCAGCCACGGCTCCCCGCGCCGGACGAACTCCGGGTAGACGCAGAGTCGTTCGCGCAGCTCGAAGCCGGCGGCCCGGGACTTCTCGGCCAGTTCGTCGATCCTCGGCCAGGGCCGCTCGGGGTTGACGTGGTCGATGGTGAGCGGGGAGACCCCGCCCCAGTCGTCGATGCCGGCCGCGATCAGCCGTCCGTACTCGGAGTCGACCAGGTTCGGCGGGGCCTGGAGACAGGCGGAGGGGCCGAGGACGAGCCGGGCGACGGCGACCGTGGCGACCAGCTCGTCCAGTTCCGCGTCCGGCATGCCGCGCATCGCGGTGTCCGGCTTGGCGCGGAAGTTCTGGATGATCAGCTCCTGGATGCCGTGGTGGGCGCGGGAGACCTTGCGCAGCGCGAACAGGGACTCCGCGCGCTCCTCGTACGTCTCGCCGATGCCGATGAGGACCCCGGAGGTGAAGGGCACCGAGGAGCGGCCGGCGTCCTCCAGCACCCGCAGCCGTACGGCCGGTTCCTTGTCCGGGGAGCCGTGGTGGGGGCCGCCGGGCTCGGACCACAGACGGGTCGCGGTGGTCTCCAGCATCATGCCCATGGAGGGCGCGACGGGCTTGAGTCGCTGGAAGTCCGTCCAGGTCATGACGCCCGGGTTGAGGTGCGGGAGGAGGCCGGTCTCCTCCAGGATGCGGATCGAGATGGCCCGGACGTACGCGATCGTGTCGTCGTAGCCGTGCGCGTCGAGCCACTCGCGCGCCTCCGGCCAGCGGTCCTCGGGCTTGTCGCCGAGGGTGATGAGGGCTTCCTTGCAGCCGGCGGCGGCGCCCTTGCGGGCGATGTCCAGCACCTCGTCCGGCGACATGAACATCCCGTGCCCGGCGCGGCGCAGCTTGCCCGGCACGGTGACGAAGGTGCAGTAGTGGCACTTGTCCCGGCACAGCCGGGTCAGCGGGACGAAGACGCTCTTCGAGTACGTGATGACGCCGGGCCGCCCCGCCGCCTCGAGTCCCGCGTCCCGGACCCGGGCGGCCGACGCGGAGAGGTCCTCCAGGTGCTCACCGCGCGCCTGGAGCAGGACCGCCGCCTCGGAGACGTCCAGGGAGACGCCGTCCCGGGCGCGTCTGAGGGCGCGGCGCAGGGAGTTCCCGGTCGGGCCGCCGGTTCCGGAGGTCGCGGAAGTCGTCATTCTTTGAGCATACGTTCGCGGTGATCAGGGCTCTGGGCGGTCCGCGCCGTCCCGGCCGGCCCGGCCGCGCCCTCCATGTCGTCCGCCCCTCAGCCGACGAAGGACTGGCAGGCGTCCAGGGCCCGCAGCACCCCCGCCTCCCCCTCCGGGGGCAGCTGCACCACGACCTCCTCGATGCCCAGCTCCGCGAAGTGGGCCAGCTTGCCCGCGCTGGGCACGACCGCGTACGGCACGACCTGGAGCGCGCCCGGATCGCGGCCCGCGTCGGCCCAGGCGGCGCGCAGCACGGGCACCGCCTCCGTCAGACCGCGCCCGCCGATCGGCAGCCAGCCGTCGGCGTACTCGCAGATGCCGGCGAACAGCTTCGGGCCCGCCGCCCCGCCGACCAGCGTGCGCGGGCCGACCACCGGGCCGCGCGGCTTCTGCACCGGCTTGGGGTGCGCGAAGCTGGCCCGCACGCTCCCGAACTCCCCTTCGTAGCCGGTCGGTTCCTCGGACCACAGGGCCCGCATCAGCCCCAGCCGGTCCCGCACAAGATCGCGCCGGGTCCGCCACTGCACCCCGTGGTCGGCGGCCTCCTCCACGTTCCAGCCGAAGCCGAGGCCCAGGGTGAACCGGCCCCCGGAGAGGTGGTCCAGGGTCGCCACCTGCTTGGCCAGGTCGATCGGGTCGTGCTGCGCGGCAAGGGTGATGCCGGTGCCGAGCCCCAGCCGCTCGGTGACGGCGGCGGCCTGGCCGAGCGCGACGAAGGGGTCCAGCGTGCGGCCGTACTCCCGCGGCAGCTCCCCGCCCGCCGGGTACGGGCTGGTCCGCTCGACGGGGATGTGCGTGTGCTCCGGCAGATACAGCCCGGCGAACCCGCGCTGCTCCAGCTCACGGGCGAGCCGGACCGGACGGATCGTCTCGTCGGTGAGGAAGATCGTGACGGCGATGCGCATGAGCGGCCTTTCGTACGCGGACGACGGACCCATCAATACCCGCGCCGACCCCTCCTGTCCATACCGACCGGTCGGCACAGTCCGGCCGCACCCGCGCGCAAGCCGCCGATTCCCTTCCCTTCCCGGGGAGTTCACTGCTCAATACAAGGGTCGCACCGCACCACCCCTGCACCACCCAAGCCCTGTCATCACCACACGACACCCTGGGAGCAGCAGCATGTGCGAGGAACACCCGAGCGGGACCGGGCACGGCGTCGGACGGCGCGCCGTCTTCCTGACGGGCGCCGCCACCGCGCTTACGCTGGGAAGCGTGGACTTCGCTTCCGCGGCGGACGGCGACCGCGCCCGGGACGGCCGGGAGACGAGGACGGTGCGCGGCACCCTCCCGCCCGGCGCCCCCGACTTCGTCCACCTGCCCGTCGAGGTGCCGGACGGCGTCCGCGAGATCAAGGTCTCCTACGCCTACGACCGGCCGGCCGTGCCCGCCGGTACCGCGGGCAACGCCCTCGACATCGGCATCTTCGACGAACGCGGCACCGAGCTGGGCGGCCGGGGCTTCCGGGGCTGGTCGGGCGGGGCCCGCACGGAGTTCTTCCTCCGCGCCGACGACGCCACCCCCGGCTACCTCCCCGGCCCGGTCCGCGCGGGCACCTGGCACATCGCGCTGGGCCCCTACACCGTGGCCCCGCAGGGACTGCCGTACGAGATCACCGTCACGCTCACCTACGGGACGCCCGGCGCGGCGGTCCGGCCGGTGTACCCGCCGGAGCGGGCCAAGGGGCGCGGCCGGGCCTGGTACCGGGGCGACTGCCATCTGCACTCCTGGCACTCCGACGGCCGCCGCACCCCCGCCGAGATCGCCGCGCTCGCCCGCGCGGCCGGGCTGGACTTCATCAACAGCAGCGAGCACAACACCCACTCCGCGCACGCCCACTGGGCCGGGACGGCCGGCGACGACCTGCTGGTGCTGCTGGGCGAGGAGATCACCACCCGCAACGGCCACGTCGTGGCGATCGGCACCGACCCCGGCACCTTCGTCGACTGGCGCTACCGCGCCCGCGACAACCGCTTCGGCCGGTTCGCCCGGCAGATCCGCCGCGCCGGGGGCCTGGTCGTCCCCGCCCATCCGCACGCCACCTGCATCGGCTGCAACTGGAAGTTCGGCTTCGGCGAGGCGGACGCCGTGGAGGTGTGGAACGGCCCCTGGACGCCCGACGACGAGGTGGCGCTGGCCGACTGGGACGGGATGCTGGTCGCGTCGGTGCGCGAGGGGCGGGACGGGCGGGACTGGATCCCGGCCATGGGCAGCAGCGACGCCCACCGCGACCCGGACGCCGTCGGCCTCCCGCAGACCGTCGTCCTCGCCGACGACCTGACCCGGGAGGCCGTCCTGGACGGCATCCGCGCGGGCCGCTCCTACGTCGCCGAGTCCGCCGGGGTGTCCCTCGCCTTCACCGCGTCCGGCGGGCGCGGTGAACACGCCGGTATCGGCGAGCGGTTGCGGGTGGACGACGACACCCCGGTCACCGTCCGGCTGGAGGTCGAAGGCGCCCCGCGCTGCACCGTCCGGTTCGTGACCGACCAAGGGGTGCTGCACACCGGCGCCCCGCTGCCGGTGTCCGGGTCGGGCGTGCTGGAGTGGCGGACCACGCCGTCGTACGCCGCCTACGTACGCGCCGAGTTGCGGCACGAGACGGCCGCCGGGTTGCTGCCCGGCGCCCTGGCCGGATTCACCAACCCGATCTTCCTCGGCCGCCGGTAGGCTCACCGCACCATGACTTCTGGGACCCCGCACGCCGAGCGCAAGTACCGGACCGCCACCGCCTTCCAGCGCAGGATCGCCAACCCGGTGCTGCGCAGGCTGCCGTTCCAGACGGCGCTGGAGACCACCGGCCGGGTCTCCGGCCTGCCGCGCCGGACACCGGTGGGCGGACGTCGGGTCGGGTCCTCGTTCTGGCTGGTGTCGGAGTTCGGCGAACGGTCCCAGTACATCCGCAACATCAAGGCGGACCCCCGGGTGCGGGTGCGCGTCCGGGGCCGCTGGCACACCGGCACCGCGCACCTGCTCCCCGACGACGACCCCGTGGCCCGGCTGCGCACCCTGCCGCGCTTCAACAGCGCCGCCGTACGGGCCTTCGGGGCGGGGCTGCTGACGGTGCGGGTGGATCTGGACGACTGAGCACCGAATTGTGTGGGCGCGGTGGTGGCCCGCAGCGCCCCGTGTGATCGCCGTCTCGCACGGCTGCCGCATCCGCCATGAACAAGGCAAACTGGCGTAGTTGCTCAGGATGCATAGGGGGACTGCATGGACGGTGTGCCGCGAGGACCGGAGCAGCGGCGTCCCGGCTCCTCGACGGAGCCCGAGTCGCTGCGCTTCAGCGTGCTCGGTCCGGTGCGCGCCTGGCGCCACGACGAACCGGTCGCCACCGGCAGCCCGCAGCAACGGGCGCTGCTCGCGGCCCTGTTGCTGCGCGAGGGCCGTACGGCCACGGCGGCCGAACTCATCGACGCCCTGTGGGGCGAGGAACCCCCGTCCCAGGCACTGGCGGCGGTGCGCACCTACGCCTCCCGGCTGCGGAAGGTGCTGGACCCCGGGGTGCTGGTCAGCGAGTCCGGCGGCTACGCGGTGCGCGGGCTCGGCGAGGGGGCGCTGGACCTCGCGGCGGCGCAGGAGCTGGCGGCGGAGGCGGAGAAGGCCCGCAACACCGGGGACCTGTGCCACGCCCGCGAGGTGCTCAACCGGGCCCTGGCCCGGTGGGACGGCGAGACCCTGGCCGGGGTCCCCGGCCCCTACGCGGAGGCCCAGCGGGTCCGCCTCGAGGAATGGCGGCTCCAACTCCTCGAATCCCGCCTGGACATGGACCTGGACCAGGGCTGCCACGCGGAGACGGTCTCGGAACTGACCGCGCTGACGGCCGCCCACCCCCTGCGCGAACGCCTGCGCGAGCTGCTGATGCTGGCGCTGTACCGCAGCGGACGGCAGGCCGAGGCGCTCGCCGTGTACGCCGACACCCGCCGCCTCCTCTCCGACGAGCTCGGCGTGGACCCGCGCCCCGGCCTCCAGGAACTCCAGCAGCGCATCCTGCGGGCCGACCCGAACCTGGCCGAGCCCTCGGCCCCCATGGCGGAGCCCGTGACGGTCCCCGTCCGCCCGGCCCAGCTCCCCGCCACGGTCCCGGACTTCACCGGGCGGGCGTCCTTCGTACGGGAGCTGAGCGACGTACTCGCCTCGGCGACCGGCGCGCAGGCCCAGGTGATGGCGGTGTCGGCGCTGGCCGGCATCGGCGGCGTCGGCAAGACCACCCTCGCGGTCCACGTGGCGCACGCGGCGCGCTCCGCCTTCCCCGACGGCCAGCTGTACGTCGACCTCCAGGGCGCGGGAGCGCGGTCCGCGGAACCGGAGACCGTCCTCGGCTCCTTCCTCCGCGCCCTCGGCACGGCGGACTCGGCGATCCCGGACTCGCTCGAGGAGCGCGCGGCGCTGTACCGCTCGGTGCTGGACGGCCGCAGGGTCCTGGTCCTGCTGGACAACGCGCGGGACGCCGCTCAGGTGCGGCCCCTGCTGCCGGGGACGGCGGGCTGCGCGGCGCTGGTGACGTCACGGGTCCGGATGACGGGCCTGGCCGGCGCGCACCTGGTCGACCTGGACGTGATGTCGCCGGAGGAGGCGCTGGCGCTCTTCACCAGGATCGTGGGCGAGGAGCGGGTCGGGGCGGAGCGGAAGGCCGCCCTGGACGTGGTGGCGGCGTGCGGGTTCCTCCCGCTGGCCATCCGCATCGCCGCGTCCCGCCTGGCGGCCCGCCGCACCTGGACGGTCTCCGTCCTGGCGGCCAAGCTCGCCGACGAACGCCGCCGGCTGGACGAGCTCCAGGCGGGCGACCTCGCGGTCAAGGCCACCTTCGAACTGGGCTACGGCCAGCTGGAACCCGCCCAGGCGCGGGCGTTCCGCCTGCTGGGCCTGGCGGACGGCCCGGACATCTCCCTCGCGGCGGCGGCGGCGGTCCTGGACCTCCCGGTGGAGGACACCGAGGACCTCCTGGAATCCCTGGTCGACACCTCGCTCCTGGAGTCCGCCGCACCGGGCCGCTACCGCTTCCACGACCTGGTCCGCCTCTACGCGCGCGCATGCGCGGAACGCGACGAACAGCCCCCCGGCGAAAGGGAGGCGGCGCTGTCGCGGGTGCTGGACTTCTATCTGGCGACGGCGGCGGGCATCTACGCGATGGAGCGTCCAGGTGATCGCCTGGTGGATCACCTCGAACCCACTCAGCACAAGGGGTTGCGATTCGCCGAGGGCACTGCCGCGCTGGACTGGCTCTACACCGAAGGGGCGTCCCTGTTGGCGAGCGTTCGGCAGTCGGTGGCGACGGACCGGCTGCGTCGTGGTGTGGACCTGCTCTGGGCAGCCAAGGACCTCGCGGAGTCGGGCGCCAACTCCCGCCAGTACGAGACCACGGCCAGCGCTGTGTGTGAGGCCGCCCAGCTCGCCGGGGATCACCGCACGGAGGGCCGCGCACGGACCACGCTCACGAACGTCCTGCTCGTGTCCGGCCGGATCCATCAGGCAGCGGAAGAGGCTCGCCTCGCCATGGACCGAGCGGCCGCCGCTCAGGATGTCGCCGCCGGGAGTTGGGCTGCCAACGACAGAGGGCTCATCTCACTGCATCAACACCGGTACTCGGACGGAAAGGCCCTCTTCGAGCAGGCGATCCAGGGTTTCAGCGCGGCGGGAAACCGAGCGGGGGAGGCAACGACCTTGTTCAACCTGTCCCGCGCCCACCTCGCCATGGGAGACGTCGCGAAAGCGGTGGACATCGCCCGGCACGGGCTGGCGCTGCTCTCCGAATTGGGCAGAACCATGCGACTCGCCAACGGGCACTACGCGCTCGGCATGGCGCTGACCAAGGCCGAACGGCACATGGAGGCGCTCAGTCATTTCGGCGAGGCCCTGACCATCTTCGCTGATCACCGCCAGCGGCTGTGGGAGGGGACGACTCACTTCAGAGTCGCCGAAGCCCACATTGCCGCTCGGCGCGCCGCCCAGGCGGCCCAGCACGCCGAGCAGGCCCTCGCCATCGGGTGCATCGGAGGCGACCGGATGCGGGGTCACGTGCTGACACTGCTCGGGCGGGCGCTCTCCGCTCTGGGTCAGTCGGACAGGGCGAAGGCCTGCTGGCACGAAGCGCTCCGGCTCTACGAGGAGAACAGCCCCACGGAGGCCGACGAGGTCCGCGCCTTGCTCGCGCCCGTTGACGCGGCCTGAGCAACGACATCTCAGGGGAAGGACCGGGCGTTCAGCGTTCGTTTATCTCTCTGCAGCATGCTTCGAAAGCCAGACCGTCGCGTCGGGGGGCAGGCGGTCTGACGGGGAGCCGACCGGAGTTAGGGTTCGGCTTCGAACGCCCGTCCGGTGGTCCTCGGGGGAGCTTCCGGGCGGGCGTTCCGCACCAGACCTGTTGCCGCGAAGGAGTACATGTCGATGAGCGAGAAGAAGGCCACGCCCGCCCAGCCGCTGGACAACCAGATGCCCGTCCCGCCGGCCAAGGACGAGGCCATCGTCACGATGGACAACCAGATGCCCGCCCCGCCGGCCAAGACCGAACCCATCACCACGATGGACAACCAGATGCCCGCCCCGCCCGCTCTGGACCTGGACCGGGACGGCAAGTAGACCGCTTTCCCGCACGGGGATCGGCCGCGGCGGCGCGGAGGGGGAGCCGCCGCGGCCGAGGTGCGTCCGGGGAACCGCGACTCCGGCTCCCAGCGGTCAGCGGGCCGGCGGGGCGTACGGGTCCGGGGCGCAGTCGGCGATGCGGGGGAGGTTCGTGCTGTCCTCGACGTCCACCTGTGCCGTCACCGTGGCGTTCGCGGGTACGTCGACCTCCTCGGAACGGGAGACGACCTCGGCGCCGGTCGAGTCCCGGAAGGTCAACGTGACCGTGAAGACGCCGGCGGACGCGTTCGGGTTGGTGACCTCCACGGTCGCGTACGGGGTCTTCGCCGACGCGCAGCCGACCAGCTCCACCGTGGCGTCCTGGGGGGACATCGACGCGCTGCCGCCGCTCCCGCCGCTGCCCGAGGTGCCGTAGTCGTAGTCGTCGTCATCGTCGTCGTAGTCGCGGTGCGTGCCGCCGCCCGAGCTCGACGAGTCGTGGTTCTGGCTGGAGCTGCTGCAGCCGCCCCCTCCCCCGTCGCCGTGGCCGCCGCCGTGGCCGCGGCCGGTCGAGAAGCCGGTGAGCGCCAGGACGACCAGGGCCGAGACCGCGGTGAGCCTGAGTGTGTTCCCCCGAGAGTTCATGGCCGCCAGGCTAGCGATCTCCATGTCACGGACATGTCACCGCATGGCGACCGTCCCGTACCCGGCGTAGCGTCGGCCGTGGGAGCCGCGAACGCGCCGCCCCCGCAGCGGCGGCCGCCGTCCGACGAACCCTTCCGTGCAGCCCGGCACGACGGCCGTCCCGCGACCCCCGCCTACGCCGTACGGGCCGTCCCCGTCCCCTTCTCCGCGTCCAGCGCGTACACGCAGCGGTCCTTGCTGCACGCGTACACCACGCCGTCCCGGACCACCGGGGAGCCGGTGATCTCACCGCCGGTCGCCAGCTTCCACCTCAGCCGGCCGTCGTCGGCCTTGAGGGTGTACAGCAGGTGGTCGCTGGAGCCGAAGTGGATGCGGCCCTCGGCGACCGCGGGCGCGCCCACGATCTCGCCGCCCGACTGGAAGCGCCACTTGGGCGTGCCCGTGACCGCGTCCAGCGTGTAGAGCCCCTTGCCGCTGCCCACGTGGACATGGCCGGCGGCGACCAGGACGGGCTCCGTGGAGGCGCGGGACTCGGTGGCGATGCGCCAGCGGTCGCGGCCGTCGGTGGCGTCGAGGGCGTAGACCGTGCCGAGGTAGTCGGCGAGGTAGACGCCGCCGCCGGTGACCGCGGGGCCGGTGACGAAGGCGGGCGGGGCGAGGAAGACCGCCGGGGCCTCGAAGTGCCAGCGGACGTGCCCGGAGGCGGTCTCCAGGGCGAGGACGCGGGTGCCGGCGCAGACGTAGACGTAGCCGTCGGAGGCGTGGGTGACCCGGACCGGCACCCCGCCGCAGGAGGCGGCGTCGCCGATGGGGTACGACCAGCGCTCGTCTCCGGTGCGGGCGTCCAGCGCGCGCAGCCGGGCGTCCTGCCAGACGTAGACGGTGCCCTCGTGCAGGGCGGGGCCGGCCTCCGGGGACTCGAAGTCGGTCTGGCAGCCGCCGACCTCCCACAGCTTCTGCCCGGTGGACGCCTCCCACCCCTGGACGCCGCCGCCGCGCGTGCCGGTGACGACGGTGCCGCGGTCGGCCTTGAGGGAGTACACCCAGGCGTCCGTGGACAGCCGCCACAGGTCGCCGCCCTCGCGGGCGTCGAGGGCGAAGAGGGTGGGTCCGTCGGAGGCGTGGATACGGCCGTCGGCGACCGCCATCGACCAGGCGACGTCACGGGTCTTGAAGCGGCGCCGGCCGGTGGCGACGTCGAGGGCGTGCACCTCGAAGGAGGTGACGTAGACGAGGTCGCCGTCGACGGCGGGGGTGCCCCAGACGTCGTTGGACATGCGGAAGCGCCACGGGCGCCAGCCGCCGGGCTGCTCCGGCGGCGCCACGGGCGCCGGCACGGCCGGGTCGGCGCCGTTGACGCCGGGGCGGGGCTTGGACCAGACGGCGGCGAGGGCGGCCTCGGGCGGGGGCGCCTTGACGGCGGCCGCGCGCGTGTCGGCGACGCGCGGGCCGGGTCCGATGGGCATCGCCGCGCCCGCCAGCCGTACCGGGCCGTCGGGGGCGCCGGTGGGGGCGCCCACCGGAGCGCCCACCGGCGCGGGCATGGACGGCAGCGGCGGGACGACCGGGTCGTGCGGGGGCGGCGGCGGTACGTGGGGGCGGGCCCCGCCGGCGCTGCGGCCGGATCCGTGCACGGGTCTGGGCGCCGGACGGCCGCCCCGGCGGGTCTCGATCAGGCTCACCGCCCGCTCGGGCAGCCACGCCGACGCCGTACCGCTGTCGTCGGAGCCGGAGCCGAACAGGTGCGGGGCGAGCTGGGCCTGGAGGTCGGCCGGGTTGGGCCGGGCGGTGGCCTCCATCTGCATGCACGCCTCGATGAGCGGGCGCAGTTCGTCCGGGAGGCCGTCGAGGTCGGGGCCCTCGCGCAGCAGCATGAAGACGGTCTCGACCGGGTTGGCGCCGTGGAAGGGAGGGTGTCCCGTGGCGGCGAAGACGAGCATCGAGCCGAGCGAGAAGACGTCGCTCGCGCCGGTGACGCTGCGGGAGTCCTTGGCCTGCTCCGGGGACATGTAGGCGGGCGTCCCGACGGCGACGTTGGTCATCGTCAGCCGGGTGTTCGACACTCCGGAGGCGATGCCGAAGTCGATCACCCGGGGGCCGTCCTCGACGACGAGGACGTTGGAGGGCTTCAGGTCGCGGTGGACGAGCCCCGCGCCGTGGATCGACTGGAGCGCCTCCGCGACGCCCGCCGCGAGCCAGCGCACCGCCTGGGCCGGGAGCGGCCCGCACTCGTTCACTATCTCCTCGAGCGAGGGCGCGGGAACGTACGCGGTGGCCAGCCACGGCACGGCGGCGCGCGGGTCGGCGTCCACCACGGCCGCCGTGTAGAAACCGGAGACCGCGCGGGCCGCCTCGACCTCGCGGGTGAAGCGGACCCGGAACAGCTGGTCCTCGGCCAGCTCCGTCCGGACCGTCTTGATAGCCACCCGCCGGCCGGACGCCGAACGCGCCAGATAGACCAGCCCCATGCCGCCGGCTCCCAGCCGTCCCAGCACCTCGAACGGCCCGATACGCCGCGGATCGTGCTGTGTCAGCTGATCCACCACTTGCCTGCCACCTCCCCGTACGAGTCGCGCCACCACCTGTGCGCGACCGTAGTGCAGCGTCTCACCACCGCACCGCCGCGGCGGCACGCCCCCCGATTGTTCCTGTCCGGGCCCCCGGTTGCGAACCGGCCGACAAATAGGATGTCCAGGTTTTCATACGACACAGGGGGAGAAACGGCTCAGCGGCGCAGCAGTGCGAAGGACGCACCCTGATTGTCGGTGACGACGGCCGCGGTGCCGTAGGAGGTCTCGAAGGGCGGAACCTGAACCCGGCCGCCGAGCCGGACCACCTCCGCCACGGCGGCCCCGGGGTCCTCGACGGCGAAGTGGACGAGGAAGTGGGGCGGCATCTCGGCGGCGAAGACGTCGGTGACGGGGGCGCGGCCGAAGTCGGGCTCGGCGTCCGGGCCGAACAGGGCGTCGTGGAAGAGGCCGCCGTAGAAGGTGTTGGCCGCCGCGGTGTCCCGGGTGTACAGCTCGACCCAGGCGAAGGCGCCCGGCTGGTGACGGCGGCCGAAGCCGGGGGCGGACGCGCCCTGCCAGAGGGAGAACACGGCGCCGTCGGGGTCGGTGACCAGCGCGGTGACGCCGAGGTCGCCGAAGTGCCGGGGCGGGGCGACGACCCGCCCGCCGGCCGCCAGGATCCGCCGGCACAGGGCTCCGGCGTCCGGGGTGGCGAAGGACACCGTCCACACGGAGGGCAGCCGGCCGTCCGTCTTGCGGACCAGGGAGGCGACGGGTTCCCCGTCCTTCAGGGCCCGCACGGAGCCCTGCGGCTGGTCCTCGAAGGTCCACCCGAAGAGCTCGCCGTAGAAGCGCTTCCCCGCCGCCACATCAGGAAGCTGCGCGTCCACCCAGCAGGGGGTGCCCTCCGGGTACTCCGGCGCCCTGTACTCCGATGCCCTGTTTTCGGCCATGCCGCCAACGTAACCGCGTCGCGCGCAGGCCGCAGACCAGGCACACCGGCCTCCGCGGACCCGCGCACCCCATTTGCAGTCGGCCGAATAGCGCCCCGATCGCCCGTCGGTAAGCTGACGGCATGACAGGACAAGTGCGTACCGTCGACGGCCGCGTGGCCGGCCGGCGTGGGCAGGCGACCCGGCAGAAGCTGCTCGACTGCCTCAGCGAGATGCTCAGCTCCTCCCCCTACCGGGACGTCAAAGTCATCGATGTCGCGCGGAAGGCGGGCACCTCGCCCGCGACCTTCTACCAGTACTTCCCGGACGTCGAGGGCGCCGTCCTGGAGATCGCCGAGCACATGGCCGCGGACAGCGCCGCGTTGGGCGAGCTGCTGGAGGGCCGTTCCTGGGCGGGGAAGGCCGGCTGGCAGACGGCCCAGGAACTCGTCGACGGGTTCCTGGAGTTCTGGCGGAAGCACGACGCGATCCTGCGGGTCGTGGACCTCGGCGCGGCCGAGGGCGACAAGCGCTTCTACAAGCTCCGCATGAAGATCCTCAACTCGGTGAACGGCTCGCTGGCCGACTCGGTCGCCGAGCTGCAGGCCAAGGGGCGGATCGACAAGGACGTGAATCCCGCCGCGATCGCCGGCTCCCTGGTCGCCATGCTGGCCGCCGTCGCGTCCCACCAGAAAGGTTTCTCCTCCTGGGGCGTCAAGCAGGCGGAGCTCAAACCGAACCTGGCGCTGCTGGTGCATCTGGGGGTCACCGGCAAGAAGCCGGCGAAGTAGCCGCCCGGCCCCCGTCCACGCGCCGGCGCACCCTGTCACGCACGTCCAAGTCCTGTCATACGGGCGGCGGTTCACTCCGGTGGGCCGCCGCCCGTCGCGTTCCGGGCGGCGCTGCCGGATGGTGAGGAGGGAACAGACCACCGCACGCACCGCGTTGTGCTCCAGGAGGCGAGCCGACCGCAGGCCCGAGTGAACGCCCCGGCACACACGTCGCAGGAGGAACCCGGAATGGCCCTGACCCGCGAAGAGCGCGAACAGTTCCTGGCCGAGCCGCACATCGCGGCGCTCTCGGTAAACGCGGGCGGTGGCCGCGCCCCGCTCACCGTGCCCATCTGGTACCAGTACGCGCCCGGCGGCGACGTATGGATCATGACCGGCCTGGACTCGCGCAAGAACCGGCTGATCGGTGCGGCGGGGCGGTTCTCGCTGATGGTCGACCGCGTCACGCCCACCATCCGCTACGTCTCCGTCGAGGGCCCCGTCCTCGGGACGGAGCCCGCCACCGTCGAACGGCTGCGGGAGATGGCCGCGCGCTATCTGCCGGCCGGCAAGGTGGACGGGTACGTCGACTTCGCCTGGAAGAGCCACGGCGAGCAGGTGATCGTCCGGATGCGGCCGGAGCGGTGGGTGTCGTCGGATCTCGGATCGGTGTGAGCGCGGCCGTTCCGGACGACAATCGGGGGATGGAACCCGATCTTCACGAGTTGCTGAGGTCGCTGCGGGTGTGGGACCCGGAGACCACCGACCTGCCGGCGTTCGACCCGGCCGCCGCTCCCGCCGCACCGCTGCCCCTGTTCACGCGGTGGTTCGCCGAGGCGGCGGCGGCCGGGCAGGCCGAGCCGCACACCATGTCCCTGGCCACGGCGGACGCGGACGGGCTGCCGGACGTACGGATCGTGACGCTGCACGGCGCGGACGACGGCGGCTGGTCCTTTGCCACCCACGCGCACAGCCGCAAGGGGGGCCACCTCGCCGCCCGCCCGTATGCCGCGCTGGCCTTCTACTGGC
Organism: Streptomyces fungicidicus; assembly: GCF_003665435.1. NCBI lineage: Bacteria > Bacillati > Actinomycetota > Actinomycetes > Kitasatosporales > Streptomycetaceae > Streptomyces > Streptomyces fungicidicus. Next base: position 3,372,109 of record NZ_CP023407.1, read on the forward strand.
CGGTGCTGGGCCGCCAGGTGCGGGTGCGCGGCCCCGTCCGGACGGCGTCGGCCGAGGAGGCGCAGGCCGATCTGCACGCCCGGTCCACCGGGGCGCTGGCCGCCGCGCTGACCGGCACGCAGAGCGGGCCGCTCGGCTCGCCCGAGGAGCTGGCACGGGCCTCGGAGGCCGCCTGGGAGCGGGCGCGGCGGGAGCCGGACGCCCCGGCGCCGTCGTGGACCCTGTACCGGCTGCGGGCGGACGAGGTGGAGTTCTTCCAGGGCGAGGCCCGGCGGCGGCACGTACGGCTGCGCTACCGGCGCTCCGGGGCGGGCTGGGTCAGGGAGTCCCTGTGGCCGTGACGGCCGGGGGAGGGGGCTCCGGGTCGGTGGCCAGGCGGGCGTGCACATGGGCGTCGCGGAAGGCGTCGCGGCGGCCGGCCGCGAGGATCGCCCCGCGCCTGGTCCCCTCGGGACGGAAGCCGCACCGCCCGGCGATCCGGCAGGAGACGTCGTGTCCGACGGCGTGGTCCAGCTCCAGCCGGTGCAGTCCGAGCCCGGTGAACGCCCACCGGGCGGTGAGCAGCAGCGCCCGGGTGGCGATGCCCCGGCCACGGGCCTCGGGGAGCACCCAGTAGCCGACCGTGCCACGCCGCAGCACCGGGTGGATCTCGTTGACGCCGATGTGTCCCAGCGCCGTGCCGCCGACCGCGTCGGCGATCCGGAAGGACGCCGCCGTGCCGTCCGCGTCCCGCCGCGCGACCCGGCGGAGCGACTCCCGGGCGGCGTCCGGACCGGTGACCGGCCGGTACGGGGTGTTCCAGCGCTGGAACTCCGGGTCCGTGAGGCCGCGCAGCCACACCTCGACGTCGGCCCCGGAGTCCGCGTCCCAGGGGCGCAACAGCAGTCCGTACCCGTGGAGTTCGGACAGGGGCCGGGGTCGTTCGGATGAGGAGGGCATGGGGTCATTCAACCGCGCGATCCCCACAGTCGTGATCGATCCGCAACCAATTCCGGTCTTGACCGAGACCCATCAACCGTGAGCGTGATTACGCTCGCGCTCATGGTCGACACCCCCGACACCCCCGACACCCCCACGCCCGCGTCCGCGCGGCCCGCCGAGGCGGACCGGACGGACCGCCCCGTCTACGTGATCGGCGGCGGCCCGGGCGGACTCTCCGTCGCGTACGCCCTGCGCGCCCGGGGGATACGGGCCGTCGTCCTGGAACGGTCCGACCGGGTGGGCAGTTCCTGGCGGCGCCACTACGACCGGCTGCGCCTGCACACCACCCGCCGTCTGTCCGCGCTGCCCGGTCTGCCGATGCCGCGCCGGTTCGGACGGTGGGTGGCCCGTGACGACGTGGTCCGGTACCTGGAGAAGTACGCCGAGCACCACCGCCTGGAGATCGTCACCGGCGTCGAGGTGTCGCGGGTCGAGCGCACCCCCGACGGCACCGGCTGGCTGCTGCACGCCACCGGCGGCCGTGAGCTGACCGGCGCCGCGGTCGTCGTCGCCACGGGCTACAACCACACGCCGCGCCTTCCGGACTGGCCCGGCCGCGACACCTACGACGGCGAGTTCCTGCACGCGTCGGAGTACCGCAACGCCGAGCCCTTCGCCGGCCGCGACGTGCTCGTCGTGGGCGTCGGCAACACGGGGGCCGAGATCGCCGTGGACCTGGTGGAGGGGGGCGCCTCGCGGGTGCGGCTGGCGGTCCGCACTCCCCCGCACATCGTGCGCCGCTCGACCGCGGGCTGGCCCGCCCAGTACTCGGGGGTCCTGGTGCGCCGGCTGCCGGTCGGCCTCGTCGACCGGCTGTGCCGGGTGCAGGCGAAGGTCGCGATGCCGGACCTGTCGGCCCACGGCCTCCCGCTCCCCGACGCCGGGCTCTACACCCGGGTGCGGCAGGGGGCGGTACCGGTGCAGGACGTCGGTCTGATCGACGCCGTGCGCAAGGGAGCGGTGGAGGTCGTGGCCGCGGTGGAGGGCTTCGAGGAGGGCGAGGTCGTCCTGGCCGGCGGGGACCGGATCCGCCCGGACGCGATCGTGGCGGCCACCGGGTACGACCGCGGCCTGGAGAGCCTGGTGGGCGCGCTCGGCGTCCTCGACAACCGCGGCAGGCCCGTCGTCCACGGCGGCCGCGCGCCGAAGCAGGCCCCCGGCCTCTACTTCACGGGGTTCACCAACCCCATCAGCGGCAACCTCCGCGAACTGGCCCTGGACGCCGAACGCATAGCCCGCGCGGTGGCCCGCACCACCCCGTCCCCCTCCCGCCTCCCGGCCTAGCCACGCACGCGCGGTGCTCCGCCGGGAGGGAAGGCGGGTCGTTCAGACGGCCGCCGGCGCCAGGGGAGCCGGAGGACGGCGGCGGATGATCAGGGCCATCAGCGCCGCCGCCGCGCACAGGGCACCCGAGGCGTACCAGACCACGTCGTACGACCCGAACGTGTCCCGGGCGAGACCGCCGAGGAAGGCGACGAGGGCCGCCCCCACCTGGTGGGAGGCGAGGACCCAGCCGAAGACGATCGGACTGTCGTCGCCGTAGTGCTCACGGCACAGCGCGAGCGTCGGCGGCACGGTGGCGACCCAGTCGAGCCCGTAGAAGACGATGAAGAACAGCATCGGCGGGTGCACGCTCGGCGCCAGCAGGATCGGCAGGAACAGCAGCGAGATCCCGCGCAGCGCGTAGTACACCGCGAGCAGCCGCCGCGCGTCGAAGCGGTCCGTGAACCACCCGGACGCCACCGTCCCGACGACGTCGAAGACGCCGATGACGGCCAGCAGCGACGCGGCGGTGGTGACCGGCATCCCGTGGTCGTGGGAGGCGGGCACGAAGTGGGTCTGGACCAGCCCGTTCGTCGAGGCCCCGCAGATCGCGAAGGTGCCGGCGAGCAGCCAGAACGGCCCCGTGCGCACCGCCGAGGCCAGCACGGTCAGCGTACGCCGGGCGGCGCCCGGAACGGGCGCGGGCTTGGGCACGAACTCCTTCGCGCCGTAAGGCTTCTGGCCCAGGTCGGCCGGATGGTCGTGCAGCAGCAGCCAGACGAACGGCACCACCGCGAGCGCGGCGAGCGCCACGGTGACCGCCGCCGGGCGCCAGTCGTGCCGGGAGACGATCCAGGAGAGCACGGGCAGGAAGATCAGCTGCCCCGAGGCGGAGGCGGCGGTGAGGATGCCGCTGACCAGTCCGCGCCGCTCGGTGAACCAGCGGTTGGTGACGGTCGCGGCGAAGGCCAGTGCCATGGAGCCCGACCCGAGTCCCACCAGCAGGCCCCAGCACAGCAGCAGTTGCCAGGCCGCGGTCATCCACACCGTCAGACCGGAGCCGACCGCGATCACGGTGAGGGCGACCGCGACCACCCGCCGGATGCCGTAGCGGTCCATCAGCGCCGCCGCGAAGGGCGCGGTGAGGCCGTAGAGCGCGAGGTTCACGGAGACCGCCGCGCCGATGGTCCCGCGCGACCAGCCGAACTCGTCGTGCAGCGGGTCGATGAACAGACCCGGCACGGAACGGAAGGCGGCGGCGCCGATGATCGTCACGAACGTGACGGCGGCGACGAACCACGCGCGGTGGACGCGGGTGCGGGCCGGCTTCCCGCCGCTCACCGGCGGCTCCACGGGGGCGGCTGTCTCGCTTGTCTGGGTCACGTCATAGAGCTTCGGTGATCGGCTCCTCCGCGGCGAGTGGCCCGAGGGACAGTGTTCGCTAGGATCGGGCCATGGATCCGGCCGCCCCCGCGCACCCCTCCGCCGACTTCCGGCCCCACCGCGTCGTCGTCCTCGCCCTCGACGGGCTGCTCCCCTTCGAGCTGGGCATCCCGCACCGCATCTTCGGCCGCCCCAGGGACGGGAAGGGCCGGCCGCTGTACGAGGTCGTCACCTGCTCGGTGCGGCCGCCCGGGCCGGTGGAGACCGACGCCGACTTCGCCATCCACGTCGCCCACGGCCCGGAGGCCATCGCCACCGCCGACACGGTGGTCGTCCCCGCCTCCTACGAGCTGGGCCCGGTCTACGAGCGGGGCGAGCTGACGGACGAGCTGGCCGCCGCGCTCGCCCGCGTCCGCCCCGGCACCCGGCTCGCCTCCATCTGCACGGGCGTGTACGTCTTCGCCGCCGCCGGCTATCTCGACGGCCGGCCCGCCACCACCCACTGGGCCGACGCCGAACGCTTCCAGCGGCTGTTCCCGCGGATCGACGTCGACCCGGACGTGCTGTTCGTCGACGACGGCGACATCCTGACCTCGGCGGGTGTCGCGGCCGGCATCGACCTGTGCCTGCACATGGTGCGGCGCGACCACGGCGCCGCCGTGGCCAACGACGCGGCCCGGCGCACGGTCGTGCCGCCGCACCGGGACGGCGGGCAGGCGCAGTACATCGAGCGGCCGGTGCCCGATCCGCAGCAGTCCTCCACGAGCGCCGCCCGCGCGTGGGCGCTGGGCCGGCTGCACGAGCCGGTCCAGCTGCGCGACATGGCCGCGCGGGAGGCGATGTCGGTGCGCACCTTCACACGGCGCTTCCGGGAGGAGACCGGCGTCAGCCCGGGGCAGTGGCTGACCCAGCAGCGGGTGGAGCGGGCCCGGCACCTGCTGGAGTCCACGGACCTGTCCGTGGACCAGGTGGCGCGCGACGCCGGTTTCGGCACGGCCCAGTCGATGCGGCAGCACCTCCAGGCGGCGCTGGGCGTGACTCCCACGGCGTACCGGCGGACGTTCCGGGCCGGCGGGCGGCGGGCGGGGACGACCGTGCCCGCCGGGGGCTGAACCGCGGCCCGGCGAAAAGTTGTCCACAGGCTGTGGACGGGGCCGGTGATCCCGTCGCCGGTGGCGGTGCGGCGCTGTCCGCCCCGAGCACGGCAGCACCGCACCGCTCTTCGGCTCCGGCACTCCTCCCCGAGTCCCCCCGGCCCCGGGGAGCCGCCACCGGATCACGACCCACACTCGTCGAGGGCCCCCGTCGTCGGGCCCTCGCCGTCCCCTCGCGGCGAATCGCTGACGAACAGCGTGATCACGCCGTCACGGCACGTCAACACCTCTTCGGGGGGCAATGACACGATTGGGGCATATGCCCTGTTCATCGGCACCGCGCACGGAAGCACACCCGGCGCACCACCCCACACCCCCACCCGGCCGGCCGCGCCACCGTGCACCCGTACACCTGCGGGAGGCGCGGGAAACCGCGCACGAACGCGGTGCGGGACCGTACCGCCGTGCGGCTCCGCCGGGCGGCAGCGGTCCACCGCGGCCCGCCCCGCCCGCCCTTACACCGCCTCGTAAGCCATCCCGCCGTACGCCGCGGTGCCCGCCTCGCAGGCGGGCGCGCTCCTGGACCCCCGCGCACAGCGGTCCAGCTCGCACCAGATCCGCTTGCCGGTCCCCTCCGCGCTCCATCCCCACCGGTCGGCCAGCCCGTCCACCAGCGCGAGCCCGCGGCCACCCGTCGCCTCGCCGTCCACACAGCGCGGCACCGGCGCCCGGCCGCTGCGGTCGGCCACCTCCAGCCGGACGGTGACCTCCCCGGCCCCCGCCTCCGCCCCCGGCAGGGACAGCCGCAGCACGGCCGGACGGCCGGTGTGCACCACGGCGTTGGTGACCAGTTCGGAGACGAGCAGGATCAGCGTCTCGGCGAGCGGTTCGTCGGCCTCTATCCCCGACCCGGCCAGCCGCGCGCGGGCCCACCGCCGGGCCCGTCCCACCTCAGCGGGGTCGGGCCGGATCTCCAGCTGCACTCGAAGCACCTGCACCGCTCACACCATCCGAACCGGCGGACACTTGGACTCGCGCCTCACGATGGCCACGATCGTAGCCATTTTCTGCATGGCCAGAACAACGGCCGGGACAGGGGTCACACAAGGTGAATTCCCTGTGGGACAGCATGGTTGACGCACAGTCACGTCAACAAGCGCTTCAGGCATATTCCAGCGCGAAGGAGTACGGGTGCGGGATACTGTGCGGCCCCCGGCGGGGCCGGTCGCACGGACGCCGGCGTTCTGCCTGGCCACGCGGCGGGGAGCCGCGGGCACCGGCCGGTACGGAACCGCCTCGGGGGCGGCTCCGGCGCGGCGTGCACCCGGGACCACTCGCATCCCGCACAAGCTACCGGAGCGGACGTCCGACTCCGGGCCGTGACGAGTGCCGCACAGGACACAACCCGGTATCGACGCTGCGTGATCATGAAAATGCCACGATCCGTGACATCCACGCGGAGATCGCGCGGAGATCGCGGGAAAGCGCGGGCCCCGCTACTCGGGAACGGTGAAGTAGCGGGCGAAGGCCCGTACGGTCTCCTCCTCGCCGACCCTGCCGTCGCCGTCCGCGTCCAGCGCGGCGGCGGCCGTGCGGGCGAGGTCGTCCGGGACGCCGAGCACCGTGAGCATCCGCGCGGTGTCCGCGACGGTGGCCGCGCCGTCCCCGTCGGTGTCGGCGACGGCGAGCGCCGCGTGCAGGAAGGGGCGGGCGATCTCGGCGAACCGCTCCGGGTTGTCGCGCAGCCGCTTGACCGCGCCGTTCACGAACTCCTCGCGCGTGATGCGCTGGTCGCCGTCGCGGTCCGCGATCCCCGCCATGCCCTGCCAGAACGCCTCGGCGCCGATGTACAGGGCCTGGCCCCGGTCGGAGCGGGCCGCGGTGCCGAACTCGGCGAGCAGCGCCTTGGCCGCTCCGCTGAAGTCCTCGCGGTCGATGTAGCCGTTGCCGTCCTGGTCGAAGCCGGCGAACCTGGCCGCGATCCTGCTCTCGTACTCGCTGGTGACCATGTCTTCCTCGGGCCGCCTTAGGTCAGTGGGGTCGTCTCGCTGGGAGCGTACGTGCTGGAGGGCCGCCCGAGGGCCCGAAGACGACGCCTGGGCCAAGACCGGGGGAATAACGGGACAAGCGTGTGACACGTGTGAGCGGCCGCACTCCGCGTCAGGCCGAGAGCGGCCGGGAGTTCCCGTCCACCGCGGAGGGGACGTCCGCGTGTATCTCGAAGAGGCGGCGGACCCCGAGGGCCCCGAGCACCTTGTTGACGTGGCTGCCGTCGGCGGCGCCCCGCGCGGGAAGGATCAGGCGCAGGTTCCCCTGGCAGGAGCGGAGCAGCCGGCGGGAGGCGATGAGCACCCCGACCCCGCTGGAGTCGCAGAACCACACCTCCGAGAGGTCGAGAACCAGGCTGTGCCTGCCCTCGGCCACCACGTCGTGCACCCGCTGGCGCAGCACCGGGGACGTCATCAGGTCCAGCTCGCCCGACACCCGGAGCACGGCCCATTCGCCGTGCTCCTTGTCGGTCACTGTGAAGGTCACCACCACGCCCTTCGCTCGCTGAAACGGAAGTAGTCCCTACGCTTCCTTGCAGCGCGGCTGCCCCACCCGCCGTTCCCTGAAACGCGAGCCAAGAAACGGTTATCGAACAGAAAGGGCTTAATACGGGCGCTTTTTCGATCCGATGCGATCGGTTCCGATCGGCACGCGAAGGGGCACACTCTGCCCGTGCGGCATCCGACGTGCGCGGGCGGTCCTTTACCATCTCCGGCCCGATCGGGGGCGCACATTGCCATAAAGGGGCGTGCGCCCTCATACGTGCCGACTACATTCGGGAGATCACCGGCCATACGACGGACCCGGGCACCGACCAACCCGGGCGCGCGGAGGAACAGGGGGTGTGGGGCCGCATGCCGAAAACCGACGTACCGCCCCGGTGGGACCGCAAGATGCAGCAGCGGCTCGCCCGCGGGGAGGCCGCCGCCCTGGGGGAGCTCTACGACCGGTTCGCCTCCCTGGTGCACGGCCTCGCCCATCTCGTCGTCGGCGACGAGCGCGCCGCCGACGCCGTCACCCGGGACGTCTTCGCCCACGTCTGGGAACACCCGGAGTCCTACGACCCCAGGCAGGAGCCTTTGCGCACCTGGCTAGCCACGCTGACCAACCGGCTGGCCGTGCAGCGGCTGCGCAGCGCCGGCACCGCGGCGCTCGCCCGGGGCGGTCCCGGCACCGCGGAGGACCTGGAGCGCAAGGTGCGGCACGCCTCGGTGGCCGCCCGCGCCGACTACATCGTCCAGTCCATGCCGGCGCCGCTGCGGGCCGCCCTGGAACTGGCGTACTTCCAGCGCCGGGACTACCGCCAGACCGCCGCCGACCTGGGCGTCACGGACGACGAGGCCCGCCGCCGGCTCCGCCTGGGCCTGCAGCTGCTGGCCACCGCCCACGACACCGAGGCCCCGGGCACCTCGCCCGGGATCGGGGGTGCCGCATGAGCGTGAGCCCGGAAGGCGAATCCGCCGGTCCACTCGTACTGGAGCACCGCGTGCTGAAGTCGCTGCTGGGCGCCTGGGCGCTGGCCGCCTGCGGACCGGCCGAGGCGGAGGCGGTCGAGGAGCACCTCGGCACCTGCGGGCCGTGCGCGGACGAGGCGCTGCGGCTGCGCGAGGCGGTCGGACTGCTCCAGCGGCCCGAGAGCCTCGACCTGGACCCCGGGCTGCGCACCCGCGTCCTCCGGTCCTGCCTCGAACGGCGCCCGTCGCGCATCCCGGTGCCGGACTGGGCCGCCTCCTACGACGCCGAGACCGCGCGGCTGGACGCGCTGCTCCAGGACTTCGGGGACTCCGAGTGGCACGCGCCGGTGCGGCTGCGCTGGTACGAGTCCGACGAGGCGAGCAGCCGCCGCACCACCGTCGCCGGGGTGATCGCGCATCTGCTGACGGTCGACGGGCTGGTCGCGGTCGCCCTGGGGCTGGCGGACCCGCTCGGCACCGTCGCGGCCGCCCGGCGCACCCCCGCGGACCGCACCGAGGCGTACTGGCGGGCCGCCCACGGCCCGCCCACCCGCTCGGTGCGGGCGCCCTGGCGGGAGCAGAGCCACGCCCTCGTACGGACGGTGTCCTTCACCGGCGGCGGCACGGGCCGGCTGCCCGTGTCGTACGGCGACTACGAACTGCCCCTGCGCGACGCGATGCTGGACCGGGCGTTCGAGTGCTGGGTGCACGCGGAGGACATCGCCGAGGCGGTGGACTACCCCTACGAGCCGCCGTCCGGGCGGCATCTGCACCGCATGGTCGACCTGGCCGCGCGGATGCTCCCGGCCGTGCTGGAGCACCGCCGCCTGCACGGGCTGTCCTCCCGGGTGGAGCGGCGCCTCGTCGCCGCCGGGGAGCCGGGGCGCAGCCTGCGGCTGGAGATCGAGGGGTCCGGCGGAGGCGAGTGGCTGATCCCGCTGGACTCCCCCGCGGCGAAGGGCTCCGCCGAGCACGAGGTGGCGCATGTCGCGCTGGACGGCGCGGAGTTCTGCCGGCTGGCGGCGGGCCATGTGCCGCCCCGGGAGGCGGCCGCGGGGCAGGTCGGCGACCGCGACGCCATCAGGGACGTGCTGTTCGCGGCGGCGAGCATGAGCCGCATGTAGGAAGGGGCCGGTCTCGTCGGCGGGTGCGGGTCGTTCGTGGTTGCTCGCGCAGTTCCCCGCGCCCCTTGAGGCCGGTCCAGTGGACCTACCCGGAAGGGGCGCGGGGAACTGCGCGAACGGCCACCACGCACCCGCACCCGCCGGCGCGGCGGACGACCCGGTGCCGTCAGGCGAAGACCACCGTCCGGCGCCCGTTCAGCAGGATGCGCCGCTCCGCATGCCACTTCACCGCCCGCGCCAGCGCCTGGCACTCCACGTCCCGGCCGACCGCGACCAGCCCCTCGGGCGTGACGTCGTGCCCCACCCGCTCGACCTCCTGCTCGATGATCGGCCCCTCGTCGAGGTCGGCGGTGACGTAGTGGGCCGTGGCGCCGATGAGCTTCACACCCCGCGCGTGCGCCTGGTGGTACGGCTTCGCGCCCTTGAAGCTCGGCAGGAAGGAGTGGTGGATGTTGATGATCCGCCCGGAGAGCTGCTTGCACAGGTCGTCGGAGAGGACCTGCATGTAGCGGGCGAGGACGACGAGTTCGACCCTCTCCTCCCGCACGATCTCCAGCAGCTTGGCCTCGGCCTCCGCCTTGGTGTCCTTCGTCACCGGGATGTGGTGGAACGGCACGTTGTACGACGCCACCAGTTCGGCGAAGTCGGTGTGGTTGGACACCACCGCGGCGATCTCCACCGGCAGCGCGCCGGTCCGCGCGCGGAACAGCAGGTCGTTCAGGCAGTGCCCGAACCTGCTGACCATGAGCACGATGCGCATCTTCGCGTCGGCCCGGTTGATCTGCCAGTCCATCTGGAAGGAGTCGCCGATCGCCGCGAAGCTCGCCCGCAGCTTCTCCACGGTCACCGGGGCGTCCGCAGAGAAGTGGACGCGCATGAAGAACAGTCCCGTGTCGTGGTCCCCGAACTGCTGGCTGTCCTCGATGTTGCAGCCGGTCATGAAGAGGTAGCTCGACACGGCGTGGACGATGCCCTGCTTGTCGGGGCAGGACAGGGTGAGGACGTACTGGTCGGCCGGGGCCGCGGCTCGGGTGGACTGCTCGCTCATGCGGGAAAGGGTCCCACACACGGGGTCACGGCCGGCCGGCCGTTCCGCTACGCGGACCGCGTCAGGATCCGCAGTACCTCGAGCGGGCTCGGCGGGGCGTCGGGGTCGTCGCCGTCGCTCGCCGCCATCCGCATGTGCGCGTCCCGCGCGGCCCGCGTCGCCTCCGGCCACCCCTCGTGCTCGAGGTAGGCGGTCACCGGCGCGTCCGGGCCGACCTGGTGCATGATCCGCAGCACCCGCAGCACCGCGGTGTCGACGAGCGCCGCCTCCTGGGAGTCCCGGAAGATCGTGCCGACGTACTTCTCGGCGGACCAGTTGTCCAGCCAGGTGTCCTCGACCAGCCGGTAGACGGCGTCGGTGACGTCACCGTAGCCGTCGACCCCGGCCAGCCAGACGTCCCGCTGGAAGGCGGTGTCGGAGAGCATGTGCAGCGCGGAGCGCACATTGCTGCGCCAGCGCCACCACGGCATGTCGTTGTGTGGCATGCCGCCCATGGTGGACGAGCGACGGCCGCGACGGGAAGTGTTCTCCGAACCCTGCACGATCGTCGATCGTACGTTTCCGCATCTCCCGGGTCCCACCGGGCCCCGTAATTCACCTCGGTGTCACCGTCCGTTGACCAAGGGTCACTCGCGGGTTGGCCGTGTGGCGGAATCGTGTGTGAGCATGACCGGCAGGCGACGCATCCGCAGTACGTTCCTCCCCCGCCTCCTGACCCGGCGCGCGAGAGCCGGCGCCCTGACCACGGGCGCGCTGGCGGCCTGCGTGTCGCTCGCCGCCGGCTGCGGGGTCGTCCCCGGTGCCACGGGGGGCTCCGGGGACGACGGCCCCATCACGGTGATGACCTGGGCGCCCGAGGACACCGACGCCACCAACAAGCCGGGCATGCCCGCGTTCGCCGAGGCCTACGCCCGCTGGGTGAACTCCCAGGGCGGCCTCAACGGCCGCCCGCTCAACGTGCTGACCTGCAACGACCGCAACGACACCGTGGCCGCCGCGCGATGCGCGCGGCGCGCGGTGCAGGAGAAGGCCGTCGCCGTCGTCGGCTCCTACAGCCAGTACGCCGACTCCTTCATGCCCACCCTGGAGGGCGCGGGCATCCCGTACATCGGCGGCTACGGCGTCACCAACAACGAGTTCACCAGCCCGCTGTCCTACCCGGTCAACGGCGGCCAGCCGGCACTGCTGGCCGGCCTCGGCCGCACCCTCGCCGACACCTGCGGGCCGGTCACCCTGATCCGGCCCGACACCATCGCGGGCGACCAGCTGCCCCCACTGCTCGACTCGGGCCTGGAGGCGGGCGGGCACCCGCCGTCCGGCGACCAGCGCGCGGCGGACGACGCCACCTCGTACGACGGCCAGGCGCGGCAGGCGCTGCTGCGCGCCACCACCGACGCGGCCGACCGGGGCTGTGTGGTGCCCGCTCTCGGCGACCGCACGGGCACCTTCATGGACTCCTTCCGCAGGGCCCGCGAGGACTTCCCCGAGGTGCGCACGGCGACCGTGCTGGGCAGCGTCGACCAGACGGTGCTCGACGCGTCGGGCGGGTCCTCGGGGCCGTACGAGGGGGCGTACGTCACCGGCTGGTACCCGGCGGTGAACGACGCGAGCTGGGGCCCCATGAAGAAGGTGATCAAGGAGGAGGCGTTCGGCGACAACCGGGTCGACGCCGCCGACGCCGGGGTGCAGACCACCTGGATCGCCTACACCGTGTTCCGGCAGGTCGTGGAGTCGCTGGGCGACGGCGAGGTCAGCGCGGACACCGTGACCGGTGCGCTGAACAGCGGTCTGAAGGTCACCACGGGCGGGCTCACCCCCACCCTGCGGTGGAACTTCCAGGACGAGCTCGCCGCCGTCGGCTTCCCCCGCCTGGTCAACGCGAACGTGACCCTGCAGAAGGTGAAGGACGGCCGGCTGGTCGCGGCCGGCGACGGCTTCACCGACGTGACGAAGACGCTCCGCGGCGCGGACCTGGGCTGACCCGGTTCCGCCCGGCCGGGCGGAACCGGGTGCGGCGGGCACCGGTCACAGCTGGGTCGGCTGGCGCTCGGTCAGCCCGTACTGCCTGGCGATCGCGTTCCACAGGTCGGCGGCCTTCTTCTTCTCGGCCGTCGCGGTGCCGCTGGCCCGGTTGCCCGCCTGGGTCTGGCCGGTCGTGCGGGCCTGGCCCTTCTTGCAGCCCTTCTTGCCCGCGGTCTGGTCGGCCCAGGCGGCGTAGTGGTTGTCGGCGGACGCCGACGCCTCCCACGCCTTGGTGAGCGCCGCGGTCAGCGCCTCGTGGTCGGGCAGCTTGTCCACCGACAGCCCGGAGAGGTCGGTGACCAGCCGGCTGCGCTGCCCCGCCGCGTCCCGCAGGTCCTTGGCCGCCTGGCCGAGCTCGCGGCAGGCCTTCACGTCGGCGACCGCGTTGATCACGGTGGTCCGGCTGTCGCCGCTGTCGGCGAGCAGCTTGTCCAGCGCGACGGCCTGCTGCCGGACCGGGTCGGCGGACGGCGACGGGGAGGCCTCCTCGCTCGCGGGCGCGGTGGCGGACACCGTCTGGTTGTCGCCGCCGTCGTCGTCACCGCCGCTGTTGCCCATCAGCGCGCCGGCGCCGACGCCGAGCACCGCGATGCCGACGCCGACGGCCGCGATCAGCGGCACCCGGGAGCCGGTGCGGCCGCCGCCGCGGCCGCCGCTGTCGCGGCCGGCGCGCCGGCCGCCGCCCTGGGCGGGCGGCGGGGTGTGGGCGGCGCGGGCGGGCGACCCGTGGTCGACGCGCGGGAGCTGCTGGGTGGATCCGGCCGGGCCGGCGTCGTCGCTGCGGAAGAGGCTGTCGAACTCGGCGGGCGGCTGCCGGTTGCCGTCACCGGGCGGCATGGCGCCGTAGGGCTGTCCGGCGGGCTGGTCGGTGACGGGGGCGATGTACTGGGTGGCCTCCGCGTCGGGGCTGCCCGCGGCGGGCGCCTGCGGGGACATGCCCGGGTACGGGGCCGCCCCGGAGCCGTGCGCGGGGGGCATCTCGGGCGGCAGCGCGCCGGGGCTCACGGGGGGTATGAGCTGCGTCGCGCCCTCGTCGCCGCCGGCGGGGGGCACCGGCGGCAGGTACTGGGTGGCGCCCTCCGACCCGTCGGGCGCGGTGGCGGGCATGTACTGGGTGGCGCCTTCCGACCCGTCGGGCGCGGTGGCGGGCATGTACTGGGTGACGCCCTCCGACCCGTCGGGCGCGGCGGGCGGCGGGTACGCGACGGCGCCGTCGGGGACGGGGGGCGGCAGGTGCGCGCCGTAGCCGCCGGGGGCGGGGGCGCCGTAGGGGGCCGCGGGCGGCGGCGCGGCTCCGGCGGCGGAGCCGTACCGGCCGGGCGGGGCGGCTCCGCCGGGGTGGCCGCCGTATCCGGCGTTCGGGTCGTACGGGGCGGGGCCGCCGTGGGCCGGGGCGCCCTCGGGCGGGAGCGGGCCGGGGCCGGGAGCCGGGGCGGGCGGGTGCTGCGCGCCCCAGGGGGACGGCTCCGGGGCGCCCCACTGGCCGTCCGCCTGCGGCTGCCAGTCCTGGCCGTGCGGCGGCGGGGCGGGGTTCTGCTGCTCCGGGCCCCAGGGCGTGCCCCAGGTCTGGCCGCCGGGCGGGGCCGAGGCGGGGTACCCGCCGCCGGAGTTCCGGCCGTCCGCGCCGCCGCCGGGCGCGACCGGTCCGGTCGTCATGCCCGGCAGCAGGGGTTCACCACCGTCGGAGGGCAGCACGATGCCTTCGCGCGCGGGGCGCGCCGAGGGCTCCTCGCCCTGTCCACTCTGCGTCACCGGGACTCCTACTAATGGGGGACCTTGTGAATCGTCGGCTCACGCTACCGGGTCCCCGGAGCCCGGTGCCACGCAGCACAGAGCCCGACCTCCTGCCCTGTGAGCGCGGTAACAAAACCGGGTCACCGCACGCTGGTTACTCCACCTCCGTTTCCGGCCCGTCCCCGCGCGGCCGGCTCACGCCGCCGCCTGGAGCTCCATGCGCGCCCCGAACTCCCTCACCACGGACTCCTCCCGGTACGGCTCGAGGCGCTGCTGGAGGTCCTCCAGGTACTCCGCGCCCCGGTTGGACCGGAGCCCGTTGAGCAGTTCCATCGCCTTCAGGCCCGTACTGCAGGCCTGCTCGATTTCACGTTGCTGCACCTGGGCCGTGGCCAGCAGCACGAGGCCGATCGCCCGCCGCCGCGCTCGGGACGGGGGATGCCCGTCCAGCGACTCGCGGGCGCACCGCGCGGCGGCCTCCGCCTGACCGAGGTCCCGGTGGCAGTGCGCCAACTCGTCAGCCAGATAGGCCTCGTCGAAGTGCGCGATCCACACCGGGTCGTCGCCGGCCGCCGGGTCGGCCGCCTCCATGGCGGTCACCGCGCGCCCGGCCGTCGTGAGCGCGGCGCTCGCGTCCCCCATGAGCGCGTGCCCGCGCGCCTCCGCCGCGAGGAACATCGCCTCCGCGCGGGGGGTCACGCGCCCCCGCGCGCCCTCCTGCGCGGCGCGCGCCAACTGCGCGATCTCACGCGGGTTTCCGAGCTGCGCGGCCAGATGGCTCATGGAGGCGGCGAGCACATAGCCGCCGTATCCGCGGTCCCCGGCGGCCTGCGCCAGCCGCAGCGCCTGGATGTAGTAGCGCTGGGCGAGGCCCGGCTGCCCGGTGTCGACGGCCATGTACCCGGCGAGTTCGGTGAGCCGGGCGACCGCCGCGAACAGGTCGCGCCCCACGGCCTCGCGGTAGGAGCCCGCAAGCAGCCCCGAGACGACGCTGTTGAGGTAGTGGACCACGACCGGGCGGACGTGCCCGCTGCCGAACTGGTGGTCCAGGTCGACCAGCGCCTGCGTCATGGACCGTACGGCCGCCACGTCGGACTGTCCGACGCGCGGCCCGGCGGAGCGCGCCACCTGCCCGTCGGGCGCGGAGATCAGCCAGTCGCGGCTCGGCTCCACCAGCGCGGAGGCGGCGACGGAGGAGCCGGACAGGAAGTCCCGCCGGCCCACGTCGCTGCGCCACAGCTCGCAGACCTGCTCGATGGCCCCCAGTACCGTCGGCGAGAACTGGAGACCGACGCCCGAGGCGAGGTTCTTGCCGTTGGCCATGCCGATCTCGTCGATCGTGACCGTACGGCCCAGTTTGCGGCCCAGCGCCTCCGCGATGGTCGCCGGCGCCCGGCCCCGCGGCTGCTGTCCGCGCAGCCAGCGGGCCACCGACGTCTTGTCGTAGCGCAGGTCGAGGCCGTGCTCCGCGCCGCACATGTTGACCCTTCGGGCCAGCCCGGCGTTGGAGCATCCGGCTTCCTGGATGAGCGCCTGCAGCCGTTCGTTCGGCTGCCGGGCGACGAGCGGCCTTGCGGCCATGGCGTACCCCCTGAGGCTGCGGTGCCCTGCCCACGCACCGGGTTGACGTGTCTTCCGCGGCCGTACGTCTCGCGTCCCGGCGAGAAAATCCGGCCGGGAAGATCAATGCCCCGGCGAAGTGCCTACAATGCGGGACATATGAGGTTTGCCGGGGTAACGGCAGTTGCCGGCCCCACTCCTGGTTACCCCACCCCGGGCGGGGATCCTCCCGCGCGCCCCCATGGATGCACCCATGCGCCCCGAACGGGGGGCCGGTGCTCCTCCCCCGCGCATGTGCGGGGGCGTAACCCCTGGTGACGGCCGTAGTTGTGTTCATCGTGGAAGAGACGATCGCGGGCGCCGACGCCGTACAGATCCCGACGCAGCGCGGGGAATCGCTGCTGGACACCGCCGTGCGGTACGCCGAGGAGCGGCACTGGGACGTGGTCCCGGGGACCTGGCTGGAGTCCGCCGGCGGGGTGCGGCGCTGCTCGTGCGGTGACGCCGCGTGTCCCGCGCCCGGCGCGCACCCGGACCGTCCGGACTGGGCGGCGCGGGCGACCGGCAGCGGCACCGCCGCCCGCCGTATGTGGCGGACGCGCCCCGACGCCTC
Organism: Streptomyces fungicidicus; assembly: GCF_003665435.1. Taxonomy (NCBI): domain Bacteria; kingdom Bacillati; phylum Actinomycetota; class Actinomycetes; order Kitasatosporales; family Streptomycetaceae; genus Streptomyces; species Streptomyces fungicidicus. The sequence continues at coordinate 3,388,434 of NZ_CP023407.1, forward strand.
GATCCTGCTGCCCACCGGCCGGACGTTCGACACGGTCTCCGTGCCGGAGACGGCGGGGTTCCTGGCGCTCGCCCGGATGGAGCGGATGCGGCTGACGCCGGGTCCCGTCATGGTGACGCCGGACCGGCGGACGGAGTTCCTCGTGCTGCCGGGGGCTTCCGCGAAGGTGCCGGAGCTGCTGCGCCGGCTGGGGTGGGAACCGTCGGCGATCGACCTGGCGGTGCGCGGGCAGGGCGACTTCGTCGCCGGGCCGCCCACCCGGGTCGGGTGCCGGGGGGCCGTGCAGTGGGTCCGCCGGCCCACGGCTGCGAACCGGTGGCTGCCCGATGTGGAGGAGCTGGTCCCGTCGTTGGCGTACGCCTGCGGTCTCGACCGGTGAGGGTTCCGCACTCCCCGTAGGCTTCGTCGCCGACGGAGGGAGACGTGGTGACTGTCAGCGCCGTGAGCGTGCGAGGGCTGTGGAAGCGGTTCGGGGAGCAGGTCGCGGTCGGGGGGATCGATCTGGAGTTGCCCGCCGGGCGGTTCATCGGACTGGTGGGGCCCAACGGGGCCGGGAAGACGACCACCCTCTCCATGGTGACCGGGCTGCTGCGCCCCGACGACGGCACCGTCGAGGTCGTCGGGCACGACGTGTGGCGGGACCCGGTGGAGGTCAAGGCGCGCATCGGGGTGCTGCCGGAGGGGCTGCGGCTGTTCGAGCGGCTCTCCGGGCAAGAACTGCTCGCCTACTCCGGCCGGTTGCGGGGGATGCCGGGCGCCGAGGTCGACAAGCGGGCCACGCAGCTGCTCGACGTCCTCGACCTGGCCGGGGCCCGGCACAGACTCGTCGTCGACTACTCGACCGGCATGCGCAAGAAGATCGGCCTGGCCGCCGCGTTGCTGCACAACCCCGAAGTCCTGTTCCTGGACGAGCCGTTCGAGGGCGTCGACCCGGTCTCCGCGCAGACCATCCGGGGAGTGCTGGAGCGGTACACGGCGTCCGGCGCCACGGTGGTGTTCTCCTCCCACGTCATGGAGCTGGTCGAGTCGCTGTGCGACTGGGTGGCGGTGATGGCCGCGGGCCGGATCCGGGCCCACGGGCCGCTCGCCGAGGTGCGCGGCGACGCGCCGTCGCTGCAGCGGGCGTTCCTGGAACTCGTCGGCGCGGAGGGCCGCCACGGCGGCTCGGACCTGGACTGGCTGGGCGGGGGCTCCCGGTGAGCGCCCCCGCGGCCGCCGCCCTCACCCCCGTCCTCGTCCGGCTGAAACTGTCCCTCCTGCGCAACGGCTTGCGGCAGTCCGGCGGGCGCCGGACTGCGTACATCGCCTCCGCCGTCGTCGCCCTGCTGTTCGCCGCGCTCCAGCTGGTCGGGCTGATCGCGCTGCGCGGCTTCGACCACGTCGACTCCCTGGCCGTGCTCCTGGTGACGGTGCTGGGGCTGGGCTGGGCGGTGATGCCGCTGTTCTTCCCCGGCGGGGACGAGACCCTCGACCCGACCCGGCTGGTGATGCTGCCGCTGCGGCCGCGGCCGCTGGTGCGGGCCCTGCTGGTGGCCTCGCTGGTCGGCATCGGGCCGCTGTTCACGCTCTGCCTGCTCGCCGGCTGCGTGATCGCCGTGGCGCACGGCGGGGCGGCGTTCGCGGTGGGCGTGCTCGCCGTGCCGCTGGCGCTGCTGGTGTGCGTGGCGCTGGCGCGGGCGGTCGCCGCCGCCAACGTGCGGCTGCTCACCAGCCGCAAGGGGCGGGATCTCGCGGTGCTCAGCGGGCTGGTGATCGCCGTCGGGGCCCAGCTGGTCAACTTCGGGGTGCAGCGGCTGGGTTCCTCCGGTCTGGAGCAGCTGGAACCGGCGGCGGCCGTGCTGCGGTGGCTCCCGCCGGCGTCGGCGATCGGCGCGGTGCACTCGGCGGGCGAGGGCTCGTACGGCGTCGCGCTGGCGCAACTGGCGCTGAGCGCCGCCGCCTTGGCGGTGCTGCTGGTCCTGTGGTCGCGGTCCCTGACCCGGCTGATGACGTCGCCGGACGGTTCCACCCTCCAGGCGGCCGGGGACACGGTGGCCCGCGACCGCACACCGGGGGGCCTCGCCGGGCTGCTGCCGCCGGGCCGTACCGGTACGGCCGTGGAGCGCAGTCTGCGCTACGTGCTGCGCGATCCGAAGACGAAGGCCGCGTGGGTGACCTCGCTGGCGATCGGACTGATCGTGCCGCTGTTCAACGCCTGGCAGGGCACCGGCTCGGTGTACCTGGCCTGCTTCGCGGCCGGGATGCTCGGCGTCCAGATGTACAACCAGTTCGGGCAGGACACCTCGGCGTTCTGGATGGTCGCGATGACGATCTCGTCCACCCGGGACGCCTACGTCGAGCTGCGTGCCCGCGCGCTGGCGCTGCTGCTGATCACGCTGCCCTACGCCACGCTCGTCACCGTGCTGACGGCGGCGGTGCTGGGCGACTGGGCGCGGCTGCCGGAGGCGCTGGGACTGTCCTTCGCGCTGCTGGGCGCGATGCTCGCGACGGGCGCGTGGGCCTCGGCCCGGTTCCCCTACTCCATCCCGCAGGAGGGCTACAAGAACGTCGCCCCCGGGCAGGCGGGGCTGGCCTGGATCTCCCTGGTCGGCGGCATGGTCGTGGCGGCGGCGCTGTGCGTCCCGGTCATCGCCCTCACGGTCTGGGTGAACGTCGGCGAGGGCGGCGAGCAGTGGCGGTGGCTGCTGCTGCCGGCGGGCACGGCGTACGGGGCGGCGCTGACGCTCCTCGGCCTGCGGCTGGCCGCCCCGCGCACGGCCGGCCGCCTCCCGGAGATCCTGACGGCGGTCAGCAAGGGCTGAGCTTCCCGGACCCCGCGCGGGCCCGCGGAAGCGGGGTCAGGGGGTGCCGAGCGAGTCGAGGAAGGGTTCGATCGCCGCCAGCCAGGTCTCCGGCTGGTCGTAGTGGACCAGGTGGCCGGCGTCGGCGACCTCCGCGTACTGGCCGCGCGGGAGGACGCGGACCATCTCCTGGGCCTCCGCGCGGCCCAGTTCGCCGTCGAGGCCGCGGACCACCAGGGCGGGGCAGCGCACCTGGGCCAGCTCCTCCCAGTGGGCGTCGAACACCCAGGTCTCGCGGGAGCGGAGCATCTGCTCGGGGTCGAAGACGGGGCGCCAGCCGTCGGGCGACTCGGCCATCACCTCGGCGTAGAACTCGCCGCGGGCCGGGTTGGGCCGCTCCACCCAGGGGTCGTCCTCGCCGAACCACTTGCGCACGTCGGCGAGCGTGGCGAACGGGACCGGCCAGGCCTTGAACCACTCGGCCCACTCGCGCTGCGAGGCGGCGCCGAGGGCGGAGGCCCGCATGTCGCAGACGATCAGCCCGCGCACCAGGTCGGGGCGTTTCGCGGCCAGCTGCCAGGCGGTCAGCGCGCCCATCGCGTGGCCGATGAGGACGGTGGGGCCGAGGCCGAGCTGCTCCAGTGCGGCCTCGGCGTCGTCGACGTAGGCGCCGCGGGTGAAGGAGGCCTGTGGGGGCTTGTCGCTGCGGCCGTGGCCGCGCTGGTCGAGGGCGACCGCCCGGTACCGCCCGGAGAGCCGGCGGGCGGTGGACGCCCAGTGCGAGGCGCGTCCCATCAGGCCGTGCAGTAAGAACACTCCGGGGGCGTGCTGCGCGGCGCTCTCCGCCGGGTCGGCCCCGTCCTTGGGCGGGTCCCCGAACTCCCAGGCGGCGAGCCGTACGCCGTCCGCCCCCGTCACGTCGATGCGTCGCGCCATGCCCTGGCACCCCCCAAGCTCGCTGCCTGCCCGCTGCCCGTTGTGCTGGCCCTGCCTGTTGCTACCGCCCGCAGATTATCGAATGCGCATTCGAACACGCCTTCTTGCCCGGTAACACCCCTCGTTCGAGTGACCCCCGGCGGGGATTGATCGCCGTGGCCCGGGGGAGATCTTCAGCGGGAGGCGGGCCGCTCGGGGAAAACGGTCCGAGGGGATTGACCCTGGGAGCTCGGGGCTCCGGGTCAGCACAGGGGAGGACAGGCCCCGGCGCCGTGCGGCGCCGGGGCTCCTCACGTGGTCACGGCACATCGTCCCGCCCCTCCTCCGCCGGGATGACATCGCTGTCGGGCCCGGCCAGAGCCCTCAGGTCATATGCCTCACGCGACAGCCTCGCACGCGAACCCCGCGGGCGCTGCCCTTCCACAGACCGGATCCGGAAATCGGCGCGTTCACACCCGCTCAGGGCTTGGCGACGAAGACGTGCGACGCCACCTCCGACTCCAGCTCGGCCGCCTCGCCGCTGCTGCCCACCAGCACCCCGCCCGCCGACTCGGTCACGCTGACCACCGAACCGGGCTGCACGCCGGCCCGGCGCAGCGTGTACATCAGCTGCGCGTCCGTCTGGATCGGCTCGCCGATCCGGCGCACCACGACCGTCTTGCCCCCGGCGCCCGGGTCGAGGTCGGCGAGGGAGACCATGCCCTCGTCCAGGAACGGGTGGGCGCCGTCCTTCTCGCCCAGCTCCTCCAGGCCCGGGATCGGGTTCCCGTACGGCGACTCGGTCGGGTGCCGCAGCAGCTCCAGGACACGGCGCTCGACGGCCTCGCTCATCACGTGCTCCCAGCGGCACGCCTCGGCGTGGACCTGCTCCCACTCCAGGCCGATCACGTCGACCAGGAGACACTCGGCGAGGCGGTGCTTGCGCATCACGCGCGTCGCCAGCCGGCGGCCCTCGTCCGTGAGCTCCAGGTGCCGGTCGGGGGCGACGGAGACAAGGCCGTCACGCTCCATGCGGGCCACCGTCTGGCTGACGGTCGGCCCGCTCTGGTCGAGCCGCTCGGCGATCCGGGCACGCATGGGGACCACACCTTCCTCTTCCAGCTCGAGGATGGTGCGGAGGTACATCTCCGTGGTGTCGATCAGTCCGGACATACATGCCCCTTGATGAGATCTGCGGATGGCTCTGCCGGAGGCCGGCCGGCTCACCGGCGCGTGCGCCGGCCCGGGACTCAATTCTTGCGCATGGGACCGACAAGCGGGCCGCGCCATGGAAACGGAGGGCTTCCGGGCGTGGAAACCACGCCATCGGGCGCTGTATTGACACGGCACTGGTCCAGACCGCACGGTGATCCGCAACACTCCTCCGCGAAGGGATGCCGCATGAGCGACCGCACGCCGGCCGGTCAGTTCCTGGACGCCGCGATCGACCTGCTGCAGCGGATCCGCGACGAGGAGGCCGGGCCCGTCGCGGCCGCCGGCACGCTGCTGGCCGACACGGTCGCGGACGGCGGCCGTCTCTTCGCCTTCGGCGCGGGGCACTCCTCGCTCGCGGCGCAGGACCTCGTCTACCGGGCGGGCGGGCTCGCCCTGATGAACCTGCTCACGGTGCCGGGGGTCGTCGGCGTCGACGTACGGCCGGCCACGCTGGGCTCCGCCCTGGAGCGGGTCGACGGGCTCGCGGGCGTCGTGCTGGAGTCCTCACCGCTGCGCGCCGGCGACGCGCTGATCGTCGTCTCCCTGTCCGGGCGCAACGCGCTGCCCGTGGAGATGGCGGTGAAGGCCCGCGAGCTGGGCGTGAAGGTGATCGGCGTGACCTCGGTGGCGTACGCGGCGCAGACCACGTCCCGGCACTCGTCGGGGACCTTCCTCAAGGACCACTGCGATGTCGTCCTGGACTCCCGGATCGCGGTCGGCGACGCGGAGCTGACGCTCGACAGCGTCCCGGCGCCGTTCGCCCCCGCCTCCACGGTGGCCACCACGGCGCTGCTGCAGGCCGTCGTGGCCACGGCGGCGGCCGTCCTCGCCGACCGGGGCATCGAGCCGCCGCTGCTGCGCTCCGGCAACGTGGACGGCGGCCACGAGTGGAACGCCCGCGTCATGGACCGCTACGCGGACCGGATCTTCTACCGCCACTGACCCGGAGGCCCGGAAGGGCTGGAATCAGCCCCTCCGGCGGGTGAGGAGCGGGGTCCCGGGGCAGCCCTCCCGGTCGGGTTCAGTGGTCCCGGGGCACCAGGGCCGACAGGTCGAGGGCCGACGCGATGTGGGCCGCCACATCCTCCGCGTACATGGCGTCGGACCGTTCGAACGCGTTCCGCCCCGCCGCCCGCAGAAACGTCACGGCACCCAGCGTGCGCCCCCGGCTCCGCAGCACCGTGCACAGCGCGTGCACCGCGTCCGCCGGCCACTGCCGGGACAGCGCCCACGCCCGCGCCGCCTCCGCCCCCATGGAGCCGACACCGGCCCGCACCGTCCCGGCGCGCTCCACGCACTGCACCGCCGGATGCCCCTCGCCGTACCGCACCGGCAGCCCCGCGCGGCCGGCCAGCCTGCTCGGGCCCGGCGCGCCGGACGGGGTGGCCGCGATCCGCACCAGCCGGACCCGGTCGGCGTCCTCCCCGCCGTCGGCCACCCGGTCGATCAGCGCGTGGTCGGCGAACCCGGCGAGCGCGAAGTCCAGGTGCACCGTCGCCGCCTCGGCCGGGTCCTCGCACTCCGCCGCCGCGCGCGCCGCGCGGTGCAGCTGCTGCGCGCGGAACCGCAGCAGCGCCGCCTCCTGCTCGCCCTGCCGGGACTCGGTCACGTCCTGGAACAGCCAGCCGACGCCGAGCGGCACCGGCTCCTCCGCGAGCGGCGACGCCAGCCGCACGAACCCGCTGCGCCAGCACCGGCGCCGCTCGCCCTCCGGCGTGCGCACGCTCACCCACAGCTCGGCGGGCGCGGGCGGCGCGCCCTCCGCGAGGACGTGGGTGAGCGCGCTCTCCAGTTCCTCCACGCCCTGCGCGAGCAGCTCCCCCAGCGGCCGCCCCAGTACGGACGTCCGCCCCGCGCCCAGCGCCCGCGCGGCGTGCGCGTTCACCACGGCGGGCCGCAGATCGGCGTCGACCAGGACGACGCCCCAGCTGGCGTCCTCCAGCAGCGCCTCGCTCAGCGCGATCGACCGCTCCAGGTCGATCTGGGCGTGCACCTCGCTGAACGCGCAGTAGATCCCCGCCGGCTTGCCGTCCGGCCCGCGCACGGCCGCGGACTGGGTCCGCACCAGCACCCGGCCGCCGTCCTTGGTCAGCAGCGCGAACTCGTTGACCTGCCGGCCCGGCGCGTCCATGGCCGCCATCAGCCGGGTCTCGACCTCCTCGGCGTCCGCGCTGCGCACCGCCCAGCCGGCGAACCCGGCCCTGCCGACCGCCTCGGCCGCGGTCCAGCCGAGGATCCGCTCCGCCTCGCGGTTCCAGTGCGTGACCGTCCCGTCCGCGTCCAGCGCGCACAGGGCGGCGTCCATGCCGTCGAGCAGCGCGGCGAGCAGATCGGAGCCGTCGGAGCCCTCCCGCCCGGGCTCGGGCTCGTCCGGCCCCAGCTCGTCGGTGGTCCCACTACGCCGGGAAGCACTCACCTGGAACCCCCTGCAGGCCGCGTCCGCACGTACGGCACGGCGGTACGCTCACTTGCAATCATTCAACTTGAACGTGACTCAGCGCACATCAAGTTCCCGCAAGATTGAGTGAATCGTTGCGCGCCGGGGCTCAGCCGCCTTCTAACCGCGTCCAGAAGTGGTGGACGATCTCGTCGAGGTAGCGCTTCCCGTTCTCGGCGGCGTCGACGCCGCCGGCCCGGCTGAGGGTGGCCGCCATGAGTGTCTGGTACTCGTCGTGCATGGCGCGCAGCGTGCTCTTGAGCTCCTTCTTGTCGAGGGAGACGAGGTTCGCGATCTCGCGGATGTGCGCCTGCCACCGGGTGGAGACGGCCTCGGTGAGCAGCCGGGCGAGTTCCTCCTCGCCGCCGGTGATGGAGAGCAGGGCCCGCGGGGGGAGCTCGAGGGCGGCTCCGAGGAGGGCCGACTCCCGTCGGCCGCCGGTCCAGCGGCTGTGCTCCTCCATGGCGAGG